>JBCBRU010000116.1:0-17943 GCA_039819565.1 Myxococcota bacterium | reverse complement strand
GACACCCATCGCGGGGAGCTGCGTGTACGACTAGATGAAGGGGGTTCGCGCCGCATCGGGGCGCTCAAGCCCGTGGCGTGTGCTTCCCAGCTCGCCTGCCCCCATCTCGGCCAAGAGATGCCCTCGGAGGAGATCCAAGCCGAGCCGGGAAGCACACGCCACGGGCTTGAGCGCCCCGATGCGGCGCGAACCCCCTTCATCTAGTCGTACACGCAGCTCCCCGCGATGGGTGTCCTCGTCGAGGAGAAAGGTTCCTATGGGTTCGATCGGCTCGTCTGCCGCGCTGACCTCGGGGGTGAGCACCAGACGCCATGGGCTGGTGCCCTCGCCCCGAACGGGGGCTACGTAGACGGGGGTGCGCACCCGGCGGGTCGCGAGGTCCAAGAGCACCGACGGGGCCGAAGGCAGGTCATCGTTGGAGCGAGCGCCCCGAAAAGATGCGGCCCCCGGTTCGTACTCGCGGCTGACCCGAAGACCACCCTGCACCGTCTCTACGTCGATGGACTCGCCCTTGATGATGAGCCCGCCGACGGCATCGACATCATCGAGCATCGTGTAGCGGGTGGCGTCCGAGGCCCGACCGTCCCGCCGCTGGAGCTGAGGGCGCGGCCCGCACGCGTGGCACCACCGCAGCTTCTGCCCCCGGAGCTCCGCCTCGCTCTCACAGGTCGGACACGGCGGGAACCGGGCCCGCCAACGCGCGATCTCCGCCTCCGATGACGGCGGGCCGTGCGGCCCTCCGGGCTCACATTGCTCGCAGGTCGCGAACGCGTAGCGGAATCGGCGAGCAAGGGGGTCCATGACCTCCGCGCCACACGCTGCGCACCCGGGCGCGAGCCTCGCTTGCGGGGGTGACGCGACGGTCATGTCTCTTCCCCTTCGCGCCGCCAAATGAGGACCCGATGGTTTCCGGTGTCGGCGATGACGGCGGCGCCGGGGATGGCGTCGATACCGTACGGCCAGCAGAGGCTGTCCCGCGCCGGGGCTTGCCAGCGGTTGTCCCCTTTTATGCCAAAGTGTTCCTGACCGGTGAGATGGGAAGCCCCGCGGTCCGGGTCGTGGGGCATCAGGGGCGCGCTGAAGCCGAGCAATCGCGAACTCGCGGTGTCGGCCACGGCCACCATCCCGGGCCAGGCCGTCAGCGCGTAGGGCATGTTCATGCAGCGAGCGTCGGGCCAGTAGGTTCCGCGGTTGTGGTCCACCCCGCTAAAGTCGGCTTGGCCGAGGACCGCGGCCGCGAGCGCTCCCGAACGAGACGGCACGTCCGGAAAGATGAGAACCCGGTTGTTGCCGGCGTCACTGACCAGAAGCTGACCGTCGAGCACGGCAAGGTCGTGGGGCCAGCGGAAGCTCCCCGGACCGGCCGCCTCGCCTCCGTTGTCGCTGCGGGACTGCAGGCTGGGTTGACCGAGCACGTGGTCGGCGGGAGTTCCGTGGGCCGTCGGGATCTCATCCCAAATGAGGACCCGTCGGTTGCCGGTGTCGGCCACGACCAGTCGACCTTCGTGTTCGAGGACGGCGAAGGGCCAGTGCATCGTTCCTGCTCCGACTTCGGACTGCCCGCGGTTGGGCATCGAGCCCGTAAAGTCGGCTTGCCCAAGAACGACATCCGCGGGCTGGTGAGAGCGGGTAGGAAGGTCTCGCCAGATGAGCACTCGAGAGTTCCACCCGTCCGCGACCGCGAAGCCGTGACCGACTCTCGATACCCCCGTGGGCACGTTGACGGTGGCGGCGTGGGGCTCCCCCCCGCCGTTTCGACCTTCGCTGTGAAAGTCGGGCTGGCCAATGAGAAAGTCAGCCGGTCGCCCGTCGCGGTCGGGCCTTTGACTCCACACCAGCAGCCGATGGTGGCCCGTATCGGACACCACGAGAGGTCCTTCAGGCCGAAGGAGGCAAGCGCCTCGGGGTCCGAAGAGGCTCGACGCGTTGACCTCGACCCCTCCCAGGAGCGGGTCTGCGCCCCCCAGCACCACGTCGGGGCCGCTCGAAG
Source organism: Myxococcota bacterium (assembly GCA_039819565.1). Classification (GTDB taxonomy): domain Bacteria; phylum Myxococcota; class Kuafuiibacteriia; order Kuafuiibacteriales; family Kuafuiibacteriaceae; genus JAHQVK01. Next base: position 15,953 of record JBCBRU010000116.1, on the reverse strand, counting down.
ATAGAAGAGGGACTCCGCGCTCGCCCGCGGGAGCGGGGCTCCCCCCGATGCGCACCTTGGTGGTCACCGACTCGGCCGGGCGATCTATCTGAGTCATGCGGCCTCCCCTCGGTGGGTCTGAACCCACACTTGATTCTCGACAACCTCGACTTCGAGGCGAGGAAGCTGGGTTTCGGGCGCGGTGATGCACTCGCCGCTCGAGATCACGTACTCGAAGGCGTGATACGGGCACGTGAGAATGCCGTCCTTAACATCACCGCCATCGAGGGGCATGCCGAGGTGCGTGCAGGCATTGGGAAAGGCCCGAATCTCGCCGCGGTGCCGGGTGAGGAGCACGGAGGCCCGCTCGAGCTCTACCGCGAGCACGTCCCCCTCGGGGACCGCTTCCTCCGAAGAGGCTTCCTCGAACCCTCGAGCCGAAAGGGAGGCGGCGCCGGGAGCGAAAGGCGATGCTTGGAGACCGCGAAGCCCCACCAGCTCGTTCCGCGCCTTCTCCGGAGGCAAGACCACCACGCGCTCGATCTCCGGTGCCGCCGCCTTCAGAGCCTCTTCGATGCCGTACTTGACGGTCACCTCGGAGTGGGTGCAGCCGTGGCAGCTTCCGAGCAGGGCGATCTCGACCACCGGGGCTTCCACCCGAACGATCCGGCAGTCGCCTTCGTGGCTCTCCAGAGTGGGGCGCACCGTCTCCAGCGCCTCCTCCAGGCGCTCTCGCAGAGACTTTTGGGGGGCCTTGATGAGCTCGTGATAGGCGAAGATCGCCGCCACGGACGGATCCTCGAGCGCCGAGCGCAAGAAGCTCAAGCCCCCCTCTTGCTCGCGCGCGTGCTTGATGAGGTGGGTCAGGGCCTCGCGATGGAGCGCCTGGAGGAGGCGCTGGAGACGGTGCGCCCCACTCTGGAGAGCCTGCAACGATCTGTTCGAGGCGCTCCAGGTCCTCCGCGAGGGCCTCGAAGCTACGGTCTGCGGTCGGGGTCATGCCGGAGCACCTTCGTCGGAGGGCAGGCTGCGCCCGATATCCTCGATGATGACGGCCACCATGGCGGCGCGGTCCTCGAGTCCGTGGTCTTCGAAGAGGGTGCGTGCCTCCGAGAGGAGATCCACGGCGCCGCTCAGGTTCTTTGGGTTCCCCTTCGTGGCGTCCTCGGGGTCATCGGGCAGGTTCATGAGCGCGTTCGCCTTGTTGGCGATCGTATTGGCGTACTCGACGGGCATGTCGTGCCGGGTCCGAACCTTCAGCGCTTCGTCGTAGGCTTCGACCGCGCGTGAGAGGTTTTGCAGGCGGTGGGCCGACTGCACGGCCTGAAGAGCGTTGCCGAGGTTGTTTTGGAGCATCGAGTACTCGACCGGATCATGGTCGAGACTCACGACCTTCAGAGCTTCTTGGAAAGACTGAACGGCCATCGCCTCTCGCATCTTGTCCTTCTCGGGAGCGAGCCGCATGGAGAGGTAGGCCGTGGCGAGGTTGTTGTGGATGGTGGCGTATTCGCGCGGGTGGGTTGCGGCGTCGAATGTCCGCAGTGCGCGCTGATAGGCCGAGACGGCTTCGGTCAGGGGGGCTCTGCCAGCCGAAGCGAGAGTTTGAATCACCAACCCCAGGGACATCTCCACCTCGGCAACTTCCTCCTCCGAGCCGAGGTCGCGAAGAACCGACAGCGAGGCCGAGAAGTCGTCGCGGGCCTCGACGAGGACCTCCAGACCCGACCCTGGGAGCTGCCGAAGCGCCGAGCCGCGTCCGGCCCGAGCGCGGGCGAGGGCGAGGGGCTCGGCCTCGGCGAGACTCACCGCCCGATCGAGGTAGTGAAGCGAGTCGAAGAGGTCCTGCGCCGTCTTGGGCTTCTTCTGGAGATCGGTGGCGACATCCACCAAGGCTTCGGCCTTCTCCAGAGGAGGCTGCTCGAGACCCGCGATGCGGTCGAGCGTGGCGGTCACGTGGGGACTGGGCGTGGAACGATTCATGGCGCTTTAGCTCCTCGGGGTGATGGCCAGGCCGCCGAGCTCGGTGCTCCAGGTGGCGGGCCAGGCTTGGCGGGTCCATTCATCGAGGCCGCGCCGACGCATAAACTCGGCGATCTCAATCGAGCGGTCCCCAGCTCGGTTCTTTCGCTTCACGAGGGTGCCGCCGTAGCCGTCCACCAGCGGAAGGAGGACGAGGGCCCCCTCCCGCTCGACGATGGCGACGGCGGGGGCCTCGCGAAAGTATCGGTCAAAGAGGTTGGCCTCGAGGCTGAGGACGCCTCGCTCGACGACGACCTCCAAGTCCTCGGGGGCATGACGGGCCGCGGCGTGGCGCGCGACACGGTCCAGGATCCGTCCGTAGACGGTGCTGATCCCTCGCTCGACCTCGGGACTCAGCTCGAGACCGAGCGCCGTGCTCTTTGCTTCGATGAGGTACACCGCGACGTCGGTCGGGAAATCCGCTCGGAAGATCTTCCGCCCGGCGTGGAGGGCGTGATCCCAGCGGAAGTCGTGGAGCCCAAAGGAGGGTTCGTGCTCAGCCTCGAGCTCGGCCCCTGGCACCTCGAACACGGCGCCGGGTTCGCTCCCCGACACGCATGCATCGACCACCACGAGGGCTCGGCTTCCCCGCGCCTGAAACATGACCTCCATACCGCCCGTGCCCGCGTCGAAGACGCGAACGTTGGGAACGGGATGACGATCGAAGCGCTGCGCGAGTCGTCGAGCGACCCATACCCCCGCCGCGTCGTCGGAACGGTTGAGGTTTCCGCAGCCGATGATGGTGAGCATGGCGGGAGCTCAAGACTATCTCTGGGTTGGGAACGAGGGAAAGGAGAGGAAACCCCCTCTCGAGTCGAGAGGGGGTGAGTTATTTAGGCGGTGCGGAACCGAGCGAGCTCCTTGCCCGTCTTCTTGTCATGGGCGTGCACGGTGCACACGAGGCAGGAGTCGAAGGATCGAGCCACGTGGCCCACTTCGACGGGATCCTCTTTGTTCGCGATGGGGGTACCCACCAGCGCCTCTTCGATAGGTCCTCGGCTGCCGTCCCGATCCCGGGGGCCCACGTTCCACGTCGTAGGAGCGATGATCTGATAGTTCTTGATCTTCCCTCCCTCGATCTCGACCCAGTGGGCGAGCGCCCCACGGATGGCCTCGGTGGCGCCCCAACCCTGACCGTCCTTGGTCTTGGGCTTGATGTAGAAAGGCTCGTCGAGGCGGAGCTCACGGAGGCAGCGCTCGGCTTGGCGGTAGAGCTTGATGGTCTCGTGCATGCGCGCGATCTGGCGCAAGTGAAGACTTGGGCCTCCCATCGTCTTGAACATATCGAGCACGAACGGGTCGTGGTGCTGCCAAGACTGGCCGTGGGTGCCGCCCGCGACCATCTGACGCGCGAAGGGACCGGCTTCGAGACGGCCGAGCTGCATGTCCTTTACCGCCGTGGCCCAGGAGTACATCCCACCGTAGTCGTGGGTGTTCTTCTGTACCGCGGCGGTCGTGCGCTCGAAGGGATGAAAGTCGTCTGAACCTTCGTCATACCAGCTGTGGACGGTGTCCTCTCGGACCCGGCCTTGCTCCATGAGCATGTGCTTGTCGGAGGCCGAGTCATAGATGCCGCTCTTCATGATGACGGCATCGTTGCGGCTGTCCATCGTCGGATGCTGGTAGCGATCCTCGTGCGGTAGATAGCCCCAGGTCACGTACCGGCCGCAGCCTCCGCCATACTGATCGAGTCCATAGTCCATCCCGGCCTTCCAATAGAGGGCGAGGTCGGAGTTGGCGTGGCTCTCTTTCTCTTCCATCCAGGCCATGAAGTCCTGGTAGCTCTTGATCTCTTCGTAGCGCTCGAGAGAGCAGCCCAGCCAGCACTTCTCGATCCACTCTCGCCGGAAGTATTCCAGGATGGACCAAGAGCGCGTGACGTCCGTCAGGGTCGGGGAGCACATGACGCCGCCCGGCACCATGTAGGAGCTGTGCGGCCACTGACCGCCGAGGAGCGCGTAGATCTCGACCGGCTTGCCTGAGATCGTCACGCCCAGCTCGTAGCTGGTGCCGGTGAAGGGCGCGAAACGGCGCACCACTTCTTCGTAGTATTCGCTCGCTCGATACTTCTCATTGACCATATCGATCGCGAAAAGGCCGTAGAAGTATCGAGGCTGGGACTGGAGGCTCTCTACGAGCTGTCCCAGGTTGCGGGCGATGATCGCGTTGCGCGGGACCTCCGCGCCATAGGCGGTGTCGAGAGCCCACGCGGCACACGTAAGGTGGGAGGCTCCGCAGATCCCACAGGCCCGCGGGGTGACGACGAGGCCCGCCTGGGGGTCCTTGCCTTTGAGAATCATCTCAAAGCCGCGGAACATTTCGGCCTGGGTCCAGGCATCGACGACGCGGCCGTCCTCAATTTCGACGCGCACGTCGAGGTCTCCCTCGACGCGGCCTACGGGAGCAATGTCCAAATGCTCGGTTGCCATTATCTAATCTCCTCCTCAGTTTCTCTCAGACGACGAAAATGTCTTCCTTCGACCAATCAGGGGCGTTTGCCTTACCGGCAGCCACGAGCGTGAGATACGAGCGCTTGCTCATCCCGGGGGGAGTCTCGTTCGGGAGGCCGAGCGTGGTGGGGGTTTGGAAAACGGTGCCCGGCGCGAGGTCGTGGTGTGGGAACTCGGGCTCGGTACAGCCGATGCATGGCATGCCGGCGCGGGTCTTCGACGACTGCCGGTTCCAGAGGATTCGATTACAGGGCGAGCGCGTGAAGGGTCCGCGGCAGCCGAGGTCGTAAAAGAGGCAGCCGTTGCGCTGGCCGAACTCCGTCGTCGAGACCTTATACGCGAAATGCATGTTGCGCGTGCAGCCGGTCTGGGTGAACGAAGTGAAGAACGTCGAGGGCCGATTGAGGTCGTCGAGGGTCATGTCTCCGGCGCGACCGGTGGCGAGAGCCACGATGACTTGGGTAATCCAATCGGGGTGAGCAGGGCAGCCGGGGATATTGATGACCGGGAAACCAGCCTTGCTTCGGAAAGCCTCGCCGAGGAAGCCCCCCCCCGCGCGCTTGTGAAACTGCATGCCCGTGGACTCGGAGGGGTTAGGAGGTACGGCCGGGATACCGCCCCAGGTCGCGCAGTCCCCGATCGCGACGACGAACTTGGCCGCGTTCGATAGCTCCTCGACCCACTCCATCATGGGGCGACCGGCGAAGCGATTCCAGTTCCCGGTTCCGTTGGGCGCTTGGATTACGCTGCCTTCGAATACGAAGACGTCTAGCTCGGTCTCCCCCGACACACAGCTTTTCAACATGGTCTGCAGCTGGCTCCCCAGCTCCATGCCCAAAGACGGGTGCCAGAGCAGGTTCATCCCAAAGTCTGTGACTAGGTCGACAGCGCTGGGCTCCTCCGCATTGAGGAACGACATCGTGTTGCCGGAGCACGCGCCGCCTTGAAGCCATAGTACATTCGTCATCTGTTCTCCTCTTCTCTCCTAGGGTTTCGTGGCGCTCACGCGCCGCCGGTCTTTCAGTGGCCCGTTCCGTTCGTCCCGCTGTTCTTCGCGGATGGGTCGGGAAGGGCCTGAGGGCTGTCGAGCCGGTAGCCAAGTCGCTTTGCCACGCCGATACCAAAGCCGGCGGCGCGTTTGACGTCGCGGTTGCCGAGGGCGCCCAGCAGTCCAAAGGCGCCGAGCTCCGATTTCTCGCTGGCCGCCTCCTCGACGGCCTGATTGACGATGCGCAGGACCTCCAGGGTTCGCTCCTGGATGGGGAGCGCCTCCAGGGGCGCGGCGAGGTTGGGTGCGATCTGAATCAGTCGCCGCAGCGCGTCGACGGCCTCCGGATCTCCGAGGGCATCAGCGAGGGGGGCCAACGTTTCGACGCGACGCACGATGAGCTCGAGAGCGTCGAGACGACGGGGATCCGACGCGGCGGCGAGAACGCCCAGGGCGCGTTCGACCCGAGCCTCGACGGGGGCTCCGTCGATGTTCTTGGCCGACCACTTTCGAGCCATGTCCATGCCCTCTTCGAGGAGGGCGGGACCGGCGGCCGCGAACTGGGCGGCGTACTCGAGCTGGGGCGCGAGTTGCGCCAGTCTGACCAGCGCGTCGAGGACCTCGGGATGCAGGATCTCCTGCACGGCATACTCGACGCGAGCTCCGACCGCGGTGGAGCCCTCGAGGGCGACATGCTGCTCGATGCCGCGAGCTGCGGCCGCGGTGGCGACCTCGAGCCGAGGCACGGCTCGAGCCAGACTCTCGAGGGCACGCAGGACGTCCGGGCGCCCCACCGCGCGAAGCACGTCGAGCGCCTGGTCTGCGTTGAGAGGGCCCTCCGCGGTGGCGAGCTGCGCGCGCACCATGTCCATGCCCTCTTCCAAGAGGGCCGGACCGGCGGCGGCGAACTGAGCCGCGTACTCCAGCTGTGGGGCCAGGTCTGCGATGCGTACCAGGGCGCCGGTGGTCTCCGGGTCGGACAGGCTCAGCACCAGCTGCGCCGCCCGCTCCGAGAGGACATCGTCGCCCTCGACCTCGGAACGAGCGTGGAGCGCTTCCCCGGCTCCCTGGACCAGCGGGGCCAGAGCGGGGAGGGCGTCGGTGAGTTGCTGCAGAGCTGCAAGCTCGGCTTCACCCGAGATGCTCTCGACGATGCCCAGCGCGGCCTGGACGCGGCGGTCCCGGGTGGCCGGATCCAAGGTACGCCCGAGCTTCTGCCGGGCGGTCTCCATGGCCTCCTCGAGCACCGCGGGGCCGGCTGCCACCGCGTGCAGACCCAGCTCCAGCTGGGGGGCGAGCTCGGCTACGCGAACCAGGGCTTCCGCGGTTTCGGGCTCCGCGATGCGAATCAGCATCTCGGTGAGATGCTGACGCGTGCGTTCCTTTCCGAAGGTTTCGTCGAGAACCATCGAGGCGCCGCGAGCGGCCTCGTCGAGGGCAGAGGGCCGTGCTTCCAGGAGGTCGAGGATGCGTCCAACCTGTTTTTCGAGCCGGTCCAAGCGAGCGGTGAGATCGATCGTTTCCGTATCCAAGCGTCCTCCCATCCCCAACCCACGAGAGCTCAGAGGTGGGGTCAACGACCCCACCCGCGCATAACGGTGACAAACGACAGGAATGGAAGGTGCTAATTAGGGTTTACCCCAAGAGGAACCGCAGGGCTTGCGGCGAGCCCTCGGCTTGCCAGCTCAGGACCGTCCCGCCATGGTCCCGAGCCACCGCGATGTCCGTACGCGAGCTGGTTACGATGGGCACCTCGGCGAGGTTCCCGACCGCGGAGCGCAACCTGCATGGCCTCATGCTGCGCTGGGACGACGAAGGGATCCTTTTCGATCCTGGTGAGGGCACCCAGCGGCAGATGATCTTTTGCGACATCACGGCGACGTCGCTGTCGCGGATCTTCGTCAGCCACTTTCATGCGGATCATTGCCTGGGTCTCGCCGGTTTGTGTCAGCGCATCTCGCTGGATCGCGTTCCGCACGCGGTCGAGGTGGTGTTCCCGGCTTCGGGGGAAATCTATTTCGACCGCCTCCGAAAAGCCTCTATCTATCACGCCGCCGGTCGTCTCAATCCGCGACCGGTGGAGGATGCAGCCGCCGAAGCGGGGCTCGAGGTGGTTTCGAGCACCTCCGCCTTGGAGCTGATCGCGGCGCCCCTTCGCCACACCGTCCCGTGCTTGGGTTACCGCCTCCAGGAGCGTCCTCGTCGCACCATGCTTCCGGACCGACTCCGCGCCGCGGGCTTGGCCGGTCCCGCGATCAAGAACCTTCAGCGGGACGGCTTCGCGCTGGTGAACGGGCAGCGGGTGGAGCTCGAGGACGTGAGCGTGCCGCGGCCCGGACAGAGCATCGCCGTGTTGATGGACAGTCGCCCGTGTGACAACGCGCTGGCTCTGGCCCGCGACGCCGAGGTGGTCGTGGCCGCCGCCACCTATCTCGAGTCGGAGCGCGCTCAGGCCGAGGCGCGCATGGACCGGACCGCCCTCGAAGCCGGGCGTTTGGCCGCCGAGGCCGGAGCACGGCAGCTCATCCTCACCCACTTCGATCCGATGTACGCCGAGCTCGAGCCCTTCCTGGAAGAGGCTTCGCGAGCTTTCCCCAACGTCGCCCTGGCCGGGGACGGGCGACGTTTTCCCATCCCCCGCCCGAAGAAGCCGTGATTCCTCCTCTCCAGCTCGGACCTCTTCGGCTTCATTGGGAGGTGGTTCTCGTGGCCCTGGGCGTGGGCGTTTTGGGGAGACCGTCACTAGGGGCCGCTTTGGCCATCGTGATCGTCACCCACGAGCTCGGCCACGCGATCGCGGCGGCGCTTCTGCGGGTTCGGGGGCTGGCCGGGACGCGGATGCTCCTTCCCATACAGCTGGGCTCCGGGGTCAGCTATCTGCCCGAGTCGTCGCTGGATGTGCGGGGGGGAGCGGTGCTCTTGGCCGGACTCGGACTGGGCTTTCCCTCCGCCCTCGCCATCGGGGCCCTGATCCAGGATCCCGTTGGGTCCGCCGACCTCCGCACCGTGGCCGAAGTATGGCTCGTTTTTCAGCTGGTGCCCGCGCCCGTGACGGACGGGGGCGTCCTCGCTCAGCGGCTCCTCGAGCCTCGCTTGGGCCGGGTGCGGTCCTGGTGGCTGGGGTGGGCTCTCGCGGCCGGGGTCGTGTCCCTCCTCGTATGGCGGTGGCCGGGTCAGCTCCCGGTCATCGCTTGGCTCTCGGGGTTGGCGGTGCTGCTCGGTCGGAGCGAGGCGGCCCACGTGCGCCACCTCGAGATCTACGACGCGTTCGAAGCGGAGCGCTGGAACGAGGTCATCAAGGCCGCCCTCCGCACCCGCTTGCCCCCTCGCGAGCGTCTCGCGGTCGCGGAGCTCGGGATCCACGCGGGTTTCGAGCTCGGAGACGAGGCGGCTGTCTCCGAGCTCCTGCTACGGCTGCCCGCCGGGCAGCAGCTCGCCCTCGAGGCGGCCACGTGGCTGCTTCGGAGGGGGCGCGCAGACGGGGCCGTTTTCGCCGAGCGCATTCATCATCGCGTGGACGGAGGGCGCCCCGTCGACGCGGAGGCCTACGCCGACCTGGCCTTCTTCCATGCCGTGTACGCTGCCCACCAAGGCCACCAGGAGACCGCCCTCGGGCTCCTCGAGCGGGCCGTGGAGCACGGCTTCGACGACGCGGATCGCTGGCGGGCGGAGGGAGCTTTCGAGGGCCTCCGGGATCACCCTCGCCATCGTCAGCTCGAAGCGGCCTGGGTCCACGACTGATCCGAAAAGAAGCGATGGGGCCTCTCCCAGGGGCCCGCGAGTCTTCCGGTCCGCAAACCGGTCGAATCACCGAGGGAGGTGAGCACCGAGGACACGCCGGTCGATACGGCCGCGACGAACGCCTACGCCCAGCATCTCGCGGCCGTGAACGCATCCGTGGGGGGCGTCCGAGCCAACGGAGATGTCTACAGCGTTCATGGCGTTCTGATTTGCCGAAAAGGTGCAGCCATCGACTACGACACGGCGCGCAAGATCGTGCGCCACAAGCTGACCATGCCCCTCGACAAGAGCGTCGAGCTGGAGAATGCGATCAGCGCCTCAGGTCTTCTGCGCCGTTTCGAGGACGTCCTGGAGAAGTTCTCCGACGTGCGCACCGCCCACGAGACCTTGGAGCTCCATCGACTGTTCTCCGTCGTGGCCACCAAACTCACGTTGCCTCCCCTGATCGCGCAGAAGCTCACCGTGATGCGCCTTCGGCAGGGAGAGCTCACGGACCAAACCCTGCTCGGAGCGTGGTGCGCGACCGCCATCGCCCGGGAGCTCGATCTCGAGGAAAAGGAGATTGCGCTCGTCTACCTGGCCGCCATCTGCCGCGACCTCGGGATGCTCCACATCGACCCCAAGCTGATCAATCGGCCGACCAAGACTCTCTATGGGCCGGACGAGTGGAAGACTCTGCAGAGTCACGTCGTGGCCAGCCACATGATTCTCAAGGAGTGTGACGGGATTCCGGACCGCCTCCCCGAGGCGGTGATTCAGCACCACGAGAACGTCGATGGCACCGGGTACCCTTCGAACTTCATGGGCGAGGAGCTCGGCCTCATGGGACAGATTCTCTCGGTGGCCGATACCGTGGCGGCGCTTCGTATTCGCCGCTTTCAGGGCACGGGTCGGAACATCAGAGATGTGCAGTCGATCTTGCACATCGATAGCGACGCCTACCTGACCGAAGTCCACTCCGCGGCCGTTCGGGTCTTGGCCCGAAGCGGGGTTTCGAAGACTCGCTTTCACGACTTCGAGAACCGGGATCGGCTGGTGCGTACGCTGCATCGGCGGGCCCGGGCGATGGTCAGCTGCGGAGGCATGCTCGAAGACATGCCCGCGCTTTTTTCCGCCGAAGCGGAGAAGCGCCTGGCCCTGCGGGTCCTGTCGACCTTCATCGAGCGTCTCGCCAATACCTTCGCTCGCTCAGGGCTGGGCGACGGAGAGCTCGTCAAGTGGCTCGGCCGGGTGGCCGACAACGATGACGAGGCGAGCCTCGAGCTGCTGTCGGAGGTCGATCTCCAGCAGCGCGAGCTTCTCTGGCAGTTTCGGCGCTTGAAGCTGCATCTCGCCGCCTACACCGAAAAGGAGAAGATGCAGAACCGGGGTCCCGTCCGGTTGATGGTCGAGCGGATGGACAACTTCTTCGAGCAGCTGGAAAATAAACCAAGCGTGACGGGGACGGAGGTCCCTGACGCTTCCGGCGCGGGCTCCGGTATCGACGCCGACGACGCGGCCTGAGGCCATCTCGGTCCCCTTCGATTGCCGCTCGCGCCACGCGATGTTAGTGCCCAGCCGGAGTGCTGCGGGTCGTCTCGTGTCCCAACTGCGGGGGAACCGTCGAGTTCAAGGCGGGGAGCAGCCTGCTCTCCGTCTGCCCCTACTGCTCGAGTGCCGTCGCCCGACTCGGAGATGACGTTGGCGAGCTCGAGATCCTCGGCAAGGTCGCACCTCTCATCGATCTCGGCTCTCCGCTCTCCCTCGGCACCTTCGGCCGCTGGGGCAATCTCGGTTTCAGGCTGGTCGGCCATGCTCAGTACGACCACGGCGCGGGTCCGTGGAACGAGTGGTACGCCACCTTCGACGACGGCCGGTGGGGCTGGCTCGCGGAGGCCCAGGGCCGGGTGTACATCACCTTCGGCCAGGACGTTCCGGGGCTCCCTCGGTGGGGCGAGCTGCAGGTGGGGGGGAGCTTCGCGGTCGGCAAGCACACGCTCGTCGCCACTGAGAAGAAGGTCGCCACCTTCCTCGGCGCCGAAGGCGAGATGCCCTTTGCCGCCGCGCCCGGAAGCGAGACCCGCTACGTCGACGCCGAGGGCGAAAACCACATGTTCGCCACCTTGGACTACGAAGGGGAAACGGCGGAGCGCATCTTCGTCGGGCAGGAGCTGGACTACGACCAGCTCTTCGATCGCAGCGTCCTCCGGGACGTAGCCCCCGCGGAGGCCGCCGCGGCGGTGGGGCTGAACTGTCCCAACTGCGGGGCAGGCATCGAGCTACGCGCTCCCGACGAGGCCCAGCGGGTCACCTGCGGCAACTGCGACAGTCTTCTCGACGCCTCGAAGGGCAACGAGTTGTTTCTGCTCTCGTCGGCGATGCCTCGCGTGCCGGAGCCGCTCGTACCTTTGGGCGGGGAAGGAAAGCTGGAGGGCATTCGCTGGACGGTGTACGGCCAGCTTGTCAAGAGCGTCGAGGCTTGGGGCGAGAAGTACGTTTGGACCGAGTATCTTCTGCATCAGCGCTCGGCCGGCTTTCGCTGGCTCGTGGAGAGTGAGGGCCACTGGAGCTTCGTAGAGCCGGTGAGTGCGGGCCAGGTGGTCAACGCCTTGGGGTCGAGTCGGCGCTACGAGGGTCAACGGTACCTACGTTTCTCGTCGGCGTCGGCCCGCGTCGATGGGCTCCGCGGTGAGTTCTATTGGAAGGTTGCCGTGGGAGACCGGGTGTCCGCCGCGGACTACGTGGCTCCGCCCTACATGCTCTCCGAGGAACGGACCGACGATGAACTCACCTGGTCGCGAGCGCGCTGGGTCGGTCACGCTGAGATCGCCGAAGCCTTCGGCCTGTCGAACCTCCCTCCAGCCCGAGGTATCGCTCCCCACCAACCGAACCCTCACGGTCGCGGCCTGAAAGGCACCTTGCGACTTGCGATGTTGACCTCGGTGCTGCTCTTGGTCCTCGCGGGCTTCTTCGCGCTCACTCGGAGCGAAGCCAAGGTCGCGAGCTTTAGCGCCGGCTTCCAGCCTACCAGGGCCTACAAGCCGACGGACACCTCCATGACCGGCAAGCCGCTCCCGACCGAGCGCTTCACGGTGTCTTCGGGAGGAAATCTCGCCGTTCGAGTGAACGCGGATATCGACTCGGGGGCGCTCTTTCTGAGCGGAAACCTCGTCGAGGTCGGCGGCGCGGTGGTCCCGGTCGGGATTCGCGTCGAGCGCTACGGAGGCTATTCAGCCGGTCAGTCGTGGGAGAGCGGGGCTCGGACCCGCACCGTATACGTCGGCCAGATCAAGTCCGGTGAGTATGAGCTGTCCCTTCGGCCGGAGTGGCTCGGCTCGGCGAAGCGTCCCCCGAGGGCGATTCGGGTCGAGGTGGTCTCCGACGTTTTTCTCGGGACCCACGCTCTTCTTCCTTTGTTTCTTCTTTGGATTCTGCCCCTCCTGACCGCGCTCCGATACTTCGGCTTCGAGAAACGGCGATGGGCAGAGAGTGACTTCGCGGAGTGATGCGATGACGTGGCTACAAGGTGCCCTGGCAGGGCTGGTGCTGTTCGGATATCTCGTGACAGAGATCAACGGGCGGGTCTTTTCCGGTATGGATACGCGTCCCGTGCCGGGTGTCCGCGGCGGAGGCCGTGGAGGTGGTGGTGGTGGAGTGTTCTTCTGGGGCACCGGCTACCGCGGAGGAAAATAGATGTTCTGGGAAACTCAGCAAGGCCACATGGTGGCCTCCGTCGTCTACTCGCTGATCGGGGTCGGTATTTTCGCCGTGGCTTTTCTCCTCCTCGAGCGGATTGCGCCCTTCTCGCTTCGTAAGGAGCTCGCCGAGGATGACAACGTCGCCGTCGGTATCGTGCTCGGGAGCATCGTCATCGGTTTGAGCCTCATCATCTCTTCCGCCATCGGCAGCTGAGGACACGTGATCGCCGCTCCCCACCGCGCCGGGGCTCCCCCCGCGGCGGCGCTGCTCGTCACGGTCTTCGTCATTGGGACGTGTGGACTCGTCTACGAGCTCCTCGCGGGGACCCTCGCCAGCTACGTCCTCGGCGACTCGGTGATGCAGTTCTCCACCGTGATCGGCGTCTACCTCTTCGCCATGGGGATTGGGGCATGGCTGAGCGGCTTCCTGCGCCGTGACATTGCCGCTCGCTTCGTCGAGGTCGAGATCGCGGTGGCTTTGATCGGCGGGAGCTCGGCGGCCGTTCTGTTCCTCGCTTTCGCCCGTCTCGCCTGGTTTCAGCTCGTGCTCTACGGCTTCGTGCTGGTCATCGGCGTGCTCGTGGGGCTCGAGATTCCCCTGCTCATGCGGATCCTCCAGGACCGCTACGAGCTCAAGGACCTCGTCTCCCGGGTCTTGACCTTCGACTATCTCGGGGCGCTCCTCGCCTCGCTGGCGTTTCCGCTCTTGCTCGTGCCCAAGCTGGGACTCGTCCGGGGTGGGTTTCTCGTGGGCATCCTCAACGTGGCCGTCGGGCTATGGTGCACCCACCTTCTCAAGGACGCCTTCGCCCGGCCCCGGACGGCGCTGTTCCTCAGGATTCAGGGCCTGATCACCCTCGCTCTCCTCGCAGCCGGATTCCTGGCCAGCGAGTCGCTGACCCGGCTCGCCGAGGACCAGCTGTACGCGGACCCCATCGTGTTCGCAGAACGGACGCCCTACCAGCGGATCGTCCTCACGCGGAGCCGGAGGGGCTTCAACCTCTACCTGGACGGACACCTCCAGTTCACGAGTCAGGACGAGCATCGCTACCATGAAGCCCTCGTGCATCCGGCCTTTGCGTCCCATGCCGGTCCGATAAGGAAGGTCCTGGTTCTGGGCGGGGGAGACGGCCTTGCGGTTCGGGAGGTGCTTCGCTACTCCGAGGTCGAACAGGTGATGCTGGTCGACCTCGACCCGGCCATCACCCGGCTCGCGGCTGAGCACCCGCTCTTCGTGGCTCAGAACCAGGGGGCTCTGACGAGACCCGAGGTCGAGGTCACCAATGCGGATGCGATGGTGTGGTTGCACCAACGCTTCGAGGCCGAAGCGGAGGCTCGGGCCACCGGCGCAGCGCCCTCTCCGGGATTCGACCTGGTCGTCGTCGACTTTCCCGACCCCAACAACTTCGCCCTCGGCAAGCTGTACACCACGCGCTTCTACCGACTCGTGCGTACGGCCTTGGCTCCGGGGGGGCGGCTGGTCGTCCAGTCGACTTCGCCCCTGTACGCGCGCCGGAGCTTCTGGTGCGTGCGGGACACCCTGAGTGCAGCAGGCTGGCGGGTACACCCTTATCACGTCACCGTGCCTTCCTTCGGGGAGTGGGGTTTTCTCCTCGCCGCTCGAGAGCCGTTCTCGAAGCCCACGGTCCTTCGGGGGGTCTCGGGGGAGCTGCGCTACTGGACGGACCCTACGCTGGCCTCAGCCTTCGACTTTCCTCGGGATATGGCGTCTGAGGAGGTGGGACCCAATCGGCTCGACAACCAGATCCTCGTCCAGATTTACCGGGAAGAGTGGGCGCGGTGGCAGTGAAGGAGGTCTTTCGCCTCTACTCCTCGGTTTCGATTCGAGCTAGACGCCTCCTCATGGTCCAGGGGACGGAGGGGGTTGGCGGAGGCCAGAGGTGGATCTCGATCATCCTTGCTGCAGCTTGCCTGAGCGGAGGCTGCGCGGCGCTGTCCGGCTCGCCGGCGCTGACCTTCCTGTCCCGCCAGGACCTCTATCGCTTCTACGAACCGGTAGGCACTCGGGTCGAGGTCGAAGCTTGCCGAACCAACTTTCTCTTGGTGGGCTTCGCCGGCAACGCGGCCCCGACGCACACCGAAGTCATCGCGGAAGCCCTGGAGCGGGAAGACGCGGATGTTCTTCTCGACTCGGAGATCGTGGCCATTCATTGGCCACTGTTACTCGTCAACATCTATTGCACACGGGTGCGCGGCCAGCCGGCGCGACGGCGCGAGGTGCCTCTGCCGCCGCCGGAGCCCGAGGTGGCTCCGCCCCCAGAGGTGGCTCCGCCGCCTGAGGTGGCTCCGCCGCCTGAGGTGGCTCCGCCCCCAGAGGTGGCTCCGCCTGAGGTGGCTCCGCCGCCCGAGGTGGCTCCGCCGCCTGAGGTGGCTCCTCCCTCGGAGGTGGAGCAGCCCCCGCTCCCGCCCGAGCCCCTGGAGGAGGCCCCGCCGCCCCCGCCTTCGCGGCGGCTCGACGATGAGCTCGTCGATCCCGACGAGGTCGAAGGCCCCCTGGCGGCGGTTTCGAGGCAGGAGGTCCAGTCATGATGCGCATGCTCATCGCGACCCTCGGTGTCGCTCTTCTGGGAGCGGGGTGCGTACACTCGGTGTTCCCGACCCCGGTTCACGTCTCGACGCGCTCCGGAGCGGTGGGCGAGACCGAGAGCCTGGGCAAGGTCACGGTCACGCAGTGCGCGGTGCTGGTGGCTATCATCCCCGTCCTCGACCCGTGGAATCCCGTCGACGTGTACGACGAGCTCATGACCAAGGCCGATGCTATCGATGCGGACGGTCTGGTGGACTACCAGGTCAAGGGAGGCGACCTCGCAGGCCTCTTTCCGTTCTTCGTCCGTGGCTGCTTCCGCCACGAAGCCACCGCGGTCCGCTTGAAATAGGCATAGATGCGCCCGGCGTAAATTCTGATACCCCCCGGCCGCGCCTCTCGTCGCGTGCTCGCTCGGCCGTCGCTTCGCGACTCTCATCGTCGCCTACCTCGGTAGGCCTCCTCTTCGCCGAACGACCACGCGGCGAGATCCATCACCCGGAGGGGCGGCTCACAATTCACGCCGGGCGCATCTCGTCCCCTGTCAGGATGAT
>JBCBRU010000115.1:0-17996 GCA_039819565.1 Myxococcota bacterium | reverse complement strand
TCTTTTTCTTGGCCTTCATGATCCCGGGCAGGGAGGCGAAGCGCGGCTGGTTGAGGCGCAGGTCGGTGGTTACGATCGCGGGAAGCTCGACCTCGAGATGCTCGAGGCCGCCGTCTGCTTCGCGGATCACCGTGGCCTTTCCGCCGTCGATCTGGATGCCTGGCTTTTGGGCCTTCTCCTCTGCGGGGTCGAGGGCCAGGCGAAGGTCGTGTACTCCACCTACGCCGAGCCGGCCGAGCGACAGGCAGGCCAGACCGTCGAGAGCGTAGATGAGCTTCTCGGCAAGCTTCGCGACGAAGCGAAGGTCCTCTGAGGAGAAGAATCATGTCGAATGTACTGATCGTGGCCGAGCACGCCGACGGCGCGCTCTCGAAGGCTTCTCTCACCTGCATCAGCTTCGCCCGCCAGGCGGCCCAGCGGACGGGCGGCGAAGTGCACGGGCTCGTCGCCGGGCACGGATCCCAGGCCGTGGCCGACGAACTGGCCAAGTACGTCTCTAAGGTTTTCCACGCCGACCATGAGGCCCTGGCCCACGGCATCGCCGAGGCCGAGGCCAAGGCGATCCAGGCCGCGACTCTGGCGAGCGGGGCCACCGTGGTCTGCATGGGCGCCACCGCCCACGGCAAGGATGCCCTGCCTCGCGCCGCCGCCCTCGTCGGGGCCGGGATGGCGTCGGACATCATGGGCATCGTCGACGGCGACAAGCTCGCCTTCGTGCGGCCCATCCAGGCGGGTAACATCATCGCCACCTGCGAGGTGACCACCGACGTCAAGTTCGTGAGCACCCGCCCTACCGAGTTCGACGCCGCCGCCCCCGAGGGCAGCGGCGCGGTCGAGGCCCTCGACGTGGATCTGGGCAGCCTCAAGACCAAGTTCGTGAAGTTCGAGAAGGTCGCCTCGGACCGTCCGCAGCTCACCGACGCCAGCGTCGTGGTGTCGGGCGGGCGAGGCTTGAAGGAGGCCAAGGGCTTCCCGGACCTCATCGAGCCTCTGGCCGACAAGCTCAACGCCGCCATTGGTGCCTCCCGCGCCGTGGTCGACGCCGGGTGGGTCCCGAACGATATGCAGGTCGGTCAGACCGGTAAGGTGGTCGCCCCCGACCTGTACATCGCGGTGGGGATCTCGGGCGCCATTCAGCACGTCGCGGGCATGAAGGGCTCGAAGACCATCGTGGCCATCAACAAGGATCCCGAGGCCCCGATCTTCCAGATTACGGACTACGGCCTGGTCGCCGACCTCTTCGCGGCCGTCCCCGAGCTCACCGACAAGATCTGAGACAGGTGCCGGTTCGCGAGCGCGAACCGGCGCTTCGCTGCGCTTGACCGCCTGTCTTCCTTCGCGTCGGCGAACGCCACGGGACCCCGGCGCGTCATCGGCGCTCCCAGGCGTTCGCCTTTGGCTTCGTCCAGACAGGCGACGCTCCGCTACGCTCACAGGTACCGCTTCGCGAGCGCGAACCGGCGCTTCGCTGCGCTTGACCGCCTGTCTTCCTTCGCGTCGGCGAACGCCACGCGACCCCGGCGCGTCATCGGCGCTCCCAGGCGTTCACCTTTGGCTTCGTCCAGACAGGCGACGCTCCGCTACGCTGAGGGTACCGGTTCGGTGCTCGCAATTCGGGGCGCCGTCATCTAGCTTCGGACTCGATGGAGACCGAGCTGCTCGTGAGCCGCGCTCTCGGCGAAACGCGAGTTGCGGTTCTCGAAGACGGCGTCACGCAAGAGGTCTATCTCGAGCGGGAGCACGAGCGTTCCGTCGTGGGGAACATCTATCGCGGCCGCGTGACGCGGGTGCTTCCGGGGATGCAGGCCGCATTCGTCGACATCGGGCTACCGCGAGCCGCTTTTCTCTACGTGGATGACATCGTCACCCGGGCCGAGGAGGACGAACGCGAAGAGGGCGAGGACCTCGACAGCGACGAAGACGTCCAGGCGCCCCCCCGCCCTTCTATCCACGAGCTCATTCAGGAGGGGCAAGAGATCACGGTCCAGGTGACCAAGGCGCCCCTCGGCTCGAAGGGGGCGCGCGTGACCACCTACGTCACCGTCCCCGGCCGCTCCGTGGTGTTCATGCCCACCATGGATCGCTTGGGGGTGTCCCGGAAGATCCTGGACGAGGACGAGCGCAAGCGCCTCAAAGAGGTGATGGAGGCGCAGCGAGGAGACCAAGCGGGAGGCTTCATCGCCCGAACCGCTTGTGTCGGCCTCGGTCCTGAGGAAATCGGCCGGGACATGGCCTTCGTCCGATCGGTATGGGCGGACGTGGATCGGCGAAGCCGGGAGACTCAAGCCCCCGCCCTTCTGCAGGCAGACCTCGACCTGGTGCTGCGCTCGGCCCGCGACCTTTTCACGGATGACGTCCGAGCCCTTCGGGTAGACCGAGAAGACGAGCACGAGCGGGTGGTGAGCCTCCTCTCCCGCTTCGCGCCCCATCTTCGGGAGCGGGTGATCATGCACGAAGGTCCAGGCCCCCTCTTCGAGACCCAAGGCGTGGAGCGAGCCATCGAACAAGCGCTCGCTCGATCCGTCCCGCTCGCCTCCGGCGGGTCTTTGGTGGTCGACGAAGCCGAGGCGCTGACCGCGATCGACGTCAATACGGGGAGCTTCGTGGGTTCACGAGACCTCGAAGCGACCATCCTCCGCACCAACCTCGAGGCGGCCACCGCGGTGGCTCTTCAGATTCGCCTCCGCAACCTGGGCGGCATCATCATCGTCGATTTCATCGACATGACGGTCCCGGAGAATCGAACCCAGGTGCACGAAGCCTTCGTGACCGCCCTCGGCCGGGACCGAGCCCGCACGCACGTGCTTCCCATGACGGACTTTGGACTCGTGGAGCTCACCCGCAAGCGAGTACGACCGTCACTGGGTCGGACCCTCACTGAAGCTTGCCCTTATTGCGACGGTCGCGGATGGGTCCGTTCGCGGCGCTCGGTCTGTCAATCTATCCTTCGAAGCCTCGCGTCTCGCGCGGGCACGGATCTCGGACGAGGTCTCCTCGTGAGCGCGATGCCCGAGGTCGCGATTGAGCTCACCGGCCCATTCCGTAAGCAGCTCGAAAACCTCGAGCGGGAGCTTGCCGTGCCCGTCGTGGTCGAAGCCCGGGCCGAGCTGCACCAAGAGAGCTTCGAGATCACGGTTCGCCGATGAACCCACCGCTCCCCCTCCTCTCCCGAGCGACATGCGCCCTCGTCTTCTTTTGGGGAGCGCTGGGAGCCGCACCGAGGAGCGCGGAGGCTCTGGCCACGGTGACGGTCGCGCGCACGGGGGGAGGCTGGCTGGTGGCTGACGGGCGCTCGAGGGTGCCGCTGACCGTGATCGTGGACGGCGACGGGCCCCACCTGTCCGGAGTGAGAGCGCAGGCAGGAGGCATCCCGGTGGAGGGTCCGGTTCGACTCGACGCCCGTCGATACCGCTTCGTGCTCTCCATGCCGGGCGAGGAGCGGGTCGAGGAGCTCCGCATCGAGCTCAGCTTCGTCGACGGCACCGTACGCACCGAGACCTATCCTTTGGTCGTCGGACCTTCCCGCCCCAAGCCCCTCGACCTCACCCTCGAGCCGAGTCGTCTGAATATCGAGTTTCTCCCCCAGACCGTGACCCTGGGGTCCGGACCGCTTCCCTCCGGCGCGGAGGTCGAAATCCACGCCGCAGGCGCCGACGTCGAGCCGCTCCATCTCCACCCGACCGAAATCCGGGCGTCGCTTCAGGTGCCCGCGGAGTTTCCCCCCCACGCCCCGAGCCACGTGCAGGTCCTTGCCGTGGCCCGCTTCTCTGAGGGCTTCGGCGCCGAGACTTTGGGTCTGTCCATCGTCGCCCCGGTGACGTTGCGCGCCCCCGTGCCCCGAGGCTGGCGGATGGTCGTGAAGGGGGCCGAGCCCTCCTCGGAGCCTATGACGCCGGCCTCGCGGGGGCCGGACGGCGTGGCCGGGCTGGAGCTCCGCCTGAGGTATGGCGCCCCGGTGCGAATCTTCCGGGTGCGTCAGGGCCGCCGCCGGGAGCTCTCGATCCCCATCCCCACGGGGCGCGTCAGCGCCGGGGTTGTCGCGGCGCTCCCGGGCCAGGGCTTCGCCGACGGCGGGACCGGCCCCACCCTCGCCGTCGCCGTTCCGCCCGACCCGTTCGGGGGCGCGCCGGTGTGGCCCGAGATCGCCGTCACCGGGGCGCGCTTGGTGGACACCGTCGCGATCGGCCCCTCCGTCCGCGTCCTGGTCCTCGAACGCCCTACCCAAGCCGGTCTCGTGGAGGTCGAACTCGACGGTCTCCCCGCGGGTCGGATCCAGCTGTCCTCGAGCTTCGGCGAACAGCTCCGTCTCGAGCCGGCGCCGCCCCGCGAAGGCGAACGCGCGGCGGCCGTGGTCGAGGTCCGAGATGGGCAAGGCGCCCTCACCTCTCGTCCTCGCCCCGCGGTTCGGATCGATGGAACGAAGACGAGGCTCGAGGCCGTGGACGAGGGGCGTTGGCGGGTTGCGGTGCCCGCGCGAGAGGCGGAGCCCGGCGCTTCCGCGGACATCCGGGCCGAGCTCCCCCCCTTGCCGGTGGCCTTCGGCGAGCCGCGCACCGCACCTCGAATACGCACGAGCCTCTCCCTCGATCCGTGGCGCCCGGCCGTCTCGGTGGGACGCCGCTCGAGCCGACGAGGCTCCGGCACGGCTTGGTCCCTCGGAGCCCGAGTTTTCGGAGGCTCGACCTTTGGCTCCGCGCTCCGGGGGGGGTTCGGCGTCGAGCTCGCGGTCACGCTGCCCCCCCTCGAGGAGCGTTTCGGCCTCCGCAGCGGGCTGGAGCTCGGCTTGGCCCAGCGAGATGGGACCTTCCAGTTCGGCGCTCCCGACGGCGTACCGGGAAGCACCACGATCGGAGGGCTGATTCTCCCTCTCGAGCTGACTTTCGCCGTGGTGGACGTTGAGGCGCTGACCCTCTCGGCGCGAGCGGGCGCGAGTCTTCGCTACGAGGAGGCCCAGCTCGAGGTCGACGGCGAGAGCGCGGGCGGCGCCGCCCGCTGGAGCGGGAGCGCGCGCTTCGGCGTCGAAGGCCTGATTCCGCTGGGCCCCGGACAGCTGATGATCGGAGCTCTGTTCGACGGCGTATTCGCGGACGCGAGCGGACTGGCGGCATCGCCGAACGAGCTCACGGGAGACCTCGCCGGGCTCCGCGGCGAGATCGGGTGGCGAGCGTGGCTCGATCTCTGATCGGCGCGTTCGTCGTCTTCTTGGCCGGGCTTCCCCATTTGGGTTGGGCCCAAACCAACCCCTTCGAAGCCCGCCCGCCCCTCGCCCCGCTCCGGGTCATCGAGGGCATCGAAATCCTCGGCAACGCGCGTACCGCTCGATCCGTCGTCCTCGACCAGCTGAGTCTGCGCGAGGGCGACGTCGTCGACACCGCGAGAGTGGAGGCGTCTCGGGTGCGGCTCCTCTCCACCGGGTTCTTTCGGTCCGTGGAGTTCAGCCTGCGCCGCGGCTCCCGCCGAGGACAGGTCCTCCTCGTGATCGCTCTCGAGGAACGAAGCACCCTTCGCTTCGAAGACGTGGGTTTCGGGTTCGGGCCCGGCAATGAGCCTTTCGTGGCCCTTGGTTTGGCCGAGACCAACTTCCTCGGCCGGGGGGTGACGGTGGGAGGATCTGTGGCTCTCGGGCCGGATCGTCGCGCCTTCGACGTACGCCTGTTTCACCCCAACCTCGCCAACACCGGTCTACAGCTGGCCGGCAGCGCAATCTGGATTGTCGGGCAAGAGCTGATTGACCCCAGTCTGGAAGACGAAAGCCCTCGCCTCGCCTACGAACGACTCGGAGGCACGCTGGGACTCGGCTTCGGCCCGGGGCCCGCCCAGAGGATCTCCTTCGTCTACCGCCTCGAGGCGGTCACCACCGAGCCGCTTCCGAACCTCGATCCGCCGGTGCTGCGCCGCGCCCCGTCCATCCTGGATGGCGCCTCCGTCCTGTCCTCCCTCGGCGCCACTTGGGAGCGAGACACACGCGACGACGCCTTCGCGCCGTCCCGCGGGGTGCGCTGGGCCGCCGCCGTCGAGGTCGGAACCTCCCTCCTCGGCTCCGACTATGAGTTCAGCAAGTACTCGGGAGAGGTGGAGGCGGCCTTTCGTCTGCTGGGAGATCAGGCGCTCGTTCTCCGGGCCTTTGGGGGCCTCGTTCAGGGCGAGGCCCCGTTCTTCGTCCAATACTTCGCGCGAGACTTCTCTCGGTTCGGCTACGGCGTACCCGCCCTGCCTCGGGCGGTGCGCCTGAACTTCAGCCAGAACAACGACTACGACGATCTCCTCCTCGACGCGGGGGTGACCTGGACGCTCCCTCTCCTCGGCGAACCCACCCTCGGCTTCGATCGCATCCTCATCTATCTCGCCGTCGACTTCACGGTGAGTGGCTCTCTCGAGGAGCGCCAAGACGACGTCGGAGGCCGCTCCGCCTTCGTCACCTTCCCTGTCACGTTCGACGCCGGACTCAAGCTCGACACCGAGCTGGGTCGCTTCGTACTGTCGATGGCCTACGCCCTGGACCTGTTCCTGTGAGAGGTCTTTGGCTCCTCCTCGCCGCCGGGGTCGTGGCCGCCGCTGGCCCCTCGTCCGCGGCGGATACGCCCCGTCCGGTGAGACTGGCTCTCGAAGAGGACCGCATCACCGCCGACCTCGATCTCGTCGACGCCTTCTCGGAGGCGTTTCGACGACGCGTGTCGGGAGGCTTGGAGAGCCGCGTGGAG
Organism: Myxococcota bacterium; assembly: GCA_039819565.1. Classification (GTDB taxonomy): domain Bacteria; phylum Myxococcota; class Kuafuiibacteriia; order Kuafuiibacteriales; family Kuafuiibacteriaceae; genus JAHQVK01. Next base: position 11,295 of record JBCBRU010000115.1, on the reverse strand, counting down.
ATTCTGAGCGAGCTGACGGACCGAAACGGGGACGTCGTGGGGCGAGGTCGGCGCACCTGCCGACTGCTCTACTCGCTGTGGGACGAGCAGATCTATGTGCAGGTCGAGGACCTTGGTGGGGCCCCCCGGGACGTCGCGACCTTCGACGAACTCCCCGGAGCCCTGCGAGCGTGCGGCGTCGTGGAGGGCCTTCCGGTGGCCCTGGCCGGCGCCCTCACTCTAGCCGACGGATACCGTCTTCGGGTACGCGTGGTTCTGAATCCGGTGTCGGAGGAGCTGGTGGAGCGGAGCCGTCGGTTCATCTCGAACCCAAGCGGGGGGGCCCAAGGCCGCTCTGATACCGTCCTGGGCGCGGTCGCCCACCTGTTCTCTCGAGAGGGAGGAGCTCTCGGCGACACCACCGACTTCGAGATGGGACCGCTGGACCGACCCTCTCGCCTGGAGACTCTCGAAGACGACCCCGCCCGCCTCAGCAGCGACACCAGCACCGCCGAAGCACCCGAGTCCGCACGTATCCAGCGAGGGCCCCTATGAAGTTCAGGTTGCGCTGGCCGTACATCTCTCGGTTCGAGGGGCGCATCATGATGGCGATGCTCCTCTGCGCCACGGTCCCTCTCATCATCTCCCTGGTCTTCATCCCCAGCATCATCGAGTCCCGGCTCGCCATGTCGATGCACCCCAAGGTCGAGGCCCAGCTCGAAGACTCGGCCCTGTTCTTTCGGGAGTTCTTCGATGCGAAGAAGCGCGAGTACGCCGCGCGGGCCCGCGCCCTGGCCCGAGAGCCCGCGCTCCGACGGGCCGTGGACGCCGCGCCCTCGGCTCGGGTGCAGACCGCTTCCGTGGCGGCGGAGCTGCTCCAGAACCTTCTCGAGGCCCAGCCCGAGCTCCGGAGTCTCGCCCTCAGCGGTCCGCACGATCTGAGACTCCGCGTGCATCGTCCCGCGTTAGCCGCGGATGGACCGTCCCGCACCCACCACTTGGCCGTGGGCCCCCGCGGGAGCTTGGAGGCGGTCTTCGTTCTTCCCGCTAAATATCTCGAAGAGCAGGACGAAGCGGCGGAGATCGCCCTCATCTATCGAACCAGCCGCAAGCTCGAGTCGGACCGAGCCCGCAGCTTCTATCTGGCCTACTTCGGCATCCTCCTTTCGGCGGTGGCGCTCTCCTTGGGTCTCGGCTGGTGGCTCGCCCGCGCCGTGACCCGGCGAGTGGGTCGACTCGCGGCCGCCACCGCCCAGGTCGCGAGCGGCGACATGAACGTGCACGTGCCGGTAGGAGGAAAGGATGAGATCGCCCGTCTCACCCGTGACTTCAACCGGATGGTGGCGGAAGTAGCCGAGGCCCGAGACCGGATCATCTATCTCGAGAAAGTCTCAGGCTGGCAGGATCTCGCCCGCCGCCTGGCTCACGAGATCAAGAACCCCCTCACCCCCATTCGGTTGGCCGTACAGGAGCTCAAGAAGCGCACCCACGCCCGGCCCGACGCCGACCTGGAGCGGCTCGCGGACGAGGTCACGGAGGTTGTCGAGGAGGAGGTCGAAGCCCTGAGCCGCCTCGTCGACGAGTTCTCGCGTTTCGCTCGTCTTCCTGCCGTCACCCCCGCCCGGGTCGAGGTCGGCCAGTTCCTCCACCGCTTCGTTCACGCCTACGGGAAGTATCGAGAGGACGTCCGCATCGGCCTCGGAGACCTCCCTCAGCACTGGCCGGCTCCGATCGACCGGGTGCTTCTGCGGCGGGTCCTCGTCAACCTCGTGGACAACGCGGTGGAGGCCACAGGAACCGCCGCGCGCATCGAGATCCGCGCTGAGGTAGACTTTGGAAGCGGCCGCACCTTCATTCACGTAGAGGATAGCGGTCCCGGCGTGCCCCCCGAGCTCGCCGGTCGCATCTTCGAACCGTACTTCACGACCAAGACCACAGGGACCGGCCTCGGCCTCGCAATCGCGAAGAAGATCGTGCTTCAGCACGAGGGCACGCTCTCCCTCCGCCGCTCCCGATTCGGCGGAGCCGCCTTCGTCATTGGCCTCCCCCCGGTCTCGGAGGGACTGGATACTGCGGACCTCGAGGAGGAGGACGAGCCCCCTCTGCTTCTCCGCCCGGAGCCCGCTCCAGGGGAGGACTGAGAAGCAGACCGCAACCATGCCTTCCGCGGTCGGCCAAGACCCGACGCGGGATTGGTTGTGGTCGTGAGTTGCGGTATTTCGGGCCGAGTGATGAGGCGGGTCGGGACCGCGGGGGCTCTGCTTCTGAGCTTCCTGGCTTCTCTCGCGAGCGCGCAAGAGCCCTCTTCGACCGAGAGCTCCACCGTCAGCTCGGACCCCGCCGCGGATTCCGGCCCTCCGCCGTACGGGAGCGAAGACGTCCCCGAGCTCCTGCGCGCCCTCGAGGCGGCCAAGGCTGCCTTCGAGGTGGCCATTCAGCGCTGGAACAACACCGCGAACCTGCCCCCAGGATCCACCGAGCACGCGAAGTCCAGCTTGGTTCTGCGGGAGGCCGAGCAGGTCGTAGAGGACTTGAGCGCCGAGCTCGAGCTGGCCCGTACGGCCCCTCCGCGCGCCCTCGTCCGCCTCCGTCGCGAGTACGACGCGGGTCTAGAGCGCCTCGAGGCTCTTCACCGCTCCCTGCTCCCGGAAGGCACCCTCGGCGGCCTCGTCCGCCGCGCGACCGACGAGGTCGACAACCTCCTCGGAGCCCAAGCCGCCCTCACGAGCACCGAAGAGAGCTCCTCACTCATCGAAGATCGGCTCTCGGTGCTCGAGCGGCTCGATGAGCAAACCCGCTCCGCCGAGGAACTCCTGACCCTCGCCGAACGCCTCGAGACCCGCCTCGAGGTCGAGACCTTCGACGCCTACGTCGCCTACGAGGACGGCGTGATGGAGGCCGTCGAGGCCCGCCAGAAGCTCGAGGCGCTGTGGCCCCGGCTGCGCGGAAGCGCCCGGGCGCTGACCTATCGAACCTCGGCGATCTCTCCCCTCGAGGTGGTCAAGCGGCACTTCGGAGCGACGCGCGCCCCGCGCCGAGATCCCGACGAGCAGGACCTTCCGGATGCTCCCCTCGCGGAGCGACCGAGCATCACCGACCTGTGGCGGCGGCACGGCGGCGACCCTCTCGACGAACGGGCGCCCAGCGTACGCCGCTACCGTAAGCGCCTCGCGGATCTGCAGCAGACCGTCGAGCAACGCCGCTTCGTTCGGGATCGTCTGGTCGCGGACGCGGAGCGGCTTCGAGCCCTCGAAGCCGAGGAGGAGACGCATCTTCCCCCGCCCGATGCCGCCCCCCTCGTGCAGACTTCACCGAGCGAGTACTCGCGGCTCGCGCAGCGGATTCGAACCCTCGAAGAGCGCTTGGATGCGCTCGAGGTGGAGGGCGACGATCTGGAGACGGATGTTTCCGACGTGGAGCGGGAGCTGGCTCGGCTCCGCGCCGAGGCGGCCGGAGGGCGGGACGACCTCGAGGCTCGAGCCCAGTACCTGAGCGAGCTGCGCGGGGAAGAAGTGCTCGCGTTCGCAGGTCGGACGGGATCCAAGGCGCTCCTCATTCGCAGCTTCGTGATCGCGGAGCGTCTCTCGGCGGCCCGAACCCACGCCGACTTCTTAGGCCGCAGCATTCGACGGGTAGAGATCCGCCGCGACGTCGTTCAGCGCCGACTCAACAGCGTGCTCGGCGAACGCCGTCGGATCCTCGGGGTGGAGCTCCCTCGACTGCGCGGGGCGTACTACCGAACGATCGCCGAGACCGTCTTGGAGCGAGGCCTGCGGATGCTGATCGTAGTGGCGCTCGCCTACCTCGCGCTTCGGCTCATCAAGCGAAGCAGCGAGAGCTTCCTCGCGAGCATCGTCTCGCAAAACCTCGAGCGCCAACGTGTGCAAGCCATCCGCCAACAGCGGACCCGCACCGTGCTCTCGGTGGGCATCGGGGCCATCCGCTTCCTGGTCTACGCCGTGACCATTCTGTTCGTGGTGGGGCAGCTCGACATCGACTACGGCCCTCTGCTCGTGGCCGCGGGCGGCTTATCCCTGGCCGTAGGCTTCGGCGCCCAATCCCTAGTGAAGGACTTCTTCGCGGGCTTCTTCATCCTTTTGGAGGGGCAGTACAGCATCGGGGACGTCATCGACATCGACGGAAAGTCCGGGACCGTCGAAGACCTCAACCTTCGCACGACGGTGATTCGCTCCGTAAACGGGGAGGTCCACACCATCCCCAACGGCGAGATCAAGACCACGACCAATAAGACCAAGGTTTGGTCCCGGGCCGTCGTAGACGTCAAAGTGGACTACGAGGAAGACGTCGACGCGGTGATCTCGGTGCTCGGGCGCATCGGCCAGGACCTCCAGGAGACGGAGCACTGGGGGCCGATCCTGCGGTCTGTCGACGTCCTCGGGGTGGAGTCCCTCGGGGAGCACGCCATGATCATTCGGGTCATTCTGGAGACCCTCCCCGGCATGCAATGGTCGACCTCTCGAGAGTATCAGCGACGCGTCAAGAAGGCTTTCGATGAACTCGGCATCGAGATCCCCCTCCGAGAGCACGTCATGGCCATGCGCGCCCATCAGCGCCCCCGTCCGGAGGGCAAAGACAAGGAGCGCGTCATCAACGCCTTCATTGGCCTGCACCACGAAGAGGGTCCCCCCGCGCCCTCGCTCGAGGAGCGAGACCGAGCCGACGTCATCGCTCAAAAGGCCGCGGAGCTCAAAGCCCTCGCCGAAGCCCAAGACCGCTCTTCGGAGACCTATGACTCCCCCACCCTCCTCGACAGTCGCAGCCCTCTGGAACGACTCGAAGACGATCCGGAGGCTTCCCGAGACGACGAAGACTCCGGCCGCAAAGACTCGAGCCTGGTCACCCGGGCGGCCAGCCTCGTCGGCAAAGCCGCGAGCGCCGTGGTGGGCCGCTCCTCAGACGAAGCCGAGGATGAGGAAGATCCACCCGACGAGGAGCGCCCCTCCGCCAAACCCAAGGGCGCCGGCGACTGAGCGCCCACCCCCAGGCCACCTCCCGCGGCCTTCCCGAACCTCCCGCGCTTGGGTTCGAGTCTGCGGCGCTGCTAAGAGCGAGCCATGATGTCTCGGCTCATCGTTGTCACCGTCGTGCTCCTCGGTGCCGGGGGCGCAGCCTGCGCCACGACGGCCTCCTCGGAGACGGCCGAGCCCACGGCCGCGTCGCCGGCAGCCTCGAAGACCGCAGAAACCGTGGCCACTTCCCCCCGAAAGCCGCCCCTCCGCCGTCGCTCGGTGCTCCCCGGGCGGGGGCAAGCGCGCCCTGGCCAAGCCCAGCTCGACGCCGCCCTCGCCGCCGCCGCGTCCGGAGACCTCGACGGCGCGGTGGAGGGGAGCGAGGCCGCGATCCAAGCCAATCCCCGCCTCGAGCAGGCCTTCCTCCTGCTCGGGAGCAGCTGTGCGCTACAGGGCAACGACGCTTGCGAGGCTTCGGCCTACCAGCGCGGTCTCGAGCAGCTTCCCGAGAGCCTCCCCCTGCAGCGGGAGCTGGGGGTCTTTCTGCTTCGACAGGGCGAGATCGCGGAGGGCCTCAGTCGCCTCGAGTCGGCGCGCGCGAGCACCCCGGCCCCGCCTCCGGAGCTGATCGCGGATCTCGCCGTGGCCTATAAGATGGCGGGAGACCTCGAGCGCGCCCGCAGCACCGCGAACACGGCCGTCGAAGCCTCCGCGAAGTGTACGCAGTGCTACATGGCGCAGGGCGAGATCGCTTTTGCGGAGAAGGACTTCGCCGCCGCCGAAGCCGCCTTCGCGCGGGCGGTCGGGCTGGACCCAACCAGCGTCGAGGCTCGCCGGAGCCAAGCCAAGGCGGCCTTCCTCGCGGGCGACGTGCCCCGGGCCGCCGAGCTCTATACCGATCTCGCAGGGCGCACCCCCGAGGACGTCCGGGTTCAGGTGCAGGCCGGCCAGGTGCTGATGGCGGCCGAGCGCGCGCCCGAGGCGGTGGCTCGCTTTCGCGCCGCGGTGGCCCTGTATCCGAAGGAGCCCAAGCTGCTCGAGCTCCTGGCGCGGGCACAGGAGGCGGCGGGAGATACGAAGGGGGCCAAAGCCACCCGAGCGGCAGCAGCGGCGCTCGAGTAGGCCAGCTAGACCGTCTCTCGAGCTTGGGGGGGCCGCGGGACCAGCACCGGCGTCGCGGCCTTGTACCGAGCGTAGTCCGGATCATCTCCCCACCGGCGATCCGCCTCCTTCTCCAACGTGGGGACCCCGCTGATCCGCAGCAGCAGCAAGGTCACGAACAGGGGCGACACCCACCCGATCCACTCGGAGCCCTGAAAGACCCCGGCCCCCACCACCGCGAGGCCCGTCCACAGGAGAATCTCCCCGAAGTAGTTGGGATGGCGAGACCACGCCCAGAGCCCGGTCGAGATGAAGCGCCCGGCGTTCTCCTCGCGGGCCCGAAAGGCCCTCTTTTGGGCGTCAGCGGTGGCCTCGATGCCAAAGCCCACGGCCCACAGGCCCATCCCCAGGACATCCGTGATGCGAAACTCCGGTTGCGAGGGCCTGAGGAGCACGAGGAGCACCGCGAGGAGGGTGATGAAGACCCAAGTGGCCTGAAGGCTCCACGCCGCGAAGAAGCGAGGCGGGTTGATCTTGATCTGGTCGAAGCGGCGGTCCTTTCCGTCCCGGTGGATGCGCAGGAAGAGAAAGCTCCCCAGCCGAAGTCCCCAGATCGCTACGGCGAGAGCGACGGCGAGCTTGCGAAAATCAAGCTCCGTGCTGGCGAGCGCGGCGGCCGTGAGGGTGAGATAGCCCACCGTGCCCATGAGGTCATAGAAGCGCTCGGTGCGTAGAATCACCGCCGGGACGAAGGCGACCCACTGAAGACCGAAGCTCATGGCCACGAAGACCCAGAGCGCGGTCGCGCCCGCGGGACGCCCCAAGTCGCCGATGAAGGCCAGGGACAGACATAGGGAGAGAGCCACCAGGGCTACGACCGCGCCACGCACCTCGGCACCATGCCAGATTCCCGAGGCGGTCGCCCGCTCAGAAGGTCGCAGCGGCGTCCAAGCGAAGCCCCCAGTTGGCCCGCTCCGGAAAGGGTTCGATGGCCACCCCCGCGCCCACCGTAGCGCCCGCGGTGAGCGAGAAGGTCCCCAGATCCAGCAGGACTTCGGGCGCGAAGCTCCACTGCACGCCCTCGATCTCAAGGGAGCCATCGAACTCGTCTCGCTGCTCGGTGGTGTATCCAAGGTCCGTGCGCATCCCCAGCTCGAGCGGTCCGAGCACCCGAACCCCCGTATAGGCGCTGATGGTCCCCACGAAACCAGGGTCCCGGCGCAGCCGCCCGGCCGGAATGAGCACGCCCAGGGTCAGCTCCAGATCCGTAATGACGGCGCCCGTCTCCTGGCGCACGTAGCCCTGCAGGAGGGCGCTCGCGGTATTCCAAAAGAGCAGCCAAGGTCGCCGAAACCCGTCCGTCGCGAGGGCCCGCCGGTAGGTGGCCTCGGTGTGAGGCGCCCGTTCGAAGTCGGGGCCGGTGGCTGGCGTCGGTTGCTGGATCGACGCCATGGGGAGGGCCGCGCCGAGAGCGAGGTCGAAGTCGAAACCGCTCGGCTCACGGAGGACAGCGCGGCGGATCCACAGGGTGGGATTGCCGGTGCGCGGCACGGTGTCCGAGCGCGACTCGCCGGTGCGCCGATCGACGATGTTCCCCGAGGGTGAGGACAAGAGCGGAACCATCCAGCGGGCATCGAAGCGCCAGCTGGGCGCGATCCGGAGCTCGAGGGCGAGGCGGGGCGTGAAGGTGAGGCGCACGCCGTCCGGGTCGTCGGTAGCCCCAAAACCCGTGCCCAACAGGACGCGATGACGGAAGGCGTCGTCCTCTCGAGGGTCGGACCCGTCGGCGAGAGCCACCCCGCGGCCCAGGGCGACGGCGGCCAGAGCGGCCAGCGCGACCCGAGTCGAGTACCTCATGCGGAGGGCCTTGTATCACTCCGGGGTGGGCCGGGGGACGCCTGCCTTGCCCCAGCGTCGCGACTCCCCCACATCGAGTTCATGATTCGTGTGGCCATTCTTCTCTTCGAAGACGTCGACCTCCTTGATGTGGGCGGTCCTTACGAGGTTTTCCTCACCGCGGACCGCATCGCCCAGCGGCGCGGGGAGGCCCCCCAGTTCGAGGTGATCACGGTGTCGGCCGACGGTCAGCCGGTGACCTCTTTCGGCGGACTGGGCTTGGTCCCCACCGCCGCCGCGAACACGGTGGAGAAGATCACGGTGGCGGTGATTCCCGGGGCCATCGATATCGAGGCGGTGTGCGCTCGGCCCGAGGTGGTCGCGGCCGTGGAGCACCTGGTGGCCGTCGCGTCGGTGAAATCCTCGGTCTGCACGGGCGCCTTCCTCCTCGGCGATCGGAACCTCCTGGCCGACATCCCCTGGACCACCCACTTCGAGGACGTGCCGGGGCTCGCCCAGCGGCTCTCTTCGGACGACGGACAGGCCCACGTGGGCTGGGTGGATGCGGGCGAGGTGGTCACCGCGGGAGGCCTCAGCAGCGGCCTCGCGATGGCCCTCCACCTCGTCGAGCGCCTCCACAGCCGCGAGCTGGCCGAAACGACCGCCAAACAGCTCGAGTACGCGTGGAATCCCGACGGGGGGGTGCGGGCCTGAGCCGCCTGGCCCCATCCCTGCGGAGCATGGGGTCCCCGCCCGAGCTCGACCGCCGGGCGCATCCTGGTGGCGGGGAGTGAAGCCCCTCAGAACACAGGGATGGCCTTCGGTGCCTCGATCAGGAGGGTGCGGAGCACGTGGAGGGCCCCGTCGAGCTGGGTCTCGTCCTCGGCGGATCCCACGCACAGACGAAATGCGTCGGCGGGCACGGTGGGCTCCGGCTGAAACTCGCCGCGAGGGAGGACCCGAACGCCTCGCGCGAGCGCCTCGGCCGCAACTGTCGCTGCATCTCTTTGATCCGTGAGACGCACCCACGCGATGTAACCGCGAGGGTCGGCGCGCACGCTGATCGCCGGGACGCCCTCGAAGGCCCGATGGACCTGGCGGATGCGCCGGCGAGCCTGCTCCCGCTTGCGCGCCACCGTCTCGGCCAAGGTCCCGTCTTCGAGCCAGGTCGCGAAGACTTCGGCCCCGAGCGGTGACGTCGCGAAAGCGGAGGCTTGGATCGATGAGCGAAGCTCGGGATGAAAACGAGGCGCAGCCGCCAGGAAGCCGAGCCTGAGCCCTCCGGCCACCCCTTTCGACGTCCCGTGCACCAGCACCGTGTGCTCCCGCGCCAGCGCGAACATCGACGTGTGCGGTCGAGGGACGAGAGGACGGTGAATCTCGTCTTCGATGATCAGGGCGTGGTGGCGGGCGATGATGTCGACCACGGCCGCCCGTCGATCCGGAGGGAGCATCGCCGTGGTGGGGTTGTGCAGCGTCGGAACGCAGTACAGCGCGCGCGCCCCCGTCTCGCTGAGGGCGCGCTCGAGGGCCTCCGGGACGAGACCGTCCTCATCGATCTCGACCCCTCGAACGTCGAGCCCGAGCAACCGGGCCACCGCGAGCACCCCCGGGTAGGTGAGCGCCTCCACGAGGAGAGTGTCGCCCGCTCGCATCAGCGCCGAGAGCGCCACGAAGAGGCCATGCTGGACACCACCCACGAGCAGGATGTCCTCCGCCTGGACGGGGAGCGCCTGCTCTCGAAGCCAGGTCGCGGCAGCCCCCCGATGTCGCTCCAGCCCCTCCGGGGGAGGATAGCGAAGGAGCTGCCGAACGTCGGGGCGACCCGCAATCTCCCGCAACGCGGGGGAAGGATCCGGATCCGCGGCGTGAAGCGGCAAGTTGGCGGCGAGATCGACGGTGGCGGAAGGAGCCCCCACGAGCGAGGCGAGAGGATTGGCCACCGGGCGGGGGGAGGCCACGACCGTCCCTCGGCGCCGCTGCCCCACCACGAGCCCGCGGCGACGGGCCGAGGCGTACGCGCGCGTCACGGTGCCCAGGGCCACGCCGAGGGTGTCCGCGAGCTCACGCTGAGGGGGAAGCACCTCGCCGGGGCGCAAGCGACCGGCGGCGATGTCATTGGCGATGGCCTTGGAGAGCCACTCGTGTCGCGGGGTCCCGGGCGGTCGAGGTCCTTCGGGGCGCCAGGCCTTTGTCACAGTGATAAATGATATATTGATCTCATCTACGTTGCGACAAAAGACTGGGGCATGGACGACCTGCTCAACGATGCCGCCCGCCGCGCCCTGACCTACCTCCAAGGGATCGAGGACCGCCCCGTGTATCCCGAGCCGTCCCGGCTCGCGGCGCTCGAGAGTCTCGAGCGTCAGCTCCCCGATACGCCCTCCGAGGCGCAGGACGTCCTGCGCGAACTGGACGAACTCGGTTCACCAGCCACCGTGTCCACGGCCGGTCCGCGCTACTTCGGCTTCGTGACCGGCGGGGCTCTGCCCGTGTCGGTCGCGTCTCACTGGCTGGCTACGGCTTGGGATCAGAATGCGGCCATGGCCGTAATGTCACCCACCGCGCATCACTTCGAGACCTTGGCCGGCGAGTGGCTGCTCGACCTCCTCGGGCTCCCTTCCGAGAGCGCGGTCGGCTTCGTGACGGGCACCACCGCGGCCCACATCGCCTGCCTCGCGGCCGCGCGCCACGCCGTCCTCGAGCAGGTCGGCTGGGACGTCGAAGCCCAGGGCATGAACGGAGCCCCGAGGGTTCAGATCGTGACCAGCGAAGAGGTCCACACGACGATCTATCGGGCTCTGTCGCTCCTCGGCTTTGGCCGTGACCACGTGACCGTGGTGCCCGCCGACCGGCAGGGAAGATTGCGCGCCGACGCGCTCCCCGAGCTCAAAGGACCGTCGATCATCTGCGCGCAGGCGGGCAACGTGAACACCGGGGCCTTTGACCCCATCGACGATCTTTGTTCCGCCGCCTCCGAGGTGGGAGCGTGGGTGCACGTCGACGGGGCCTTCGGTCTTTGGGCCGCGGCGGGCCCCACGCGAAAGGCCCTCGTTCCGGGTCTCGGCCGGGCCGACTCCTGGGCCACCGACGGCCACAAGTGGCTCAACGTCCCCTACGACAACGGAGTGGCCATCGTGCGAGACCCCGCCGCCATGCGGGCCTCCTTGGCCATGCGCGCCGCGTACCTCACCCAAGGCACCCACCCCATGGACTTCACCCTGGAGATGTCCCGCCGCGCCCGCGGCGTCGACGTATGGGCGGCCCTGCGCAGCCTCGGCCGTCAGGGCGTCGCGGACCTCATCGAGCGCTCCTGCGCACGGGCTCGGCGCTTCGCCGAGCGGCTCTCGGCGGCGGGCGCGGAGGTTCTGAACGAAGTGGAGCTCAACCAGGTCCTCGTATCCTTCGG
>JBCBRU010000114.1:0-18051 GCA_039819565.1 Myxococcota bacterium | reverse complement strand
CTCGGTCGTTAAGCTCCACAGCGCCGATGGTACTGCAGGGGAGACCCTGTGGGAGAGTAGGACGTCGCCGGGCTCTTTTCGCCCCGCCTTCGTGATTTGCGAAGGCGGGGCTTTTTTTTCTTTTCTCCCCACCTCTTGGGCTCGCGACCCCGCCTTGAGTCGCATCGCCAGCTCGGTCATTGTCCTTCGGAAGTGGGCCGGCCCTCCGACGCTTTCATGAATGCGGTGTACGCGGTGGTGTCGCTGATTCCCCGTGGAGAGGTTGCTACGTATGGTCAGGTCGCCACGTACGTGATTTCCCCCCGTCATGCGCGAGCTGTGGGGGCCGCCCTTCGTCACCTCTCGCCGAGCCGGGCCCGTAAGGTGCCTTGGCAGCGGGTGATCAATGCCAACGGGGCCATTTCCCACCGGGGCGACGTTGATCGTCCTCAGCGGCAGCTCGAGCTCCTCGTCGAGGAGGGCGTGGTCTTCGACCGGGCCGGGCGAACACGCCTCGAGGTGTTTGGATGGCATGGACCTCCCCCCGATTGGGAGCCTCCGTTCGAGTACCCCTTTCCCATCGGCGCCAAGAAGCGCGCCTCGTCCTGATTATGGCCGACTTTACGCACCTACATCTGCACACCGCCTATAGCTTCCTCGACGGGGCCATTCATATGGCCGACCTCGTGCCTCGGATCTCGGAGTTGGGCATGGACGCCTGCGCGGTGACCGACCACGGCAACCTGTTTGGGGCCATCGACTTTTACCGTCGAGCGAAGCGGGCCGGCATCAAGCCCATCATCGGGGCCGAGCTTTACGTGGCCGAACGAGACATGACCCTTCGCGAGCAGCAGACAAACCATCATCTGCTCGTCCTCGCGAAGGATAAGGTGGGCTACGGCAACCTAATGCGCCTGGTTTCGGCCGGGTATCGGGAGGGCTTCTATCGTCGCCCCCGCGTCGACAAGAAGTATCTCGCCCAGCACGCGGAAGGGCTGGTGGCTACGACCGCCTGTCTCGGTGGCGAGGTCCCTCGAGCCTGCAAAGAGGGGGACATGGACCGCGCTCGCTCGGCGGCTCTCGACCTCAAGACCATCTTCGCTCCCGAGCATCTCTTCCTCGAGATTCAAGAAAATGACCGTCCCGAGCAGAAGCTGGCCAACGACGGGCTAAAGCAGCTCTCGAGCGACCTCGAGCTGCCCCTGGTGGCCACCAACGACTGTCACTACATGATGCGGGAGGACTCGGACGCGCACGACGTCTTGCTCGCAATCGGATACCAGAAGCACCGAAACGACCCCACCCGCTACCGGCGAGGTTCTGACGCTTTCTACGTCCGCTCCGAGGCTGAGATGAAGGGCCTCTTTCGCGACGCGTCCGAGGCGGTCGCGAACACGCGCCGGATTACGGAGATGATCGAGCTCGAGCTCGAGCTCGGAAAGCCCGAGCTGCCGCACTTCGAGACCCCGGACGGCTCAAACCTGGACCAGCACCTGTCCGATCGAGCCTTCGCGGGCCTTCAGGCTCGCTTCAAAGAACTGAGCTACCCGGTGGACCGGGATGTCTACCGCGCCCGACTCGAGAGGGAGCTCGGCATCATCATCTCGATGAAGTTCCCCGGCTACTTCCTCATCGTGGCCGACTTCATCAACTGGGCGAAGCTTCACGATATCCCGGTGGGGCCGGGTCGAGGATCCGGAGCCGGTTCGCTCGTCGCCTATGCCCTGGGCATTACGGATCTCGATCCCATCCCCTACAATCTCCTCTTCGAGCGCTTCCTAAACCCAGAGCGCGTGAGCATGCCCGACTTCGATGTGGACTTCTGCCAGGAGCGGCGGGGGGAGGTCATCGAATACGTTACCCGGAAGTACGGGGAGACTCGAGTTGGCCAGATCGCAACGTTCGCCCAGATGAAGGCGAAGTCGGTCATCAAGGACGTGGCTCGATGCCTCGAGCTTCCCTTCCACGAGGTCAACGAGCTCACGAAGCTCCTCCCCAACGTCTACAAGGACGAAAAGGGAAGCGCCAAACCCATCACCATCGACAAGGCGCTCGAGCTCGAGCCCAAACTTCGTCAGAAGATGGACCAGAGCGAGACCTATCGCGAGGTCATCGAGACGGCTCGAAAGCTCGAAGGGCTGTATCGGCAAGCCGGCATGCACGCCGCCGGTATCGTCATTGGCAACGCCGACCTTTGGGAAAAGGTGCCTTGCTTCAAGGGTAACGACGACGAGCTCGTTACCCAATTCAATATGGTGGATGTCGAGGACGCTGGCCTCGTCAAGTTCGACTTCCTCGGCCTCAAGACGCTGGACGTCATCTATCACGCCGAGCGTCACGTAAATGACCGTGTAGCTCGAGAGCTCGAGGCCAAGGACGTATCGGCGCTTATCCGCCACCCTCATATCGCCCGTCTCGTAGATGGCCCCGAGGCTCTCGCAGCCCGCCTCGATGAAGCTTACGTCGATCGGAGTACCCGGCGCGAATCCGGCTTCGATCTCACCCTCAGGGGCAACCTTCTCGCCCTCGACGACTCCGCGGTCTACCACTTGATCTCCAAGGGTGCGACCCTGGGAGTCTTTCAGCTCGAGTCCACAGGCTTTCAGGGCCTGCTCAAGCGCCTCAAGCCCGACTGCTTCGAGGACGTGGTCGCTGCGGTGGCCCTCTATCGTCCCGGGCCACTGCAGACGGGGATGGTCGATGACTTCATCGACTGCAAGCACGGACGCCGCCGCGTCACCTATCCTCACCCTCTCCTCGAGGAGACCCTCAAGCCCACCTACGGAGGATTTGTATACCAGGAGCAGGTCATGCAGGCCGCCCAGGTGATGGCTGGCTATTCCCTGGGCGGGGCCGACCTCCTTCGTCGGGCCATGGGTAAGAAAAAGATCGAGGTCATGGCCAAAGAGCGGGTGAAGTTCATCGCCGGCTGCGAGGAGAAGGGCATCCCCGAGCCGGATGCCACTTCCGTCTTCGACCTCATGGAGAAGTTCGCCGGCTACGGGTTCAATAAGTCCCACTCAGCGGCGTACGCGCTCGTGACCTATCAGACGGGATACTTCAAGGCGTACTACCCGGTGGAGTTCATGGCCGCCCTCCTCTCCACTGAGGTCAACAGCACGGACAACATCGTCAAGTATATCTCCGAGGCGCGAGGCATGGGAATCCAGGTGCTCCAGCCCTCGGTCAACGAATCCGACGTCTCCTTCACCGTGCCCGACGGCCAGATTCGCTTCGGACTCGCAGCCATCAAAGGTCTCGGCGACGCGGCCCTTCAGGCGGTGCTGGACGCTCGCCAGGCGGATGGGCCCTTCCGCTCCGTGTATGACTTTTGCGAGCGCGTCCCGCTCAAGCAGCTCTCGAAAAAGACCTTAGAGATCCTGGTCAAGAGCGGCGCCTTCGATGACTTCGGACGCTCGCGGGCTCAACTCGTCGTGGCCTTGGAGCCCGCCATCGAGGCCGCGAAGAGCGTTCAGCGAGCTCGCGACTTGGGCCAAGGCTCCCTCTTCGGGGCACCTGGTCTCAGCGACGCCATGAAGCCTCGAGAGATCTACAACGAGGAGATGGCCGAGTGGCCGGAGTCCGAGCGCCTCGCCGCCGAGAAGGAGGCCATTGGCTTTTACATCACCGGTCATCCTCTCGATCGATACCTGAGCGACGTGAAGGGCTTGGTCTCAGGAACCCTCGCTTCCCTCGAGGACGTCCAGCGCCGAGGGGAGGTGAGCGTGTGCTGCCTAGTCGCAGCGCTGCGGGAGCGGCCCCTTCGGGATGGCAACGGACGGATGGCCTTTCTCACGCTGGAAGATCGCACCGGCGTTTTCGAGGTGATGGCAGGCGCTCGGGTCTTTGCGGAACACGAGGAGCTCATCCGCTCCGGCGAGCCCTTGATCGCCCAGCTCAACGTCAGCGTCGAC
The DNA here is from genome assembly GCA_039819565.1 of Myxococcota bacterium. Lineage (GTDB taxonomy): Bacteria > Myxococcota > Kuafuiibacteriia > Kuafuiibacteriales > Kuafuiibacteriaceae > JAHQVK01. Next base: position 14,158 of record JBCBRU010000114.1, on the reverse strand, counting down.
GATGACGGCGAGGCTCGGACGGTGCGGGCGCGGCTTGGGTCGGCGCGGAGCGTCGCCGAGGCCCGACGAGAGCGGAGTCGCACCATGCGGCTCACGGTGCCTGAGGAGCGCATCGACGACCGTCGCCTCGCTCGGCTGCGGTCGATCATCACTCGGCACCCAGGACAGTGTCGCATCCGTATGACGGTGCGCATCCCCGAGACCGCGGAGGTCGAGCTCAACCTACCGCGTCGAGTTCTCGTCGACGCTACGGATCAGGTGGTGGACGAGGTCGAACAGCTCTTCGGCGTGGGAGCCGTGCGCTTTACCTAGCGCCCGCGATGAGGCGGCGGGCGATGCGGTCCTGCCGCTCGGCGCGGTCTTTCTGCCCGTCCATTTCTAGGAGCTTGGACAACATGAGGTGCACGCCCGGACCATGAGGGAGAAGGCGAATGGCCAGCTCGCACTCTTCGAGGCCCTCCTTTGAAAACTCGCCTGACGCTCGCGCCTTCGTGCCCGCCTCGAGGCATCGCTGCTGCGATTTCTTTTGCTCGGAGCGATCCCACGACACGCCCTCGCGAAGCGTGAAGATCAGAATGGATCGACCATAGCGGTCGTTTTCGACCATATAGGGCTGATCCCGCGCGGCCATGAAGGTCAGGCCGCTGGACACCAAGACGAGTCCGATCGAAGCGACCGCGCCGCCCGTCCAGAGTCGATGTCCAAGCCGGCGTTGGAGTGGACCTTCGGGCACCAAACGGCCGATGAGTACGCCCGCTCCGAAGCCGACGGCGTGGGCCGTCCCGTCGATGCCCGGAAGGAAGCCCCACAGGAGGAGGAGGACCAGCCATCGCGTCAGGCCCGCGTGCATCATCCGCCCCGCTGATCCAGGTTGCCGCGTCTGCCACCAGGCCACCCCCAAGAGCCCAGAGACGGCCCCCGAAGCGCCCACTGAGCCCGGAAAGAAGGCCTCCCCGCGAAGAAGAATCGGGACCGCATAGCTTCCGAACATCGAGACCACGCCGGTCACAACGAAGAAGACGAGCGCGCGCTTTTTGTCGTGAAGCTCCTCAACGAGAGGACCAATGAACGCGAGGGCGGTCAGGTTGAAGCCGACGTGGACGAAGTTCGCGTGCGCGAACACGCTGCTCATGAATCGCCAGACCTGGAGGTCCTGGATCTCCGTCGAGACCGTCAGTCCGAACTGAAGGAGGGCGAGGGGCCGAAAGCCGATGACCGCCTCCGGGGTCGTGAGCAGGAGCATCAGCACGTAGTTGAGAATGATGTAGAGGCAGATGAGCCCCGTGCCCGGGCTCGCGGCCAGTCCTTTCGGCAAGAGGCTCTCCACGATGATGCCCTCTAGAGCGGAGCCGTGGAGGTAGTGGTTGCACTGGCGGCATCGCACCAGCTGTGGGGTGACGAGCGCACCGCACTTTGGGCACGTCTGATCCTCCCGAAGCATTCGGTAGAGGTTGCGGGAGCCCGCAGGCGGGGCCAAGCAGTGAGTCCCGGCGAGCTCCAGAAAAGCGCCGAACCGGCTCGGTGGCTCCGGGCGAGACCCGAACGCCGGTCAGTGCCCGTCGGAGATGCGTCGGTCCAGCTCGGCTCGCTCGCGAGGAGAGACGACCCGATCGACGCGGGTCGAGCGCTTCGAGGCCGGGGATACCTTCCGCCGCTCGTCCGCCGCGGAAAGGGACCTTATGCGGGCCCCGGAAGGATGGGCCGAGCCCGCCGAGCGACTCGGCGGATGCGATGAACGGTCTCGCCTTCCCTTGTGCGGCCGACCGTCGTCCTCCCACCACGCTTCCCATCCGGCGCGAGCGGCGCGAGAGGCCGCTCCGGCGGACTCCGCGACCCACCCAGCGAAGGCGTAGCCGGCCTCCTTCGTGTAGTACCAGGCCCCTCGCGCGGCTACGATGGCTGTGTCCTTGGTCCAGTCCCAGGCTCTGAGTAACGCCTTCTCACCGCCCGCGCGTTTAAAGTGTCCGTAGGGCGTGTGGCCTTCGATATGAATGTTGAAGGTTACGTATAGTAGCGCAAGCGCCACGACGGCCGCCATGACCGCGTGGCGACCTCTGGCAGCGCCCTCGTCGCTCACACCGCCACATTAGACCGGTCCGGATCAGACGCAACTTTATTGGCTTCGATTTTTGGAGCGGTCGACGGGCCCATGGGGCAAATGGCCGACAGGATTGTCAGCAACATGCGCTTTTGTGCTCCGATGCCTTAAGTGTAAGATGCGCAGCCATATCGAGACCGTGATTGGTCATTTCTACCCTCAGCGAGCGCTATGCAGTCCCCTCGACGATCCGTCGATCGTATGGCCGTGGGACCCCAGTCATCAGTGCCTTCGCGCCACTGTCGAAGCGCTGCGCTCCCTCGACCCAAGCCTCCGACCGGGCACCCGAGGTCAGCTGGAGGTTTCGGAGGAGCTGGTTTTGGGCGACGGGGTGCGGATTCAACTCTCCTTCCTCTCACCCTTCGCCGCGGTGGACTTTGACCGCATGCGCCCTTTGGCCGACCGCTCCGTCACCCCGAAGGCGGTCTCCGTCATCGAGTCCTTCGGATACACGGTGCTGTCCGATGAAGAGCTGCGCGCCTCTGCGCGAGGGATCCAGGTCGGCTCCGCGCGAGTTTGGGATTGCCTCTTCGCCCCCTTTCCGGAGGCCTCATCGTGAGCGCGGATCTCGGTTTCGGCTCTCGCGAAGCGCCGAACACGGAGTCGCCCGTGCACGGGGCAAGGGCCCTTTCTCGTGTCCAAAGACCCACGATCTTCGAGGCTACGCCGCGTCGCGCCTCGGCCGAAGCCTCGCGGCCCCCCCGACCTCGTCGCAGCCCCCGGGGTGAAGGCCTTCCTCCGCAGGGGCTCCACCGCCAAAAGGCAGAGCTGGAGCGCGCTTACGCGCGGGGACTCGCGGTCGGACTGAGTCCAGCGTGGGCCGCGAGCCGCGTTGCCCACCTCGTGAGATGCTCGCAGCTTCCCACTCTCGCGGACACGATCAGGAAAATCGGAAAGGGGGACACCGCTCGCGCGACGGCGCAACGTTGGTGTCGTCAGTTGGCCCAAGCCACGGAAGTGGGGGCGCCTCGGCGGGAGATCGGTGAGGCTTCGGGGCTTCTCGATACGGTCTTCGAGCACCTCATCGCCGAACTTCGGTTGGGCCTTCCCCCTCCCCAGGTGCGCGCTCGGGCGGTGGCCGCCGCCGCCGTCGTCGCTCAGCTCGAGTCGAGCCACCTGTCGAGCGCTCTGTCCGACGTGCTCATCGCCGTAAGTCGGAATGCCCTTCGAGGCCACGAGCTCGATTTCGTGGTCGAAGCGGTCGCCGAAGCCTCCGGGAGGATCCGCTACGACCCCGCTGCACCCTTCGTCTTCGTTCGGTTACTGCAGTCGGCGGGCGCCGACGATGCGCAGCGGAGCTTTCAGAGCTCGCGGGCAGAGATGGACGCATCGGAAACTAAAATTGCCGAGGAGCTCTGGGGGCGGGCTCAGATCCGTCGAGCGGTCACCGAGAGCGCCGAGGCTGGGGACCGCGCAAGCGCTCAGGTCCTGCTTGAAGAGCCCGACCGGTACTCCGTCAGCGCCGCGTTGGAGATAGAAAGCGCTCCCTCACTCGCCCCGCGAGGGGTTCGGAAGCTCCTGCTCCTTTCTCGCCGTCGCAAGCAGGTAGACCACGAGGCGGCGGGTCTCGCGGTCCTTCATGAGATCCTGGCTCGAGATGCAGACGCCCCCCTCCCCGATCTGGAAGGGATCCAGAATGAGCTGGTTCGCCTGAAGGAGGCGACGAAAGGCCTACCGAGTGTGGATGAGCGCCTTCGGGGATTGGCTCAATGGGTCGTGCCGACCTTGGTATGGCCGGTGCTCGCTGCTCTTCGTCGGGTGGTGACGGAAGCCTCCCCGCGGGTTCGAGCGAGCATTTTTCATCAAGCCGGAGGGTTCTCAGCCGTCGCGTCTGCTTTGGCCTCGAGGGGCCGCTTGAGACTCGGGGACCTAGGCGAGCTGCACCACCTCCGCGACGCTCTGGAAGTTGTTTCTCTTGATGAGCTCGGCCAGGCCCGTTCCGTGCTCGAAGCCGCTCTCGAGAGGTCTCAGCCAGGGCCCCGAGCTTTGACGTACGGAAGGAGGCTCGTGGTCCACGATGGGCAGGCCGGTCTTCCTCCGCGTCTGGCTCGAGCGTCGCAGCTGGCCTCCGAGGTCTCGAAGCATTTGGAGAAGCGATGGGGTTCCCGAGGCGCGCTCGAGAGCTCCACGCTGGACCACGTCGAACGACTCCGCACGGTGTTCAAGACCGACCGCCCCGTCCGCCTTTGGGGCCGGAGAGAGGCTGCTCGGATCCTCCCCCGCCTCGCTGCGATGAGGTGGCTTGCGGCGGTCGCCGCCCTCCCGGACCGAGCTGATCCTCTCGAGTCTTTTCTTCTTCTCGGTGAGGAGCTCGATGGTGTGAGTCAGGCGGTCGGGCCGACGTGCTCGGAAGCCTTCCATCCTCTCCGCTGGACTCTTTGTCTGGGGGACCTGACGTATACGCGGGTCGGCCCGCCGGGCCCGATCAGCTGAGCCGAGCGGGATCCACCCGGCGGAGAGCCTGTCGGGCGTGCTCGGCGAGGCCCTCAGCGGACTCGGCCGCCCCCGGCTCGATAGCTCCGAGGATCTGAAGCTCCACCGCCTCACTTTCGCTCCCGAGGAACTTCAGGAAGTGGGGCATAAAGGTTTGATCGTCGATCCAGGCGAGGTCAGGGTTGGAGAAGCGTAGGTGAACGGGAACGACGGGCACGCCGGCGTGTCGAGCGACGCCGAACACGCCCCGGTGAAAGGGCAGGACGTCGCGACCGTCCGAGGTCGTCCCTTCGGGAAAGTTCAGCACCGTCGCTCCCGCATCCAGAGCTCGGCGCACCTCCCTCAGCACGCGAAATCCGCTGTAGGCATCCCCACGCACCACGAAGAGCACGCCCAAGGCCCGGGCTAGATCTCCGACGCCAGGCCACCTTGCTACTTCGCTCTTCGCGATCGACAGGTAGGCTTCGAGAGCTCCGAAGAGCATCGGATCCACGTAGCCCAGATGGTTCATGACGACGATCTTTGGGCCCGGTGGAAGAGTGCCTCGTACCGAGATCCGGAGATCATAGATATCGCAGAAACGAAGGGACATCTTCCTCAGCAGGTGGGCTTTCGCGGTCGCATCCTCTCCCTGGGTTCCCAGAGCCTCTCGGGCGAGGTGTACCGAGGCCCAAACCGTTTGAGCGGTACGCCGGAAGGCCCGGGCCGAACGGCTGACCCACTCCAGGTGGGATGGGCGGGCAGACGGAGAACGGGAGCTTGCTTCGGCGCTCATGCGCGGACAGAGGGGCGTCCCGGCCTTGCGGATTCATTTCGGCGCAGGAGGCCGAGCCGAGCGAAGCGCTCGCGAAGCGCTTCGAAGGTACGGCGATCGATCTTCGAAACAATCCGATCGCGGCCTGGGCCATAATAGTTCCGGCGAAGCTCCGACTCACTCGCCCCCAGCATCTTGTGGAGGGCTCTTGCTGCTTCGTTGCCGGGCTCCACCGTGAACACGCACTCGTCGCAGGTCTTCTCTATGGCTGCGATATAGGCCTGGAGAAGCCGAATCAGGGCCCGAGAGCCTTGAAAGCGGGGGAGCAAGGCGAGGGTCGTGCAGAAGGCTTCCCGGCCCTTGGTAAAACCGAGCAAGTATCCTGCGGGTTCGTCGCCCGCGAGGAGTAGAAAGCAGCTGTCACCGAAGTGCTCGCAGCAAAGGCGAACGTAGTAGGGGCCCAGAGTGCCGTCTACGTCGTCGCCGAACAACTCCTCCTCGAGCTGCATGAGGAGGTCGAAGTCGTCAGGTCGGAGTGCGCGTACGGAATAGCGAGGCATGACCAATCCCTTTCTCAGGCCATCAACTCTACGGCGCGTGCTGGCCAGCGGTTTCCGTGCTAGGCCTTAAACGAATGAAAGCGGTCGTGTGCCGGTCGTTCGGGACCATCGAAGACCTTGCGCTCGAAGAGCTCCCGGATCCGAAACCGGGCCAGCGCCAGATCCGGGTGAGAGTCGACGCCGCCGGCGTCAATTTCCCCGACACCCTCATCGTCCAGGGGCTTTACCAGTTCAAGCCCCCGTTTCCGTTCTCGCCCGGTGGGGAGATTGCGGGGGAGGTTCTGGAGGTCGGCGAGGGGGTCGAGGGCATCGAGGTCGGAGACCGCGTGGCCGCCACGATGATCTGGGGCGGCTATGCCGAACAGGTCGTCGTTGAGGCCGCCCAAGCCGTGAAGCTCCCGGACACGATGCCGACGGACATCGCGGGGGGGTTCTTTCTCACCTACCTCACGACCTACCACGGGCTCGTGGACCGAGCTCGCCTTCAGCCGGGTGAGACGCTCGCCGTGCTCGGCGCGGCGGGCGGCACAGGACTTTCGGCGGTGGAGCTCGGCAAGGCGTTGGGAGCTCGGGTCATCGCCTGCGCCTCCTCCCCGGAGAAGCTCGAGCTGTGCCGGGCGCACGGCGCGGACGTCGGGATCGACTACTCACACACCGACCTCAAGACGGAGCTCAAAAAGGCGACGGATGGGGAAGGTGTCGACGTGCTCTACGATCCCGTTGGAGGGTCGTACGCGGAGCCAGCCCTCCGATCGATGGCCTGGAGGGGCCGTTTCTTGGTGGTGGGATTCGCTTCTGGCGACATCCCGAAGGTCCCGCTGAACCTCGCTCTGCTGAAGGGATGCGACATCGTCGGGGTGTTCTGGGGCTCATTCGCGGCTCGAGAGCCCGCCGAGATGAAGCGCCAGGCTGGGGAGCTCCTTCGGCTTCACGCCGAGGGGAAGCTTCAGAACCACATCCATGAGCGATATCCCCTCGAGCGGGCGGTCGACGCGCTCAAGGACATCCTGGCCCGAAAAGTACGCGGGAAGGCGATCATCACCCCGGGCCTCACCGGTTGAGGGAAGCTCCCGGACGCGACTAGCCCCGCCCGACGGTCTGGCGTGGCAGTATCTTCCTCGTGCGCCTCGCCGTTCTCTGTGCTCTGACGCTTTTGGTCGGGTGCTTTGGTCGTACCTCTCCTGAGGAGATTCTTTGCCCCCCTGGGTCTCGACCGCTGCCTCGTGGTCGCTGTTCGACCCCGATATCGGCGCCGCCGACGGGCGATGCGACCGTGGTCGTTGTCGACGGAGGCTCGATCGATCCGCCCCCCGACGGCGGTGTCGACGGAGGATCTCCCGATGCCGTAGCCGTTTCCGACCTCGGCGCGGCGCCCGATATCGGCGGCCCCGATCTGGGTGTCGACGGGCCTCCCTCGGTCCGACCGATCTCGGTCGATTTCGGCGCGGTCCGGGTCGAGAGCACCAAGGTGTTAGCGGTCACAGTGTCTACCGCGCGGGCTCGAACCCTCGAGATGAGCCTCGAGTCCTCCAACTCCAGCTTCCAGCTCGTTGCGAACCAGGTCTCCATCGGAGCGAACGAGACGTTTCAAGTCCCGATCGTGTTTCGGCCCACCGAGGAGGGCGAAGAGACCACCCAGCTCCTCATTGAATCGTGCGGGGGCGCTTGCCCGCTGCGCGTGCCCTTGCGGGCCGTGGGGGTTGCCCAAGGCATCCGCTGCAGTGACCTCGACGCGGGAGCGATTCCGACGGGGACCTGCGTAGAGCGGGCACTCCAGTGCACGAACCTCACCGCCCAAGAGCCGGTCTTCAACGGGGGAAACTTCGGGGGACCCGGACGGGTGCTCAGCGACCAGCTCGTGGTCCCGGCGTCTCAGGACTTCGAGGTCGAGCTCGAAGTGTGCGCCCCCGGAGTCGGACCCATCGAGTCGCTCGTGACCACTGACTTCAGATTCCCCGGGAACGTCGATGAACTGCAGGTGGCTCGGGTGCAGGTCGAAGGTCGGGACGCCATGCCCATGTCCTGTCAGCTCGACGTCAGCCCTGCCTCCCTCGACTTTGGGCCGGTGAACCTCATGAGCACCGAGGTAGAGATCGTACAGTTGACCAACCGAGGTACGGCCAACTGTCAGCTCGGAGCGATTCAAGTGCAGGGGCTCAACTCAGGAGACTTTGCCTCCACGATTCCGGGGGCGGCACCCATTCCCCCCGGGCGTAGCGCGAGTCTTACGGTTCGGTTCACGCCCACGCAAACCGGGCCTAGAGAGGCGACGTTGAATATTTCGAGCAACGATCCGAACCGCCCGGTGGTGACCGTCGAGGTCCAGGGTTCTGGCCAGTCAGGCACGGTCACGGGTTATCGCATTCAGACCTCCTCGGGGTTGCCGAGCCTCCCGCCCGGTCGAGCCCTCACCTTCTCGAACAACGACGACGGCTCAGCTCGAGAGCCATTGCCCTTTGCCTTCGAGTTCCTCGGCACGAGCGTGAGCGAGGTCTTCGTCAGTACGAACGGCTTCCTAACCTTTGATTCCCGGTCCGCGGGATCCCTCACCAACCGCGCCATCCCATCTGGAAACAACCCCAACCGCTTGGTGGCTTGGTTCTGGGATGACCTCATCTTGGATATTCCGGGTAGCGAGGTGACAGTGAGCCTGCAGGGCACCTCCCCAAATCGTCGAATGATCTTCGTGTTTCGGCGAATACGGCGCTTCGGGGGAGGTGGAGTAGGGAACGCCGACACCGAGCTCTTTGCGCAGGTCGAGCTGCACGAAACCTCACACGAGGTGGCTGTTCACTACGGTCAGGCCATATCTCGGACGGCTGCCTCCAACTTCGATGCCTCGGCAGGTTGGGAAAACGAAACCGGGAGTGCGGGTGCAGATGTTCTGATGTGCAGCCCAAGTTGCACCCTGGCAAACTGGCCGACGAACACCCGGTACCGCTACATCCCGAACTGAACGGGCTTTAGGCTCGCTTCATTTCGGGGACGTCGCCGTCCACGATGAGGGTGGGCTCGGTTTTGGCCTGGATGTCTTCGACGCTGACGCCCGGGGCCCGCTCGACGAGCTTCAGGCCGTCCGGCGTGACGTCAATGAACGCGAGATCGGTAACGATGGTGCCGACGCATTTCAGCCCCGTGAGGGGGAGTGAGCAGGCCTTCACGATCTTGGGAGAACCGTCCTTGGCTACGTGCTCCATCGAGACGATGACCCGCCGGGCTCCGGCTACGAGATCCATCGCTCCGCCCATGCCCTTGAGCATTTTGCCGGGAATCGTCCAGTTGGCGATGTCGCCATTCTCGGCGACCTGCAGAGCTCCCAGCACCGTGATGTCGATGTGCCCGCCCCGCACCATCGCGAACGACATGGAGCTATCGAAGAACGTTGTGCCTGCAATCTCGGTGACGGTCTGCTTGCCGGCGTTGATCAGGTCTGGGTCTTCCTCGCCCGGGTAGGGGAAAGGGCCGATGCCGAGCATACCGTTCTCCGAGTGGAGCACCACGTCGATGTCCGGAGGGATGTAGTTGGCGGCAAGCGTGGGCATGCCGATACCTAGGTTGACGAACATTCCGTCTCGGAACTCCATCGCCACGCGCTTTAGGATCTCGTTTCGAGTTAGGCTCATGCGGGTACCTCCCGAAGCGTCCGCTTCTCGATCCACTTCTGGTAGTTGTGTCCCTGGACCACTCGCTGCACGAACACGCCCGGTACGTGGCAAGCGTCGGGGTCGATAGCCCCGAGAGGTACGATCTCCTCGGCCTCGACGATGGTGACCTCGGCGGCCATGCACATCGGCGGACTGAAGTTGCGGGCTGTCTTGCGAAAGATACAGTTGCCCCACTTGTCGGCGCGCCAAGCCCGCACGATCGTATAGTTGGCCCGAAGGGGCTTCTCGAGGACATAGAAACGGCCGTCGATCTCTCGCGTCTCTTTGCCCTCCGCTGCTTGGGTTCCGTAGCCGGTCGGCGTATAAAACCCTCCGATGCCGGCCCCTCCAGCCCGAATGCGCTCAGCAAGGGTTCCTTGGGGGCACAGCTCGACTTCGATCTCGCCGTTGAGAAACTGAGCCTCGAAGATCTTGTTTTCGCCGACGTAGCTCGAGATCATCTTCTTGATTTGACGATCCTTGAGGAGGACCACCAGGCCGTGCTCGGTCGTTCCGCAGTTGTTGGAGACGATGGTGAGGTCTTTGACGCCCTTGGCGTGAAGGGCCGTAATGAGGTTCTCGGGGTTTCCGCACAACCCGAAGCCCCCCGACATGATCATGGCGCCATCCGGGACGTCCGCGACGGCGGCGTCGGCGCTGGGTAGGACCTTGTCCACGAATTCAAAGTCGCCGCGTCGCTACCCTCGGTCAAGGCAGGCCCTTCTGTCGAAAGGAGCCACTTGGTGTATCATCCTCCGCGGAGCGCGACCCTGTGGCGAGCGATGCGGATAGAGGCAAGACCACTCTCGACGAGAATCGCCGCGCCGAGCGTCTTTCGGCCGAGCTCAAGGTCGACTACCGGGCCAAGGGAAGCTTCGTCACTGACTACAGCGCGAATGTGTCGCGCCGGGGCGTCTTCATCCAGACCTCACATCCTCTTCCCGTCGGCGAGAAGGTCCGCCTGCGGCTTCAGCTGCCCGAAGGCGGCGCGCCTTTCGCTTTGGACGGAGTCGTGAAGTGGGTCCGTACCGGGCGTGGGGGCCACGAGCCCCCGGGGATGGGGGTCGAGTTCATCGACCTTCCCGAGGAGGTCAGTAACCAGATCGATCGCCTCGTGTCCCACGTCGAGCGAGATCCTGCGTCCCCCGAAGACTCGTGAATCGCCCTCTGGGCCGAAAGCCCAGCCTCGTCCTCGACACCGAAGCTGGCCTCGCCACCGGCGGCGAGGCGGTCGCCCGCCACCCGGACGGTCGCGTCATCTTCGTCCGGGGGGCCGCTCCCGAGGAGCGGGTTCGGGTGCGTGTCGTCGAGGATCGCCGTCGATTCCTGAGAGCGGAGGTCGAAGAGGTTCTCCGGCCCGGACCGACCCGGGTCGAGCCCAGCTGTCCGGTGGCCGCTCGATGCGGAGGCTGCGGACTTTTGCATCTCAGCCGTGAGGGGGAGCTGCAGGGAAAGGTCGGAGCAGGCCTCGAGACGCTCAGGCGCGTCGGCCGCGTAGACCCCGACCTGCTCGCCGCCGTGCCGCTGTGGTCTGGGGCCGAAGAATCAGTCCGCATCCGGGCGCGACTCGCAGTCCAGGGCACAAGGGTCGGTTTCCGGGCGGCTCGGAGCCACGAAGTCATCCCCGTGGACCGATGCCGAGCCCTCCATCCGGTGCTCGACGAAGCCCGGCGAGCGCTCGCCGATACCCTCGCGGCCTCTACAGCCGGCTCCGCGGGCGAAGCGTGGTTGGTCACCAACGGTCGCCAGGTCTCGGGAGAGGTCGACCCTCGCGGTGCTCTTGAGCTCCCGGCCTCCATCCTCGAGCAGGAGGATCTCGAGATCGTCGATCGGGGAGGGCGCCTCTGGTTGCACCCTCGCGTGTTTGCTCAGGCCTCCGCAGAGGGGAATGACGCCCTGCTCGCCGCCGTCGAAGCCGCGCTTCCGGATCGAGGTCGGCTGGCGGTAGAGCTTCACGCCGGCTCCGGCAACTTCACCCGCCTTCTCGCTTCCCGCTTCGAGCGCGTGGTGGCCGTCGAACTCTCGGAGGCTGCGGTTCGTCGGGGACGTAGGGCCGCCCCCGAGGCCGAGTGGAGGGTGGGGACCGACGCCGAGGGCTGGCGCGAGGACGGTCCAGATCTCCTCCTCGTGGATCCTCCTCGATCCGGCCTCTCGCCCGAAGCCCGGGGCGCCATCGCTCGGGCTCGGCCTGAGAACGTCCTCTACGTCAGCTGCGACGTCGGGACTCTGGCCCGGGACCTTCTCGAGTTTTCGCGCCTCGGCGTCGTGGTTGCGGGACTCCAAGCCTTCGATCTCTATCCACGAACGCCGCATCTGGAGTGGCTCGCCGCGCTTCGACGCGGCGACGGTGAGGTGTAGCTGGCTTCGTCCGGCAGCGGCGGGTAGCGTCCCTCGCACGCCATGAAGCCGCCCGAGCCTGCCTCCCCTCAACCGAAGTTTCGTAGGGACTATTCGCCCCCGTCCTACTGGGTGGACGAGGTCGATCTCCGCTTTGAGCTCGGCGAAGGAAGCACTGAGGTTCACGGAAAGCTCACCGTGCGGCGCGACCCCGCCACCCCAGCGGGTACGCCTCTCCTTCTCGACGGCGAAGGCTTGGAGCTCCTCGAGGTCCAGCTAGACGGGGCGGCGCTAGGCGAGGGCGACTACACCTACGAGGACGATACGCTGCGTCTCGTCCCCGCCGACGAGCGCTGCGTGGTCGAAACGAAGGTGCGCATTCGCCCCGAGACCAACACGGAGCTCTCGGGGCTGTACGCCTCCAGCGGGAACTACTGCACCCAATGCGAAGCTGAGGGCTTCCGCAGGATTACTTTCCATCTCGACCGTCCCGATGTGATGTCGATCTGGTCCACCACCATCGTTGGGGATCCTGCACGCTGTCCGGTCATGCTCTCCAACGGCAACCGGGCGGCCGAGGGCACGCTCGACGATGGTCGGGCATGGGTTCGTTGGGAAGATCCCTTTCGCAAGCCTAGCTATCTCTTCGCCCTCGTGGCTGGAAATCTGTCCTGCCACGAAGGGGAGTTCACTACTCGCTCCGGCCGGGCGGTGAGGCTCGAGATTTGGGTCGAACCCCAGAATATCGACAAGTGCGATCACGCCCTCGGCAGCCTTCAGAGGTCGATGAAGTGGGACGAAGAAGTCTTTGGTCTCGAATACGATCTCGACATTTACATGATCGTGGCCGTGGGCGACTTCAACATGGGGGCTATGGAGAACAAGGGGTTGAACGTATTCAACGCCAAGTATGTTCTCGCACGCCCGGATACAGCCACCGACGACGATTACGAGCACATCGAGGGCGTAATCGGACATGAGTACTTCCACAACTGGACCGGCAACCGAGTCACGTGTCGTGATTGGTTTCAACTCACCCTAAAGGAAGGACTGACGGTCTTTCGGGATCAGCTCTTCACGGCCGACATGACCTCTCCGGCCGTGAAGCGTATCTCCGACGTTCGTTTGCTCCGCACCGTTCAGTTCGAAGAAGACGCCGGGCCCATGGCCCATCCCATCCGTCCCGAGTCCTATATCGCGATGGATAACTTCTATACCGCGACCGTGTACATCAAGGGCGCAGAGGTCGTGCGGATGTATCATACGCTTCTCGGAGCGGAGGGATTCCGACGAGGGATGGACCTCTACTTCGAGCGGCACGACGGCCAGGCCGTCACCTGCGACGACTTTCGAGCCGCCATGGCTGATGCCAACGACCGGAACCTGGCGCAGTTTGAGCGTTGGTATACCCAGCCCGGGACGCCGACCCTGCGCGCTCGAGGCACCTGGGAGTCTGGCCGAGGCCACTACGTGCTCGATCTGGAGCAATCGCGAGCCGACCTCGCGGGCCACCCCGACTTCATACCGTGCCTCGTTCCGGTGCGGGTGGGGCTCTTAGGCGAGGATGGGGAGGCCCTCCCGCTCCGAATGGCCGGCGACACCGAAGCTCCGTACGAGAGAGTCCTAGAGCTGACCGAGTCTCGGCAGAGCTACGCTTTCGAGCTCTCTTCGGCGCCTAAGGCGGTGTCGATTCTCCGCGACTTCTCGGCGCCCGTTCGTCTCGAGATGGAACGCTCCCGCGAGGAGCTCACCTTCCTGCTCGCGCATGACAAGGACGCTTTCAATCGATGGGACGCAGGTCAGACGCTGGCCGAGCACATCATCCTCGATCTCGTCGAGGGACGAGCTACGGAGGTCGATCGCGCCTTCGTCGACGCCTTCGGCAGCATCCTTTCGGACGCCGACCTCGACGGCTCACTCAAGGCTCTGGCTATGGCGCTGCCGCCGAGCCGGGGCCTCGCGCAGCGGCTTCCGTCTGTGGACCCCGCCGCGCTCTTCGAAGCCCGCGAGCGGGTGCTCACGACGCTGGCTGAGGCCCACGCATCCCAGCTTCGCGCGACCTACGACGCCATGGCGGCGAAGAGCGGCACCGACATCGAGAAGGCGGACATTGACGCACGTCGCCTCAAGAATGCCTGCTTGGCCCTCTTGGCCCAGCTCGGCGGGGAAGCCCTGGACCTCGCCTCGGACCAGCTGGCTCACGCCACTAACATGACCGATGCGCAGGCGGCGTTGTCGGTCCTCGTTGACGCCGGGGGCGAGCGCGCAACTCTGGCTACGGCGGCCTTCTACGACAAGTGGCGCCACGACCCCTTGGTGATCGACAAGTGGT
>JBCBRU010000113.1:0-18142 GCA_039819565.1 Myxococcota bacterium | reverse complement strand
GGCGGCTTCAAGCGCGCTCAATCGCACCTGAACCATATCCTCACCAAGAAGAGTAGCAAGCGGAAGCGCCAGCGAGCGAGGCGAGCGTAGGAGGGTGGGCGGGATTCACTCCCGCCCGGGACCCTCGAGCAAGCGCAGGGCGCAGCGAGCGAGGCGAGCGTAGGAGGGTGGGCGGGATTCACTCCCGCCCGGGACCCTCAGTCACGGACGGAGTTCTTGGCCTTTGAGGCCGCTGGCCTCTCCGCTGGGGGCTGCGGCGTCTACGGTGGGGGCCACGGCCTCGTGGTCGGCGCCGACGGAGCGGAGGGCCTGGCGCACTTCTTTGGCGTCCTGGACCTCTTCCTTTCGGTGTACGGTCTGAATCTGCTCTTGGACTTCGACCTGCTCGTCGCGCTTGCGGGCGATGTCCTCGAGGCGTCGTTCGTCGCGGGTTTTGAAAGAGTTCTCGTCGATTCCGAAAGCGTCGTTTATCGGGATGCCAATCATGGTGCGGTCCTTCCTCAGAAGTAGGGACCAGGAGTATCGGCCGCCGCGGGGCCTCGTTGCTCGAAATCCGCACCGATTGACCGACGGGTCAATCAACCCTAACTTCGTGTCGGATGGCCTCCCCCAAGAGTGCCGCGGGGTCCGCGGACGTTGCCGCTGATCGACGCCGGCAGATTCTGCAGGCGGCCGTCGAGGTCTTTGCCGAGCGGGGCTTTCACCGTACCCGAGTGGCCGACATCGCCCGTAGGGCCGGCGTTGCCTACGGCCTCATTTACCACTACTTCGATTCCAAAGACGCCGTCCTTCAGGCCGTCTTCGAGTCCAACTGGTCCGTCTTCCTGAAAGTCGTCCGTGACCTGCGAGCCGATCCGAGCCGCACGGCGCTCGAGCGCATGGGGGCCGTAGTGGACCTCTTTCTGGACGCTCTCGAAGTCGCCCCGGCCATCATGCAGGTGGTCATCCAGGAGGTCTCCCGGTCGGATCGCTTCGTCGAAGAGGAGAAGCTCGAGGCGTTTCGAGAGGGGTTCGAACTCGTCGCCGGGGTCATCGCGGACGGCCAGGCCAAAGGCGAGATCCGAAGCGACGTGGATCCTCTCGTGAGCGCTCACGCCTTTCTGGGCGCGCTCGAGACGGTGTGTATGGGCATCACCCTCCTTCCCCGCGCCGCCGAGGGCCATAGCCCCAGCGTGAAGCCCACCGTGCGCGCGCTGCTTCTGGACGGCTTGCGCCCCCGCGCGTCCGAGGACATGCAAGGAGCATCGGAATGACGCAGAGCTACCAGACCATCCGTTTCGCCAAGGACGGACGCATCCTCAGGATCACCCTCAACCGTCCCGACAAGCGCAACGCGCTCTCCCCCGAGATGCTGGAGGAGCTCGTCGATGCTTTCGAGAAGGCCGAGGAGGACAAGGATGCGTGCGTCATCATCCTCCGCGGAGAGGGGCAAGACGCCTTCTGCGCGGGCGCCGACCTGGGCGGAATGGCCGGCGGCGAGAACTTCATCGACGTGCATGAGGCGCGAGGGCAGTTCCCCAAGCTCTTTCACCGCATTCTGCAGTCCTCGAAGGTCACGCTCGCCGCCGTCAACGGACACTGCGTGGCGGGCGGCCTTGGCCTCATGCTCGCCTGCGACCTCTCCATCGCGAAATCGGGGGCCAAGCTCGGGACCCCGGAGATCAAGCGAGGCCTCTTTCCGTTCATGATCTCGACCTTGATCCTGCGCACCGTCCCGCGCCGGCAGGCCTACGAGATGATGCTCCTGGGCGACAACTTCAGCGCTGAGAAAGCCCTCGAACTCGGCCTCGTCAATCGCGTGGAGGCTCCGGAGTCCTTCGATGAGGCGGTCGAGGCGTGGGCCCAGAAGCTCGCGAACTTCTCCCCCGCGGTGCTGAGGCTGGGGCGCCGAGCCCTGGTGCGACAAGAGGGCATGCCGCTCGAAGGCGCCCTGGACTACCTGCAGGGGCTCATCTCCGTGAACTCGCTTCTGGAGGATGCGGCCGAAGGCATCGCCGCTTTTTTCGAGAAGCGTCCCCCGGAGTTCAAAGGGCGATAGCGGCAGCGCGCTTGTCGATTCGCGTAGAATCGCTATGATGAGTACGCTTGACCTCCCGCGGCGATGTCGCCAAAGGGGGCACAGAAGGAGTTCACACCATCCGAAGGAAGTACTACGGCAAGGTTCCCCGCGAGCCCCAAACGCGTCGGAACCGCGAGATCCGGATTTCTCCCCTCCGCGTCATCGATCAGGACGGCAAGCAGGTTGGCGTCATCGAGCGCGATGAAGCTCTACGCATGGCTGAAGAAGCAGGGCTCGACCTCGTTGAGGTCCAGGCGAACATTCGCCCGCCGCTCTGCAAGATCATGGACTTCGGCAAGTACAAGTACGAGCAGTCCAAGAAGAAGGCTCAGAAGCCGCCGAAGGCGAACGAGATCAAGGAGGTCCGGCTCGGCCGTTCCGTGAAGATCGACAAGCACGATGTCGAGCTCCGCGTGAACCAAGCCCGGAAATTCATCCTCGAGGGGCATCGCGTCATGTTCGTTCAGCGGTTTCGCGGACGAGAGATGGCACATCCCCATCTGGGCGAGGAGCGTCTCAAGGCGATCGCGGAGCTCCTGTCGGACGTGGCCATGGTCACTTCGCCGGCCAAGCTCAACGGTCGCCAGATGACGATGGCGGTGGCGCCCGACAAGTCGAAGATCGACAAGATTCGGGCGCAGAAGGCCAAGGAAGAGGCGGCTCAGGCCGAAGCGGAGCCGGCCCCGGACGACGGCGCCGAGACGAAGCCGCCCGCGCCCGCCGATGAGGCTCCCCCGTCCACCGAGACGGAGGCCGAGGCCGGAGCGTGAGATCCGACGCCGACGGGCGTAAAGCCCGCTCGGCGTTCGTCTGAACCCCATGTCGAACGACGAGGGCGCGGGTCGCCCCCGCCGTAGCCCGTGGCGGACGTTGAGTACCCGTTCCGTTTACGAGAATCCCTGGATTCACGTGCGCGAGGACGCCGTGATCCGCCCCGACGGCGCCGAGGGCATCTACGGGGTGGTGGAGACGCCCTTGGCCGCGGGCATCGTGGCGCTGACCGAAGACGAGCGCGTTCATCTCGTGGGCCAGTGGCGCTACTCGATGGGGCAGTGGTCTTGGGAGATCGTCGAGGGCGGGGCGGCGCGCGAGGAGCCCTCCCTCACCGCCGCCCAGCGCGAGCTCCGGGAAGAGGCTGGTCTGATCGCCCAGGACTGGCGGGTCCTCGGGGATGAGATTCACCTCTCGAACTCATTTACGGACGAGCGCGCGCACATCTTCCTCGCCACCGGCCTGTCCAAAGTGGCCGCCGAGCCCGACCCCACCGAGCAGCTGGAGCTCCGATGCGAGCCTCTGGATGTCTGTTTCGACCTCGTGGACCGCGGAGAGATCAAGGACGCGATCTCGGTGGTGGCCTTGCTCCGGCTGGAGCGCTGGCGCCGTCGCGGACGGCCCCCCCTCCCCGTAGCGAGGCCGCGCCCGCCCCCGCCGCGAGGGCCGCACGGGTAGACGTTGGACCCCATGCCTCGCGGTGCACAGGATGGGGCCGTGGATCCTCTCCTCGCCAAGGGCCCGCGCCAAGGGCCCTTTGGGTTTCTCGTAGGCGCCTACGCGGTCATCTGGGGCCTGTCCCGGATGGTCTCGGACAAGAAGCTTCGGGGACTGGCCACGGTGCCGCTCGCTTTGACCGCGGTCCTCTATCTCCTCGCCGTCATGAGCCTGGTGGTCCTCGGGGACGATCTCATGCGCCTGGTGTGGACGCAGCCCGAGTCCACGTGGCTTCTCGTCTTTTGGTGGATGGCTACGGTGCTCCTGGTGGTGGGGGCGCTGCTCGTGCTGGTGCTTCTCTTCTCCACCATCGCGGAGGCGATCGGAGGGGCCTTCTACGACAAGATGGCGATTCGAGTGCTCCACGGGCACGATCTCGCCACCCGTGAGCCGGGCCTCATCGAGGGCACGGTGCCGGACATCTTCCGATCCCTCATCTTCGTCGTCGCGACCCTCTTCTTCGGCGTGCTCGGGCTGGTTCCGGTCGTGGGCGTCCCCTTCGTCGTCCTGGGGACCGCGTGCGCCTGGCTCGGTTTCGCCTCCGGTGCCGTCAACCCAGCCCTCATGGTCACCGAGCACAAGTTAGGCGCCCGCCTCGGATGGCTCAGGACCTATCTCTTCACCGCCCTCGGCCTCGGAGCGGTGGTGGCGGCCGCGATGCTGATGCCGTTTCTCGGGCTCCTCGCCCTTCCCGCGAGCATCGTGGGGGCGGCCGAGCTGCACGCGCAAGCCCTCGTCCGCCAGGGGGCGATGCGCCGCCGCGGGCGCTAGCGCGTCGCCCACGTCCCATCAAGACCCCCTTCCTGCGGTGCACCGGCTCGCCGACGGCTCCCGGTCCTCGTCCGCCGCTCCTGCTTCCCATCCTTGGGAAAAGGTGCAACGGCTCGAACATGTCGAAGCCCATGGCCGCGGGGAGCGCCTCGGTCAGTCTTTTCGAACGCCCCTTCGCAGACACGGCCCTCGAGGACGTCATCGAGCTCTTTCTCGGCGCCGCGAAACCCGAAACGCAGTGGTTCGTGGGGATGGAGGTCGAGCTGTTCACCTTCCACGAGGACAGCCGCGCCTCGGCTTCTCACGAGACCATCCGTGAACTTCTCGCCGCGCTCGGCGACCGTCTGGGCATGGAGCGCGAGCACGAGGTCAACGGCGCCCTGATCGGGCTCAAGGGCGGCGGAGAATCGGTGTCTCTCGAGCCCGGGGGCCAACTCGAGTTCGCCTCTCGGCCCCATCGCTCGCTGAAGGCCCTCCGCAACGAGATCTCGAGCTGGGCCTCGACGCTCGCGGAAGTGGGTCGGGACCGCAACCTCGGTTTCTGGGCCATGGGTCACCAACCTTTCGTGGACCGGGACACCGCTCCGGTCATGCCCAAGCCTCGCTACGCCATCATGCGGGATCACCTCACCGGCTCTCGGGGCCGAGATATGATGCACCTGACGGGGAGCGTCCAGGTGACCGTGGACTTCCGGGACGAGCGCAACCTCGTGGACAAGGTCCGTACCGCCGCGAAGGTCTCACCCTTTCTCGCGGCGTTGGTCGCCGCCTCCCCTTTCACTCGAGGCAAGCCGAACGGCTACAAGTCGATGCGATACCAGATCTGGCTGGATACGGACGCCGCTCGATGTGGCCTCTGGCCGGAGATGCTGGACGAGCCGGGCCTGACCGCGCAGCGATACATCGAGCGAACCCTGGACACCCCAGCCATGTTCTTTAGACGGGGCTCGGAGTATCGGGCTGCCGATCGAACGACCTCCTTCGGTCAGTACGCCCGCGAGGGCTTCGAGGATACGAAGGTGACGGTGGCCGACTTTCTCGATCACCTCACGACCTTCTTCCCGGAGGTTCGACCTAAGAACTACGTCGAGATGCGGGGGCAGGACTGCGTGCTCCCCCACGAGGCGGTGGCTTTGGGGGGATTCTGGCGGGGCATACTCGACGATGAGGCGACGCGGCTGGGCGTCGAGGACCGACTCTCCGGCCTGGGATTCGAGGAGCTACGCGCGCTTCAGCCCGCGGTGGCCAAACTTGGGCTCGAGGCCGATAGTCCGGCTGGTCCGGTGGGCGAGGTCGTCGAGTGGCTGGTCTCGGCCGCCCACGCGCGTTTGGCCGGCTCCGCCCCCGACTGCGCGGAGTGCGTGGAGCCTCTCCTGGAGCGCGCGCAGGCTCGACGCTCTCCCGCTGACGAGATGCTGGAGCGGGCCGAGGCCACCGGGGACATTCAGGATGCTCTGGAGCGGGTCCGCGTGCGCTGCCCGGACTGAGGGCCTCCGACCAAGATCGGCACGCCCTCGCGGACGTACTCCGCAAAACTATATACGAGCAGTCCCCCCGCCAGTCCGAAGCCGATGTTCATCCATCGCTCGGGCAGAGGGAGGTGGGCGAAGACGAGGAGCACGAACACGGCGGCGGTCGTGAGTTTGCCATGCCACCGGTGCGGCGCCTGCAGGTAGCGTTGACGCCTCAGGATCCAGATCATGCCCACCGTCATGGTCAGATCGCGAAGTCCGAGCACGGCGAGGAAGGCCCCGGGGACCGGATGAAAGCCCTCCGGCGTCGCAAAGGTGAGGACGAGCAGCACCAAGATCTGGAGGGTCTTGTCCGCGATCGCGTCGAGGGCAGCTCCGAGGGAGCTCACCTGACCCCACCGTCGAGCCAGGTATCCGTCCAGGAGGTCCGTCACCCCGAGGGCGAGCAGTATCATCAGAGCTCGAAACGGCGATGGCTGGGGGCCGAGGGGGGCGACGCCGAGCGCGACCAACACCCACGCTGGCGCGAGGAGGATGCGGATGACGCTCAGTGCATTAGGCAACGTGAGCACTCAGCTAGTCCCCTGTCAGGTTGATTAGCTAGCCCCCGAACCAACGAGACAGCAGACCCTTGCGGGGCTCGGCCGCCGAGGTTGGGGTGGGCGCGAGCGCGCGACGACGCTCCGCTGAGGTCTGCTGGGTGGCGACCCGGAGTCGAGCGTTCCGGCGAGATTGGGTCTCTCGCATCTGAGCGGTGAGAACACCGTCGGCGTCCACGTCGAGCTGGAGCTGGAGAGCGGGGGGGGCTCGGCGGGGGAGGCGGTCCAGCCGGAGGTGCCCGAGATGGGTACACAGCCGGGCCAGCTCTCCCTCACCCTGGTAGAGGACCAGCTCGACGTCGCTGCCTCCGTCTCGGGGCGGTGGAAGGCTCCGCTCCAGGGAGGTCGGGAGCTCGGTGCCGGCATGAACGAGGGGTCGAAAGCGGCCTCCGGGGAGCTCGACTCCGATGGAGGCGACCAGGGTGCCGGGGGCCACGACGTTGCGCGCCCGCCGCTCGAGGGCTCTCGCCTCCTTCAAGAGCCCGTAGAGCTTGACCTGGTTGGCGGGGTACGAGTTCAGCGGCTCGGCCCCGACGAGACCTCCGAGGGCCGTGACGAGATGGGGGTAGCGCCCCGTGCTCCCTGCGCACACGACGGCGTCGACGTCGGCCGGGCTGAGCTCGTGGCGCTGCAATAGAGTCTGCACTTCTCGACAAACGGCGGCGACGAGGTCCTCGGAGCCCTCTTCGACGTCGGAGCGGGAGATGTGGATCGTGTGCTCGCTCCGCTCGCCGTTCGGGTGCGGAAGCTCGGCTCGCACATCGACGGTTGGGTTGCGTCGAAAGTCGGGCCGGGCATTCTCCACCGCGGTTCGCACCGAGGCGAGCGCCTCCGCCTCGCCGCGGAGATCGGGCCCGCCGTCGGCGGCCAGGGCCTCGAGGCCCAGCTCCGCCACCCGTTGATCGAAGGCTCGAGCCGAGGACAAGGGGGATCGATGGACCTCCACCGATCGCAACCCGTGGGGAGATTTTTGGGCCAGGGTCAAGGTCAGGGCTTGCGGCTCCACGTCTACGCAGAGGGCCGTGTCCACCGAGCGGTCTTCGAGACTGTAGGCTCGAAATACGACTTGCGGATCCGGTTCGAGGCGGAACGCCTCCACCTCGGCTTCGCGGAGAGCTCCTCGGAGGGCCGCTAAAGCTGCGTCCTCCGTCTGCGCCGGCACCGAGACGATCAAACGGACATGGTCGTGGCCAAGGTGCTCGCGATAGCTCCGCACCAGAGCCCGGACGAAAGTCACCAGCACGTCTGACGCGTCGAAGCGAAAGCGGCCCAGGTTCAGCGCAAAGCCCTCGCCGTCGTCGCGGAGGAAGCGACCGTCCAGGTCGTCCTCTCCGTCTCGAGCCAGCGCTTGAAGCAGCTCGAGTACAGACACCGCACGCTCCGGGGCTCGCGTGGCGATCCTGCGGGCGCGAGAGCCGAGAACGAGACGACCGTCACCCTCGACCGCAACGAATCCTGCGAGCTGCGGAGAGCCGCCTTCGAGCGGAATCAACCCCAGCTCCGCCGTCTCCAACGTAGCCAGCCGGACCCAGTCGTAGCCCAGCTCGAGAGCCACCGCGGTCCGCGGGCCGGTCGTGCGCGCGAAGGACGCTGGACGCTCCTCCGGCCTCGGGTCGGATGCAGGTCTCGTTTCGAGTCTCAGGTCGCCGGAGTCGGCACGCTTCACCGCGGGCGGCGACGAAGGCGGTTCGGGGGCGCGAAGATCGTCCGCTTCGGGGGCGCTGAGGTCAGGGAGGGGGACCTCCGAGGCCAAGGCCGCGGGTCGCGGAGGCCGCATCTTCGCGGTGTCCTCCTCCTGGGAGGATTTGGATGCGGGGATCTCGTCGGCGAGCTCTTCGGTCGCCTCGTCCGGGTCCGGCGCCGCTGCGCCGTCGGGGGGCGCCTCGTCTCCGGGGCGGGCGTGCCGCGCGGGGGCGTCGTCGGGGGGCGCGGGCGCGTCGGTCGTGGCCGCCTCGTCGGGGGGGGCGGCCTCGGCCGGGGCCTCGTTCCCGTCCGTCACGGGTTCGGCGGCCTCCTCGGGATCGACGGTGGGGGCTTCTGCGGCCTCTATGCTCTCGGCGGGGTCCTCTGCGTCGTCGGCGGCCGCTCCGGACGTCTCCATCGTGGCCGCCGCACGACCGACGGCCTCCATCGGTTCGGCGCGGCCGGCGGCCCGCTCCCGGGCGGCCATCCCCGCATCCGCGGTGGCTTCGTCGGCCTCCTCGGCGACGTCCGCGGGGGGCTCGTGCGGGGCCCCGTCGGCGTCGACGGTCACCTCTACGGCCTCGAGGTCCTTGAGGGTCGCGTCCGCCGTCTCGACGGTCTCGACGGCGTCTAGGTCTGCGGGCTTTTCGGCCTCGCCGAGCACGCGCCCCATCGGAATTTCGGGTGCGTCGGCCGTGACCTCATCGATCGAGGGAACGGGAGCGCCGGCCAGGGCGATAGGGTCGATCTCGGCCTCGAGGGCTTCCGTGACTTCCGTAGGCGCCTCCTGACCCTCGGGAGGGGTAGCCCCGGCGTCGTCTCGGGCGGGCGTTCCGAGGCGGGAAAGGGCGCTGCGGGAAAGAGCGGTGCGGCCCGGACGAGGGCCGGCCGGGGTCCACCCCGCCGCTCTCCACGGGGCCCGCGGCCCGCTCGGACCGGCCGAGCTCGACGAGAACACGGTCGAGAGCGGGGTTGGGGCGAGTCGTCCCTGTCCGTGCCTCTCGATGATGCGATCCACGAGCTCGCGCGAGGCGGGCTCCAACGCCCCGAAGCGTATGACCATGCCGGGCACGTCCTCGCGGACCCCCGCCACCACGCCGTCGCCTCTCAGCGCGCGGCGGCCGTCGGCCAAGAGGAGCTCGAATCGGATCTTGGTGCCGGCCGGTTTCGGCTCTGGGGTGCGGAGGAAAAGACCGGCGGAGGAAACGTTGTCGCCGAAGCGCTCCACCAGCTCCGCCACGCTCGCGTAGCGAAGGGTGATGCGTAGGGACACCGTCTCGCCCTGCTCGCCCACACGCGAAGGTTACCGCGGACCGTGCAGGGAGGATAGCTTTCAACCCTCGAGAGCAGCGCGAAGCGCGCCCAGTCCCGCCTCGAGTCCCTCCGCCGGACCACCGCCCTGCGCGAAATCGGGACGCCCGCCGCCTGACCCCCCCATCGCGGCGGCAGCTGCCTTGACAAGGTTGCCCGCATGGACCTTCTCCTTGAGGTCTTTGGTCGCCGCCACGAGGAGCGCCACCTTGTCCTCCTCCTTCGAGGTGACGATGACCACTCCGGAGCCCAGCTTGTCGCGCAACTTGTCGGCCAGCGGTCGCAGCGCCTTGCGCGGGGTGCCGTCGGCCTTCTTGACCAGCACCTTGAGGCCCCCCAGCTCTTCGATCTCGTCCTGAGCCTCCCCGCCACCTCCGAGGGCGGCCTGGGCGCGGGCCTCTTCCAGTTCGCGCTCGAGCTGCTTGGCTCGCTTGCTGAGGCGCTCCACTCGGTCGGGGAGCTCATCGGGAGCCACCTTCATCGTCGCCGCGGTGCGTCCCAAAAGTGCGCTCTGGCTCTGAACCCATCCCAGGGCTCCAGCCCCCGTGACCGCCTCGACGCGGCGGATCCCCGCCGCCAGAGACGACTCCGAGATGAGCTTGAACAGCCCGATGTCTCCCGAGCGCTCCACGTGGAGACCTCCGCACAGCTCCAGGGAGTCGCCGCCGATCCTCACTGTCCGAACCTCTTCGCCGTACTTTTCGCCGAACAGCATCATGGCTCCGTCGGCGCGCGCGGCGTCCATGCTCTTGACCTCGGCGACGGTGGGACGGTTGGCCAAGACCATCTCGTTCACCCGACCTTCGATGGCGTTTTGCTGATCGACGGTGAGCGGCTCGAAGTGGGCGAAGTCGAAGCGGAGGCGGTCGGGGGCCACCAATGAGCCCTTTTGCTGCACGTGATCCCCCAATACTTCCCGAAGGGCGAGGTGAAGCAGGTGGGTCGCGGAGTGGTTGCGCCGAGTGGCTTCGAGGCGGGTCCGATCGATCTCGGCTTCGACCTTGGTGCCCGCGATGAGACGCCCCGCCTCCACCTGGACGTGATGGGCGTGAAGCTCGGGCAAGGGTTTCTGAGTGTCCGTGACCCGCGCGCTTCCCTTGCCGAAGGTGAGGGTTCCGGTATCCCCGACCTGACCCCCGGACTCTCCGTAAAAGGGCGTACGGTCGAGGAGGACCACGCCCTCCTGACCTTTGGAGAGGCTCTTGACCGGCTGACCGTCCGCGAGGAGGGCGATGACCTTCCCTTCGGAGCGAGCGTGCTCATAGCCGACGAACGCGGTGGGACCGTGGGCGTCCCGGAGGTCGAACCAGGTCTTGTCGACGGCGCTCGTGCTCGCGGCCAGCTTGCCGCCGCGGCTGGGCTCCTGAATCTCTCGGACCTTGGCCTGAGCCTCCTCCTCATTGACTGCCTGACCCCGCTCCTCCGCGATGACGCGGGTGAGATCGATGGGGAAGCCGTAGGTATCGTAGAGGGTGGCCACGAAGTGGGCGTCGAGGGCTTGTCCGCCCTCGAAGCGCTGCTCGAGCAGCTTCAGGCCACGGGAGAGCGTCTGCCGGAAGCTCGTCTCCTCGGACTGCGCTACCTTCTCGATGAGGGCGCGGGCCCGCTCGAGATCTGGGTAGGCTTCCTTCATCGACGCAACCACGTCCAGGCAGGCGCGGAAAAAGAAGAGATCCTTGAAGCCGAGCCGATCACCGTGACGGATGGCCCTACGCATGATGCGCCGGAGCACGTAGCCGCGTCCCGCGTTGGAGGGCTGCACCCCGTCCGTGACGAGGAAGGCGGTGGCCCGGGCGTGATCGGCGATGACCCGCATCGACGTGTCGTCGGCGGCGTCGCTGCTTCGGTAGGGCTTGCCGACCGCCTCTGAGATCGACCCGAGCAGACCTTGGAAGAGGTCGATCTCGTAGTTCGAGCGCTTGTCCTGGAGGACCACGGCGAGGCGCTCTAGGCCCGCCCCGGTGTCGATGGAGGGGCGCGGCAGAGGTTCGAGGGGCCCCTCGGCGGTGGCGCGCTCGAACTGCATGAACACGAGGTTCCAGATCTCCATCCACCCGAGGCTCTCCGCCACCTTTTCGGCCACGAGTGCGTCCTTGGGCTTGCCCTCCATCAGGTAGTGAATCTCGGAGCACGGACCTTGCGGCCCGGTGTCGCCCATCTGCCAAAAGTTGTCGGCTTTCCCGAGCCGGAAGATGCGCTCGGCGGGAACCCCGATGCCGCGCCACATCTCAGCCGCTTCATCGTCCGCGGGGACGCCGTCTTCGCCCTTGAACACGGTCACGCAGAGGCGGTCGGCGTCGATGCCGAACTCCTCGGTGAGAAGCTTCCAGGCGAAGCCGATCGCGTCCTCCTTGAAGTAGTCGCCGAAGGAGAAGTTGCCGAGCATCTCGAAGAAGGTGTGATGCCGGGGGGTGAAGCCGACGTTCTCGAGGTCGTTGTGCTTTCCCCCCGCCCGCACGCACTTCTGGGCGGTGGTGGCGCGCGCGTAGTCGCGGGTCTCCTTGCCGGTGAAGACGTCCTTGAACGGCACCATGCCCGCGTTGGTGAACAGCAGCGTAGGGTCGTTGGCGGGAACGAGGGCTCCCGAGGCCACCTCGCGGTGACCTCTTTCGGCGAAGAAGTCGAGGAAAGTGCGTCGAATCTCGGCGGTCGAGCGGCTCACGGGGCCGGAAGGAGACCGCCGGGGCCGGACGGGGTCAACCGCGCACCGCTTCGACGCCCCCGAATAGGTGGGCTCCCGTCGCCCCCGGGGGCTCAGGGCTCTATTGATTCACGGCGGCGCTCGGGAGGTGACCGAGGACCACCTGGTTTCGGCCTCGGCGCTTGGCCTCCAGCATCGCCGCCTCGGCTCGGTCCACCGCCTCGTCGAAGCTGGGGTCGTGGGGGCCTACGTCGGCCAGCCCGGCGCTGATGGTGGCTTTGGTCAGGGTGACCTGGATGTCGATGATCTCCTGCTCTTGCACCACCCGGATGCGCTCGAGGATGCGCCGAGCCCCCACCAGGTCGACCTCGGGGAGGAGCAGGAGGAAGCGGTCTCGGCTCCATCGCACGAGAATGTGCTGAGGCAAGGTGTGGTCGCGAATCGTCCCCACCACGAAGCGGAGGATGTCCTGGGCTGCCTCGTCGCCGTGTGCCTCTTGAACCCATTCGAGGCGGTCCAGGTCGAGGACGGCCACGGACATCGCGACCTGGCGGGTTCGCCACCGCTCATACATGTTGGCTTGCTCTCGCTCGTAGGCGAGGCGAAGCAAGGCGCCGGTATGGGGATCGAGGTCTTTGCGGGTGCCGTTCGCGGAGGCGTCGAGGGTGAGGGCCTCGCTCTGGTCCTGCACGACCAAGGTGTAGCCGCCCACCGCCCCGCTCACCCCTTCGAGCACGGAGATGACGGCAGAACCCCGAAAGGCGGTCTTCTCGCTGCGGAGGAACCAGCCGTCTACGCTGGCCCAGCCGACCCTTCCGGCCCGCTCGAGGAGCCGGCGGAAGTCGACCCCGGCCGCATCCCTCATCAGGAACTCCATGGGCTTGCCGATGACCTCGTGGGTCTCGAAGGCGAAGAGTCGGCGGGCAGACTCGCTCCACCCGCTGATGCTTCCCTCGTGATCGAGGTCGAAGACCGCGTAGTCCCGGACCTTCTCACTGATGACGCGTAGCCTCTGCTCCGCCCGCTTGGCCGCGGCCTCCGCGGCGGCGGAGCTGCTGACGTCTTGCATCACCACCATGAGATTGTCCGACGCGAGCTTGATGATCGAAAAGCCAATGACGAGGGGGTGTGCGGAGGTCTCGCTGCGCCGGCCGAAGTCGACGCGATAGTTCTCGAGGACAGTACCGCGTTCGGCCCGGAAATCTTGAACGAGGAGCCGGACCTCGGGTGCGTACTTCTCGAGCATCTCGAATAGGTTGAGGCTCCCCGGGGCGATCTGGAGAGTGAGCTGAACCGCGCTAGGATTGGTCATCCCGAACTCACCTTCCGGTGAGATACGCGCGATGCCCATGGGGACCTGATACATGAAGCGGAGGATCGCTTCGTGTTCTTCGAAGGCGACGGACATGTCAGCTCTCCCGGTCGATCAGGAGATACATCAAATCGTGGCGTTGAGACTTGAGCATCCGGAGCTTCACTTTGGTGGGGCGCATGCGCACGGTCAGCACGTAGGGGAGCTGCTCATCGAGTCCCGGCTCGTCGAGAAAGCGCTGGCCCACCATGAAGTTGTTGGTACACGGAGCGACCTCGGCGAAGAAATTGTGTCCCATCACGGTATTCGCAGCGAGTCCGGCCAGTTCGCTCTCGGGTCGATTGTAGACCTTCACGGTGCCGTCCGCGGTCATGCCCACCACGCCGAAGGGGAGGGCGTCCAGCTCCTCAGCGGTCATGGACTGAAGGCGCTCGAGGGCTCCCGATTCACCGAACTCCATCGCTGGTCCCATCGGCGGGAGGGAGCGCGCCATGAGGCGAGGGTATGACCCCCTAAAGCTCGTGCTTCGACAAGGTACAGACGCCTCCCAAGACCCCATCCGAAGAGGCTGAGCTCGCGGGAGCCTGACCCAATTTGAATCAGTTCTCGAGTCGAGCGAAGCAAGAGGTGAAGGCAGGGACGGTGCCGACAGGCCCCTCCTCCGCGAAACCAGGATCGCAGGTGGCCTAAAACCGGGGGATTCAGGGGTCGGAATCAAGTCGTCATCCTGAACTCTTGAACCCATCCCGGATCACGGAGATTTCGCGGGCCTGATCGGCTTGAGAAGACGGAGAGAAGGAGAGGTCTCCGTCCATGCTTCGGGGAAGCCTCAAGACAGCGTCAATTGTGACGAGGAGCTTGACGAGGGGAATGATCCCAAAGAGGTAGAAGACGGTCCAAGTTGCGAAATCCGTCACAGTTTCATTCCCCTGGGTCCCGAGCTTCTCGCTGGGCATCTCGAACACCGCGGGGTCCACGCGGTGCTTGGCCTTCGCGACTCGTTGCTCAGAGTATCTCTCCTCTCCCCGAAGCCTTCAGCCGCGAGTTCATCTAGCGAGTTGGAAAAGAGGGCTCGCGATCCTGATGGATCACCGACGCGAGTCGTGGGGTATTTCATTTTTTCTCCCGTGTCTCGGCGGAGGGCTCAGCCCCTGCGCATTGTCGCCGGCCCCGAAGGCGGGGCGACAAATGGACAGCCGCAACCCGCGTCGAGAACGCGCCAGACTTTCTCGGTCGGTCGAGACCCGCTCGGACGCGGCGCCGAAGTGCGCCACGCCCGGAACGTCAGTCGAGCGAGATCCGGGCGATCGGCTGGATGTTCATGTCAGGAGAGAGCTCTTGGTAGGAGAGGACGGCGAGGTGCGGGAACTCCAGCTCGACCAGCTTCCGGAAGTATCGACGAATCTCCATCGTGGTGAGGATGACCGGGTTTTGGGCGGTCGGGGGGAGGGACCCGACCTCGGTCCGGACCGCCGAGAGGATCTCTTGGGTGATCTCTGGCTCCAGGGCGAGGTAGGAGCCGGAGCTCGTGTGCTGGATGGACGAACGCACCGTCTCTTCGATCTGAGGGTCGAGGAGATACACGATGAGCGTGTTTTGGCCCCGCGTGTACTTGTGGCTGATGTATCTCTTCAGAGCGGCCCGGACGTACTCGGTGAGCATGACGGTGTCGTGCTCGACCTGGCCCCACTCGGCCAGAGCCTGAAGGATCGATCGGAGATCGCGAATCGAGATCTCTTCCTCGATGAGGCGCCGCAAGATGTCCGTCAGCTGGAAGGGTGAGACCACCTTGGGGACGGTCTCTTTCACCAGAGCGGGGAAGGCCTGCTCGAGCTGTTCGAGCATGTTCATGGTCTCTTGGATGCCCACGAACTCGGCCCCGTTCTTCCTGAGCACGCTCGAGAGATGAAGCACGATGTAGCCGGTGGCGTCCCAGGTCGTGAGGCCTGCTTGCTCAGCCACCTCCTGGAACTGGCTTTCGATCCAGGCGCACTCGTTTCCGTTGGCAGGGTTGGTGGCCGGCTCTCCCTCGATGTTGAGGAGTCGGAGTCGTTCCACCGTGTCGTTGACCAGGACCTTGTCCTCCGACACCGTACCCATCACCAGCGGGATCTCGTTGATCATCACGAGGTAGGACCCGGACGGCATGTCCGACTCGTTGCCGCGGACGCGAATCCCCGGGAAGCGCACCCCGAGCTCGTAGAAGAGCCCGTCTCGCATCATGGGGATCATCTCCGCGAGGAACTTGCTCCCGGAGCCCTGGTCCTCGACGAGAGGGATGAGATCCCCGGCCACCTCGAGCGCGATCGGGGTGACCACGGGGAGCATCTGCTGGGACTGCCCCTCCTGCATCTTCTGGGCTTGAATCCGCTTCTCCCTCTGCTCCTGCAGCTCCTCGTCGCTGGGCGGTCCGCCCCCCTCGACCGGCTGGAGTTTGCCCTCCGCCCGCAGTCGTTGGGTTCGGTTGAGGCCGTAGGCCATCGCCCCCGTGAGCCCCGACATCACGAAGAACGGAACGGTGGGAAGCCCGGGCACGAGGCCGAAGAGCGCGAGCAAGGCACACGCGATGACGAAGGCCCGAGGCTGGGCGAGGAGCTGAAGGGAGATGTCCTTGCCGAGATGGTTCTCCTCGTCTTCGCTCGCCACCCGGGTCACCACCAGCCCTGAGGTGACGGAAATGAGGAGGGCGGGGATCTGCGAGACGAGCCCATCTCCCACCGTGAGGATGGCGAAGACGCTCAGCGCCTCGGAGCTGCTCATGTCGAGCATCGTGGTCCCGATGATGAGGCCCGCGACGATGTTGATGCGGTGATGATCAGGCCAGCGATGGAGTCCCCTTTGACGAACTTCATGGCTCCGTCCATCGAGCCGAAGAGCTGAGACTCGCGGTTGAGGTCGTTGCGCTTCTTTCGGGCCACATCCATGTCGAAGGCCCCGGCGCGGAGGTCCGCGTCGATCGACATCTGCTTTCCCGGCATCGCGTCGAGGGTGAAGCGCGCCGCCACCTCCGCCACCCGCTCCGCACCTTTCGTGATCACCAGGAACTGGATGATGGTGAGGATGAGGAAGATGACGATACCCACCACCAGGTTTCCCTGAACCACGAACTTTCCGAACGCATCGATGACCTCACCCGCCTCTGCGTAGAGAAGGATGAGTCGGGTCGAGGACACGTTGAGGGACAGCCGGAAGAGGGTGGTGACGAGGAGCAGCGAGGGGAAGGACGCGAGGTGGAGCGCGTTTGGGATGTACATCGCCAGCAGGAGCAGGAGCACCGAGATGGAGATGTTCAGCACGATGAAGAGGTCGAGGAGGAAGGTCGGGAGGGGGATGATGAGCATCGAAATGATGAGCATCACCAGACCGGCGAGGAGGACGTCGGAGTAGCGTCCGATCGTGCTCCGAATGTCGCCCGTCATGAGGACCGCGAGGAAGTTCTTCATGGCGTCCGACCTGTTCGAGATGCTGCCACGACGGGGGCCTCCTTGCTACGGGAGCGGAGTCCGACGCGGGTGTGCGCGGGGAGCGGCTGAGGGGGCGCTTCGAGAGCTGCGGTGCGGAGTGAGCTGACCGAGGGGAAAGCTCAGGAGGGTTCGTCGGCCTCGCCCGCGGCCTTCTTGTCGATGAGCTCCTTGATGGCGGCGGCGGTCGCGGCGGCGAGGGCTCGCGCCCGCAGGGAAGCAGGGTTTTTGCCTTCCGGGTCGAGGTCGATGGCCGCCTTGAGGTCCTCCATCGCGTACTCGAACTCACCGTGCTGAAGCAGGAGCTCGCCGCGGTTGACGTAGGAGTTGATGTCCTCCGGGTCGAGCTCGATGGCGATCGAGAACTCCTGGGCCGCCTCCTCGTGCAGGTCGAGCTTCGTGTAGATGGCCCCGAGCATGGCGTGGAAGTAGGGATCGTAAGGGTTGCCGATCACCAGGCCCTCGAAGAGGGTCCGCGCGTCTTTGTAGCGACCCTGCCCGTACATCGTGTAGCCGAACTCAGCGATCGCGTAGGCCTGCTCCATGGTCATGCCTTCGAGCTGAGCCCAGGTGATCTTCCCGAAGAGGAACTTCTTGAAGTTCTCTTCGGTGAAGTTGTCGACCGGGTTGGGGGGGTCGACGTACTCGACTTCGATCTCACCCTTCTCGACAGCCTTGACCACGTCTTCCGCGGTCATGTTCTCGATCTCTTCGTCGACTTCGGCGAGAACCTTGGCCTGTTCCTCTTCGGTAAGGTCCTCGGGTTTCCGGCCCTCGGCGATGAGTTTGTCGAGGTAGCTGGAGCCCTGGGCGCTGCCGCCGGAGCCGCCGGCCTTCGACTTGTCGTTGGGGGTGGCCATCACTGAAATCGGAGCCTTCATAGCACTGCCCTCGGTAGGGACGAAAGGCGCGAATCCGTGGTTTCGACGGACCAGAGCGCCGGATTGCGAACGGCCGGACGCGGGAGCCCCGAAGTTGGGCCCCGCCCCGGCCGTCCGGGCTCCGGCTTTCACCGGAGCTAAGGAATATCAGCTGGAATTACCGGCCGATGGAGTCGATCATGGACTTTGCGGTCTGGTTGTACTTGTCGATGATCTGCCGCATCATGTCGAACATCTGCGAGCGCTTGTCGATCATGCGCTTGAGCTTCATCGTCTCGACATCGATCGACGGCGCGTCGTTGCCGCCTCCGGTCAGGGTGTTGCCGGCGTTGCCGCCAAGAACGCCCCCCAGCGTCTCCCCCCGATACTGCTGGCATCACGGGGCAGGAAAGCCCCTCAGCCCGCACACGCGGCAAGGAGACGAACGAATGACCTACGTCAGCGGCAATTCAGTTGGAACTTTT
>JBCBRU010000112.1:0-18166 GCA_039819565.1 Myxococcota bacterium | reverse complement strand
GTGTGACTTTGAGACCTTCAGGCAAGGTCAGGGCTTTCGTAGAGGCGGAGGTGTTCGCCATCCATCGTAGCGGCGATATGGACCCAGACCCCAGGAGGGATGCAGCCCTGCGTGGAGGCCACGTGCTCGTTGACCATGCCGCCCCCGCCTTCGACGAAAGCCCTGACCTTGCCTGAAGGTCTCAAAGTCACACCCCACCCCTGCCATGCCGCGGGGCCGTTCCCGAGATTGAGGATGACCCGACGCTGATCCGTCGGCCAGTCTCGGGCTCGCACCCAAAGAGCCACGCTGAAAGCATCACTCGTAGGCGGATCTGAGGTCAGGAGCGCCTGCGCGCCGTCGAAGGCGGCCGCCTCCCCAACCTGACCGTCGGAGCCTAGACCCACCCTCGCGTTGGCGGCGGCGTCCAAATCGGGGCCGACCACATTGAGGATGGTGCGCGTGGATCGGTGATCGTCGTCGAAAGTATAGTAGAGCACCGGCTGGGGCCCGGCAAAACCGGCCGGGCTCCCCATGCGGGCAGGAACCGCACACTCAACCGTGACCCCGGAGTCGACCGCTTCCGCGTCCGGAGCGGGCCCGACATCCTCTACGACCGCATCGGGCCGCCCCTCCTCCGCATCTGACGTCTCAGCATCCGTACCCACCTCCGGGTCCCGCGGGGGCGGGTCCGCGCAGTGTAGGAGAATGACACTCAGAAAGAAGATCCAACGATATCGCACGTACCCCTCCTCGGGGAGAGGTATGCAGATTCTCGAGGGACGTGATATCGGCCGGTCGCGCGGCCGCGGTGGGGGTCAGCGCCCGGTGCCGGTGGCCTTGGGCTTTCCGCCCTGAGCGCGGAAGGCGTCGAGCACCGTCTTGGGGATGAGGTCGAGGGGGACCGCGCGCTCAGCCGCTCCCGACTGAAGAGCGACCTTCGGCATCCCGAACACCACGCAGCTCGCTTCGTCCTGGGCAAAGCACGGGGCGCCCGCGTTCTTCATGGCCATCATGCCCCGCGCGCCGTCGTCGCCCATCCCCGTCAGGATGACGCCCACGGCGTTTGCTCCCGCCGCCTTGGCCACGGAGAGAAACATGTGATCGACCCCGGGCACGTGAGGATCCTTGGGGCTCGGCGGCGCCATCCCTACCCGGTACTGTCCGCCGAATCGCTGGACGACCAAGTGGTGTTTGCCTCCGGGGGCCACGAGCGCGACCCCGGCTCGAATACGGTCCTTGGGTTTCGCTTCGCGGACCTCCATGGCGCAGGTCTTGTTCAGGCGCGCCGCGAAGGGGCCCGTGTAAGCCTCCGGCATGTGAATGACGATGACGATGCCCGGCGAGGACTTGGGAAACTTGGGGAGGATGCGAGCGATCGCCTCCACGCCGCCCGTCGAGGCTCCGATGGCAATGACTTTGTCCGTCGAGTTCTCGAGGGGGTTCTCGACCGCAGAAGACGCCATGGGCGCAGCCCTCTTGCGAACTTTGACTCGGGCCGCCCGCTTCACGGTTTGGCACAACTCGGCCGCCATCGCCGGCACCCCGTCCACGAGGTTCTTGGGCTTGGTGAGGATGTCCACCGCCCCCGCCTCGAGCGCCTCGACGGTGATCGCCGCCCCCTTCTCCGTGAGGGTGCTCAGCATGACGGTAGGGATGGGCATCTTACCCATCAACTTTTTGAGAAACGTAACCCCGTCCATCTTGGGCATCTCGACATCGAGGGTCAGGACGTCCGGCTTCAGGCGGACCAGCATGTCCCGCGCTTCGTAGGGATCTTTGGCCGCTCCGACCACCTCGAGCTCCGGGTCGGTGGAAAGCGTCTTGGACAAGAGGGAACGGATGAGCGCCGAGTCGTCGACGATGAGCACACGGATTTTGGACGACATGGTCTATCCTTCACTTCGCTTTGTGATGAACGCCCGAGGCGAGGGTCTTCCAGTTCGAGCGACTCTCATGGAGGCTCTCACTGACGCTTGTCAGCAACCACCCCCCGGGCTCGCACGCCTCGTAGAGGCGGTTGAGAATGCGTTCTTGGTTGGGTTTATCGAAATAGTAGAGAACGTTGCGGCAGAGAATGATGCTGAACTGCTTCTTGAAGGGCCAGGGTGACTTCATCAGGTTGAGCCGGCGGAAGGTGGTGAGATTCCGAAGCTCCTGATTCACCCCGAACCGACCGTCGCGCGTCCGCTCGAACCACTTTTGCCGGCGCTCGGCGCTGACCGCTTTCATCGGTCCTCCGCCGTAGACACCACGCTCGGCCACCCCCACCACCTTCTGCACGAGATCGGTGCCCAGAATCGAGAAGTTCGCTGCCGCTTGGCCGGCGCCATACTTCTCGGCCAGGAGCATCGCCACCGAATAGGCTTCCTCGCCGGTGCTGGAAGCGGCGCTCCAGATACGGCGCTTCTCGAGTGAGCGCCCAAAGGAGGGGATGCACTCGGAGGTGATGCGGTCGAGAACGATGACCTCCCGAAAGAAGCCGGTGTGATGGGTGGCGAAGGTCTCGGCGATGGTCGCCGCCCAGGCCTCCGGATCCTTCTGGAGCTCCGTAAGCAGGTTGGCTGTGGAACCCAGGGAGCGGCGATCCACCAGTCCCTGGATCCTACGGCGAAGCGCAGGGAGCTGTTCGGGCTCGAAGAAGAGGCCGAGCTTGCGCTCGGCCCACTGCTCGATGCCCTTGAAGGACTTGAGATCCTCGGCGGCGCTCATCTCCTAGCCTTTCCGAGCTCAGAAGCCCCCAAAGCCACGCTCGTCCTCATCGAGCGGAAACACATCTTCGGGTCGCTGACCCCCACCCGCCGCCGGCGCCGGGGCCGGTGACGCGGAGGGGCCGGGGCGAGACGCCGGAGCGGCGGCGGGAGCGCCGCCACCGCCCTGGAGCATGGCCAGGAGCTGCTTCACCATGTCGGGGGAGAGCTGACTGACGTCGACTTCCCCTCCTCCCGCATAGGTAGGTCGCAGCTGGAAGCGCCCGAGCTCGCTCTTGAGGACCTCGGTTTGCTGACTCATCTCGGTGGCCGCGGAGGCGAGAGCCAGGGACTGCTGGTTGGCCGAAGACGTCCCCTGCGCGATGTCCTCCATGGCCTCGGTGATGTTCGTGACCCCGCGCGATTGCTCGTCGCTCGCCGCGGTAATCTCCCCGACGAGGTCTCGAACCTTCATGACGTTGGCCACGATGTTTCCGAGCGACTCGGAGGTGCTCTTGCTCAGGGTCGAACCTTCGCTCACCTTGATGCGGCTGTTCTCGATGATCTCGGCGGTCTCTCGGGCCGCCTTCGCCGAACGCTCGGCCAGGGTCCGAACCTCCTGGGCCACCACCGCGAAGCCCTTACCGTACTTGCCCGCGCGGGCCGCCTCGACGGCCGCGTTGAGGGCGAGGAGGTTGGTCTGAAAGGCGATCTCGTCGATGACCTTGATGATCTTGGCGATGTCCTTCGAGGACTGTTCGATGGCCGACATCGCGGACATCATCTCCTCCATCCGCTCGTTGCCCTTCTTGGCGGCGTCGGAGGTCTCGCTCACGAGGTCGTTGGCGATGGAGGCATTTTCGGCGTTGGCCTTTACCATGCTGGCCGTCTCGGTGAGAGAGGCCGAGCTCCCCTGCACCGCTTCGCTCTGCCGCTCGGCCGCGCCGGAGACCTGCTGCGACGAGTCGCTCACCTGGCGAGCGGCCACCGCGACCTCCTCGATGATGGACGTGCAGCGACCCAGCAGGGTGTTCAGCTCGTCCACGAAGCCGTTCACGGAGTCCTTTAGGATTCCGAACTCGCCCTGATGGTCCCCCTGAATGCCTACGGCCAGGTTGCCCTTGGCGAGCTCCTTGGAGACCTCGATGGTCTCTCGAACCGGCTTCACCACCGTATCCATCAGCTCGTTCACGCCCGCCCCGAGGCGCGCCATGAACCCATCGAAGGCCGAAGTGTCGACGCGGACCCCGAGCTCGCCCGCAGAGGCGCTGCGGATGACGTTCTGGACCTGCTCCTCGGCGAAGACCTCGGTGGTGCGGTCGAGCCAGTTCACGACGTAGCCGACCCGTCCGCCTTTGTCGTCGAAGATGGGGGCGAGGTTCAGATAGAAGTTGCGGCCGCCAATCTCGAGCGTGGTGGCCATCGGGTCCCGCATCCCTCCCAAGACCCCTCGCTGGTGAGCCGGCTTCTTGTGGAAAGTGTCGATGTTGGTCCCGATGATGTCGCGAGCGCTGAAGCTAGGGAGCTGCTTTCGGATATCCGCCTCGGCCGCCTCCAGCATCTCGCGCATGGAGTGGTTGATATAGATGAGGTTCAGGTTCTCATCCGCGAGCATCACCGCGGAGGGCGTCACGTCGAGCGCCCGCCGGAGGCGATCGTTGAACAAGCCAACACCGTGCTCCTCGGTCACGTCGTTGACGACCTTGAACACGGCATCCACTTTCCCATCGGAGCCTTTGACCGGCACGTAGTGGCCGAGGATCCACACTTCCGACCCGTTCGCGTGGCGACGCCGTACCGTGCGATGAACGGCCTTGCCCCGAGCAAGGTCCGTCCAGAACCTCCGGTACTCTACCGACTCCGAGTCCTCGTCGAAGAGGAACATGGAGTGATGCATGCCCTCGACCTCGTCGAGGGTGTAGCCCATCGTATCGAGGAAAGTATCGTTGGCGTAGCGGATGGTCCCGTCGGGATCAAACTCGATGTAGGGGCAGTTGTGGACGAGAGCCTCTGCCACCGGTCCCATCTTTGCGGCCAGCTTTGGCCCAGTCATTACGTCGTTGCTCATTGTTCAGTCTCCGTAGCGTTCGAAGGGCCGTCTTCCGCCTGCTCGAGCAGGCGAGCTACGTCGAGGATCATGCAGACCCGGCTGCCCCGTTGATTGAAGCCCTTCACGAGGCGGCTATCCCGGGTAGAATGGGAGAGCTCTCGGCGGGCAGAGGAGATATCGTCGGGAGCGATCTCCCGCACCTCGGTGACCTCGGGCACCATCAACCCTACCCGGCTCGACTCCGTCTCAATCACGATGATGACGGTGCGGTCGGTCGTATCGATGGCGGCGAGCCCGAAGCGCACCTGCATGTCGAGGATCGGGATGACATGTCCCCGAAGGTTGATGAGACCGCGAAACGCCTTCGACATCTCAGGCATGGCGCTGATCTCGGGCACGCGCACAATCTCGGTCACGAACTCGACGCCCACCGCGTAGGTCTCGCCTCCCACCTGAAAGGTCAGATAGACGTCGCCGATGTTCTCGTCGTCCTCGCTGGCGAGGGCGGGGCCGGCTTCCATGTTCATAGGTCTCGTTGCCTCACGCCTTCACGAGCTTCTTGAGAATGCCGAGCAGCTTCTCTCGCTGAAAGGGTTTGACCAGCCACCCGTTGGCGCCAGCCTCCTTGCCCTTCGCCATGATGGCGGGGCTGTTCTCTGTGGAGATGATCAACACCGGCACTCTCGCGTAGCCCGGAAGGGCGCGGATGTGCCGAATCATGTCGATGCCATTCATCCTCGGCATGTTGATGTCCGCGAGGATCAGGTGAAAGCTCGCTTCCTGAGCCCGCTCCAACCCCGCCTGCCCATCGACAGCTTCGGTCACGTTGAAGTTCAATCCCTCGAGGACCTTCCGGGACAAAGAACGGATCGTTGCGTTGTCATCCACTACCAATACTTCTTTGGCCATGTTGGTCTCCTCGCTCAGGAGAATCGGCGAAGATGGTTCGATTAGGACGACGCAGACGCACGATCCGACTCGTCGTCGTCGGCCCGTACCTTGATGAGTCGCTCACAGTCGAGGGTGAGCGCGAGATCGCCGTTGCTGAGGATGCCGCACGAAGACGCCGCCGGATGATGGCGGGTCAGCCCGGACAGGGGACGCATCGTGATCTGTTCGGTTCCGCGGAGGAAGTCGACGGGGAGCGCCACGCCTCCTCCGGAGGTCTGCACCACGACGACCGGCTTGCGTTGCTCATCGCCCTCCCGCTCCCCTCCGGTGCCGGTGATCCAGTGCACCGGATAGAGGTTCCCTTGGACTCGAAGCATCTCCGCGCTCGAGGCACGGTTCTCCGTCCAGTCGCTCTCCTCGGGAAGAAGGATGCGACCGACGTTCTCCAGGGGGATGGCGTAGAGAAAGGGGCCTGCCTCCACCACCAGGGCGTCGGAGAAGGCGAGGGTGAGGGGCAGAAAGATCAGGAAGCTCGTGCCCTGACCTTGGACCGATCGAATATCGATGCGCCCACGAAGCTGCTTGATGCTCTCCGAGACGACATCCATCCCAACTCCCCGACCGGAGAGTTCGGTCACCGTGTCGCGGGTCGAAAACCCTGGGTGGAGGATGAGGCGATGAATGGCGGTCGTATCGAGGTTGTCGGTCTCGGTGATGAGACCGCGCTCAATCGCCTTTCGGCGAAGGACCTCGCCGTTGAGTCCCTTACCGTCGTCGGAGAAGACGAGCAGCACCTCGTTGCCGGAGTAAGAGGCGCTTACGGTGACCTTACCCTGGCGCGGCTTGGCTGCCGCGACCCGATCATCGGCCGACTCGATGCCGTGGTCTACGGCGTTACGAATGATGTGGAGCACAGGATCGCTGAGAGCGTCCACGAGGGACTTATCGATCTCCGTCTCCTCGCCCTCGAACTCCAGGGTGAAGACCTTGCCGGTGGCACGCTGGAGCTCCCGGCCG
Organism: Myxococcota bacterium; assembly: GCA_039819565.1. Taxonomy (GTDB): domain Bacteria; phylum Myxococcota; class Kuafuiibacteriia; order Kuafuiibacteriales; family Kuafuiibacteriaceae; genus JAHQVK01. The sequence continues at coordinate 11,539 of JBCBRU010000112.1, read as the reverse complement.
ATTCGCTTGACCTTGGCGTAGAGCTCGTTGACGGGCACCAGAGCCAAGCCCGCGGCCGCGAAGCGAAGGTCCCTCATCAAGCGCCTCAGTCGGTGGGCCTTCTCGGTGAGATCCTCGGAATCCTCTCGGAGCTGCTGGACGCCGGGGTGAGAGAGGAGACCGTCGGTAGAAAGGCCCAAGTCGCTGGCGATAGAAAGCAGCTCCTGTATCTTCGAGCGCCGCACCTGGACGATGGTGTCTCGCTGCGCGGCGGCCTTCGGGGCCGGTTTTGGTGCCGCCGGCTTAGGCGGGGGCTCAGGAGGAGCCTTCGGCGCCGGAGGCTCGGCCGCCGCCGCCGGAGGCTCGACCTCAGCGGGGGCGGCATCAGCGGGAGCGGCATCAGCGGGGATGGGTTCCGACGCTGGGCCCGCGTCCGCAGCGGGGCCTTCGCTAGGCGCAGGAGAGCCTGCCGGGCCAACCTCGGATACCTCTTGAGAAGCGACAGCAGCCGACTCAGGAGACGCCGGCGCGGCCTCTGAGGGTTCCGCCTCCCCCGCCGGGTCCCCGTGGTCCGACGCATCACCCGCCTCGCTGGCGGCTTGCTCCTCGGCATCCTCGACCCCTTCGAGGTCCGGAAAGTCGAAGTCGAAGTCGACGTCCAAGAAGCCCTCGAACACGGCGCCGTCCTCGGTGGTGGCGGCCGCGCGGGTACCTTCCGTGTCGAGCACCGAGAGAAGCTCACCGAGCTGCTCCACCACGTGACTCACCCGCTCCTCGGGGACGTCAGCCCGTGTCTCGACGGTGGCGGGCACCAGCTCTCGCAGGAGGTCGGCGGATTCGAGGATGCTCTCGAAGAGCTCTTCGCTGAGCTCACAAGCTCCGTCTCGACAGAGTCCCACAAGGTCTTCGGTCTTGTGAGTGAGGGCCTCCAGGTTGGCGAGCCCCATCACGCGAGCATTGCCCTTGAGCGAGTGAAGGGCCCGGTACAGCCCGTGGAGGTCGTTCTCACTCTCCGGCGTGGACTGGAGGGCGAGGATGTGCTGCTCGGCTTCGTCCAGGGCTCGAATCCCATCCTGTTCGAACAGGGTCCAAATCTCTTCGAGCTCGTCCGCTGATGTCATAGTTGATCCTTGGTTCTAGAATAGAAAGGCGTCGCCGGCCTCGACGCTGTCTTGGTCAGCCGGCATATGCACTTGGTCCCCGCCCTCTTCGAGCGCGCCTACTACGTTGGTCATAACTGAGACGGCGTCCTCGCCCTCGGCGCTCTCAACGAGCTCGACGAGGGAGGAGGCCAGCTGCTCGAAGCGACACACGCTCGCTTCCATGACCTGCGTGACAATGTCTTCGAACTGCAGGGTTCTCATGACATTCGATACGTGCTCTTCGACCTGAGCCACGATCGGGTCGATCGATTCCGTGAGCTGAGACGTCATCCGATTCAGCTCTTCGATATAGTTGAGGGCATCTCCCACGCGAGCGCTGAAGCCCACCGCTCGGTCGAGCCCCATGTCCGTCATGGCCAGACCATTCACCGCGTCCTGAACGTCGTTGACGACCTTGCCGGCCTTCTCGACGTGTCCCGAGATGACCTCGTTGAGCGCCTTCGCCGAGTGGGAGAGGGACCGAACCTCGGAGGAGACGACCCCGAAGCCCCGGCCCAGCTCGCCAGCCCGGGCCGCCTCGAGGGCCGCGTTGATGGCCAGCATCGCGGTATCATCGGCAATGGTGTCCACGCGCTTGACGTTCTCGAAGACCAGCTCGAGCTCGTTCACGAGGTCCTCGACCGAATAGGTCACCCGCATGTTCTCGCGGGCGAAGTTGACGATGATGTTGGTGAGGCTCTCCAGGGTCGAGTTGGCTTCGGCCACGAAGCTCGAAAAATCCTGACTGTCCCCGCCTTCAGCGGAGGGAAGCTTCGCGTTTTGAAACAGCTCGACCGCCTCCATCGTGGACTTTCTCTGCTCTCCGGCGAGCGACTCGAGGGCTAGGAAGACCTCCCCCATCTCCGATGTGGCCCCTCGGATCAGGCTCTTAGAGCGGTCGATGTCGGCTCGCGCCGCCTCTGACTCACGCTTGAAGACCTCCGCCAGCCGAAGCAGAAGGGCGCGGGCTTCCTCAGGCCCGTCCGTGCTGGCTCCAAGCGTCATCGTCTCTCTATTCGGACGCCCTCAGGGGAAATTGACGTCGGGGGTGTCAAGGCCACCGGAGCGGCGCCGGACTCGACCCCGGCCGACACAGAGCGATGCCCGCCGGGGGCACCCTGAGAGGGCTCAGGGCCCGCACCACAGCCTTCGAAAAAAAGTGCGCGCCGGGGTGACAGGGTTCGGAACCTCTGGGGTTGCACCGAGCATGGTCAGCCTGAACGTGACGCGGCGGTGGTGGGGCCCCTCACCGCCCCCCGCCTCCCCGAGGACGCCCCCTCCCGCCGCCTCCGACGAAGGGGAGCTTGCTACGAAGCTCGTCGCGGGGGTGCTCCATGAGGTCAACACGCCACTGGGCGCGCTCGCCTCGACGGCCTCGACGCTGTGGGGCGTGTGTCGCCGCATGCGGAGCGACGGAGGCTCCCCCCGGGAGCAGGACCTCGAGCTTCTAGAGCGACTGGTGCGGGTTCAGTCGGAGACGGCCGACCGCCTCCAAACCACCATGCGGGCGCTCGAGCGCTTCGTGGACCTGGACCGCTCGGAGCTGCGGCCGGTGGACCTCGAGGAGAGCTTGGACGCGGTCATCGCGATGCTCGGGGCGGGCCCGATCGTCCAATGCGACGTCGATGCGCCCCCCGTATTGACCTCGGCCCGAGCGCTGCACCGGGTACTGCTCCATATCCTCGAGCAGGCTCTCGATGGGGCCGGGACTTCAGTTCAGGTGCAGGTCCAGGCTCGCGAGCTTCCCGGTCGACAGGTTCGCATCTCGGTCTGCGATGGAGGCCCGGCTCGTCCTGGGGTCAGCCAGCTCTTTCATCCCCGGTTGACCAAGACCGGCTCTCGCGTACGGCTGGATCTGGATTGGGCGACCACCCTGCGCACGGTTCGTAGCCTCGGAGGCGAGATCGCGGCGGAGAGCGGAGACGAGCGAGGCACGACGGTGACGGTGACCCTCCCGATGGACGGGGGGCTGCGATGAGGGAGCGGGAAAGGAAAGAGCGAAGCGATGCCCACCACGATCTCAAGCGGCGGTGCCCGACGGAACGTCACCGAGGGCGGTGGCCTACGGCGCGGTGCCCCCGGGGGCATCACCGGACGCAACGGCATCGACGTCGAGAGCGCCTACGCAACCTACGGCCCGATGGTGCTCCGCCGCTGTCGACAGCTCTTGAAGGACGAGGAGCGGGCCCTGGACGCCATGCACGATACCTTCGTGCGTCTGCTGCGAAGCAGAGAGCGCCTGGAGGACAAGGGACTGTCCTCTCTTCTGTGGCGCATGGCGACCAACGTCTGCCTCAACCATCTGCGGACCCGACGCCGTCACCCCGAGACCCCCTCGGAGGCGCTGCTGCTCGAGATCGCGGGCTGGGACGAAACGGAGGCTCGCACCCTCGGAGCTCGGTTTCTCGAGCGGGTGTTCGCCACTCAGCCGCCGTCGACGCGCACCATCGCGGTCCTTCACCTCGTCGACGGCATGACCCTCGAGGAGGTCGCCCAAGAGGTGGGCATGTCCGTGTCGGGGGTCCGCAAACGACTTCGCAAGGTGCGAGCCCTGGCCGAGGGCTTGGCTCGAAAGGGAGAGGACGATGAACGAACTGCGTAGCTGGCTGATTGAACGCGTCGCTCTCGGCGAGCGCGATCCTTCCGAGCTCACGGAGGCCGAGCGGGTGCACTTGGGCCGCCTCGAAGCGGACAACGCCGCCCTTCTGGCGCGTCATCCCCCTTCCGCGGTGGCGGCTGAGGTCGCCCGTAGGGCGCGCGTGGAGGACGTACGCGCGATGCGGCGGCGACGACCGATTCTGTGGGCGGCGCCCGTCTTGGTAGGAGCGGCGGGGCTGAGCCTGATGGTCGGGCTTCGAGACCCTGCCGACGGCGGCCACGCCGCTCCGCCCGCGCTTCGGGACTCGGTGCGGATGAAAGGGCAGGCTCTCTTGCTTCACCGCAAGACCTCCGCGGGCAGTGAGCTCCTCCGGGATGGGGGCAGGGCGAGCGCAGGAGATCGGGTGCAACTTGGATTTCGTCTGGATGCGGCACGCCACATCGTGCTCCTCTCGGTGGACGGACGTGGGGTCGTCACCCTCCATCTTCCTGACTCTCGAGCCCAGCTCGCTCCCCGCTTCGAAGCCGGAACCGCCTCGGTTCCCTTTTCCTACGAGCTCGATGACGCGCCCCACTTCGAACGCTTCTTCTTGGTGGCCGCGCCCGAGACCTTCTCGGTCAGCGACGCGGTGGACGCGGCGGAGAGCCTGGCTCGACAGCCGGAGTCCGATGCCGCCTCGCTCGAACTCCCCGCCGGCTTGAGCCAGCTCGACCTCACCCTTCGAAAGGAAGAGACCCGATGATCGCGAACGCTTTCGCTCTCTCGCTCGCTCTGAGCGCTCCGGCCGCCCCCGCCCCTCGCCCCTCCCCGGTGGTGCCGGTGCGACGCTTCGCCCTCATCACCGCTGCTAACGACGGAGGCCCCGAGCGCGTCACCCTCCGCTACGCCCGCTCCGACGCGGATAGTTTCGCGCGCGTCCTTCGCCAGCTGGGCGGAGTCTCACCTCGAGACGAGCTCCGTGTCCTCGAGCCGTCCCGAGGCGAGCTGGAGGCGGCGCTGTCGGACCTCCGGGATCGCGTCACCTCAGCGCGAAACGCGGACGAGCGCGTGGAGGTCCTCCTTTACTACTCGGGACACTCGGACGCTGAGGGTTTACTCCTCGGGGACGAGATCTTCACCTATCGGGAGCTGCAGCAGAGATTGACGGAGGTCCCCGCCGACGTCCGTATCGCGGTGCTCGACTCCTGCGCATCAGGCGCTATGACCCGCACCAAGGGAGGCACTCGGCGCCCCCCCTTCGGGGTCGATGCTTCGCATCGCGTGAGTGGATCTGCGATCTTGACTTCGAGCTCGGAGAACGAGGCCGCCCAAGAGTCGGACCAGCTCGGCGGCTCCTTCTTTACCCACTATCTAGTCTCGGGCCTTCGCGGGGCCGGTGACGTCACGGGGGATGGTCGAGTCACGCTCACCGAGGCCTATCAGTTTGCCTTTCACGAGACCCTGCGGCGCACCGAGGCCACGCTCGGAGGTCCTCAGCACCCGGCGTACAGCTTTCGTCTCTCGGGAAGCGGCGACGTGGTCATGACCGACCTCCGCTCGACCCGGGCTGGCCTCGCGCTCGACGAGTCCCTCTACGGGCACCTCTTCGTCCGCGACGGCCGCGGTGACCTCGCCGTAGAGCTCCGCAAGCCCGCCGGCCGACCCGTGCGCCTGGGGCTCGAGCCGGGCCCCTACGAGGTCACCCTCCTTCAGGACGGCGTGCATTACCGGGGGCAACTCGCCTTGGCCGACGGGGTCGACAGCGCGCTCGAACCCTCGCGTCTGGAGCGCGTGCAGGGGGAGTCTACGACCCTTCGCGGAGCGGGCCTGCATCCGTCCCGGCGGCGTGTGGTTCCCTTCGACATTGGGATCATCCCTCCTCTCTCCATCAATGGGTTTACGGACCCCACTTTGAACCACGTCTCGTTGAGTCTCGGCATGAGCTACGGCCACGACCTCGAGGGGGTCCAGCTCGCGGTGGGAGCGAGCTGGATGGATGCCCGCATGGTCGGAGGGCAAGCGGCGGTCGGCTTCTCTCATATCGGGGGGAGCGGGCGAGGGGTCCAGTTGGGCGTGGGTTTTGCGACCGCCGCCCGAGACTTCGAGGGCTTTCAGAGCGGGGTAGGCTTCGCGACCACAGGTGACGAGTTTCGAGGCTGGCAGTCTGCGGTGGGCCTGGCCGTCGTCGGCGGATCCATGGCAGGCCTGCAAACCGCAGTGGGTCTAAACGTCGTCGGCGGCGACGTTCGGGGGGGCCAGGGCGCCGTCGGACTCAACGTGGCGGGAGACGTCGAGGGAGCCCAGGTCGCGGCCGGCCTCAACGTCGCCCGCGAGGTTTCGGGCGCGCAGGTGGGTCTGCTCAACGTCGCGGGCTCCGTCCAAGGTCTGCAGCTCGGCTTGATCAACGTGGTCGAAGAGACCCGCGGTCTGAGCCTCGGTCTTCTCAACTATGCCACCCAAGATGGGATCCTCGACATCAAGGTGAGCTCCAGCGACGTGGGGATCCTCGGCATCGCTCTCGAGATCGGAACCAAGTATGTCTATACCGGCCTCCTCTTTAGCGGCGGGACCTGGGAGGCTCCCGACGCGCTGGGCTACGGGGCCTATCTCGGCGCCCGCATTCGACCGCATCCGGACTGGAACTTCGACATCGAGGTTGGAAGCCAAGCCCTCGATGCCGACCGAGACTTCTCTCGGACCGACCTTCTGGCCACGGCCCGAATCACCGCCGGCTATGAAATCGGTACCGGCTTTCTCCTCTATGTGGGCCCCGCCCTCCACGTCCTGGTGGACTTTCATGACTCTGGAGTCGAGCGGGCTAACTTTGCCCCCAGCTACGCCGCCCGCCCCGGGGATGGGCGCACCTACCTTTGGCCCGGGTTCGTGGCGGGCCTTCGACTCTTCTAAGCTTTCGAGATCCCGGCCTTCGCCGCGGAAGCTCGACCCGTACCCGAGCGCTGAACGGGTGGAGCGACCGGTGCTCTACCGCGAAGACGACGTGGAAGAGGTGGCGGCCGAAGAGGTGGCCGCCGCCGAAGATGAGGGCTCGGGCGACTTCGCAGGTGCCGGGGCCCCCGCGCGCGCCGGCGACTTCGCGGGCGCGGGTGCGGCGGGCGCCGGCGACTTCGCGGGCGCGGCGGGCGCCGGCGACTTCGCGGGCGCGGCGGGCGCCGGCGACTTCGCGGGCGCGGCGGGCGCCGGCGACTCCGCGGGCGCGGGCGACGTCGTTGGCGCCGGCGGCTCTTCGGGGGCGCCGGAGCTTTCGGAGGGCCCAGCCGACGGTGCCTCCCCGGGAGTGGCGACGATCGCCGCGGTCGACGACGCGGCGGTCGACGAACCGGGTTCGGCCGGCGTGGGGATCTCCTCGGTCGGCTCAGGATCACCGGGCAGGTCTTCCGGGGGCGGCGTCGCGGCCGGCGGAGGCTCGGGACCTCTCAGGGTCAGCGTAAGGGCGCGCGTGGCCGTCGTCGTTCCGTCTACGGCGATCATCACCACGTGCTGACCGGCTGCCGTCGCCGTCCCCACGATGCGCCCCGAGGCGCCGTCGAGTCCGAGCCCCCGCGGCAGCTGGCCGCCCGCCACCCGCCATCGGCGGGGCCCGGGGATACCGCCCGAGGCCTGGAGCTGAGCCTGGTACGGCTGGTCCGGCCGTCCCTCGGGGAGAGCCGAGGTCGCGACCTGGAGCCGGTCGTGAATCAGGATAGTAAAGGGAGATTGCGCCTCGCGTCCCCGCTCATCGACCACCGTAAGGGTCCCCTCGAAGCGCCCCGCTTGCTCCGGCGTCCCCTCCAGGAAGACGGTACTCTCCTCACCGCGTGGCCGCACGCCGGGGGGGAGTCCGGTGAGACTGAAAGACGGCTCACCCGCCATGCCCTGAGGACGTAGACGACCGGCCCAGGGCGCCCCGACCTCCCCGTCGGGAAGGGGCGTGGTCGGGACCTCGAGAGGGGCGAGGACCTCGATGCTCAGGCTCGCGGTGGAGGTCCCCGTAGCGTCCGTTGCTTCGAGGACGACGGACTGGGCTTCAGACACCGTTAGCGGGATCCCGGTGATACGCCCGTCGGCGAGCACGAGGCCCCTCGGCAGACGCCCCGAAGCTACCCGGACCGCGGGGGCCTCGCCCGTGCCCCCTGCGAAGGCCAGGGTCGCGGTGAGGCTTTGGCCCAGCTCGCCCACCAAGGCGGGGACTACGCTCAGCTCCAGGCGATCCGCACCCACGTCGATTTGAAAGGACCGAGAGGCATTTTCGCCGCTGGCCTCGGACACGGTCAGGGTGAACTCGAAGCGCCCCGAGCGGGTCGGCGTCCCCGTGAGGGTCGCCATGGCCTCGGAGCCCACCAGCGCCACCCCGGGAGGAAGAGCGCCGTGGGTCAGGTCCCATTGAACCGCGCCGCCCCCGCCCCCGCGAGCCCCGATCTCCTGGCGGTAAGACCGGCTTCGGCGCCCCGCTGCGAGCTCGAGATCGTCGATCCGAAGGGGCATCCGACGCTCGGTCACGACCAGAGTGATCTGCCGGGTGACGGAAGCTTCGCGGTCGTCCCGAACCTCGAGCGCAAAGGCAAAGCTCCCGACCTCCTGCGGGGTGCCCAACAGCTCGGCGGCCGTGGACTCCGCGGAAAAAGCGAGGCCGCGGGGAAGAGCGCCCGCGGTGACGCTCCATCGATAGGGCCGGACGCCGCCGCTCGCCTCCAGTCGGGCCGAGTAAACCAGGTCCTTGACGCCATCCGGGAGGCGGGTGGTGTGGAGGGTCAGAGGGCGCCCTTCTCCGATCTGAAGCACCAAGGGCTTGCGGTCGCTTCCGCCGCGGGCGGCCGCCTCGACGACGACCTCGAAGCGCCCCGCCTCCTCCGGTGTCCCGAGGATGCGTCCCATTCGGGAGAGAGCCAGACCGGGAGGGAGCTGCCCCTCGGCGAGGCCCCAGCTCACGTCGACCGGGCCGGACGCCTCGAGCCGGGCCTCATAGCCCTGCCCCACTCTCCCGCTCGGGAGAGCGAGGGTGTCGATGGTGGGGGCATCGCTGGCGCAAGCGCTCACGGCCGCCAGCGCAAAGAGAGGCCACGGTCGGGGAGCCCGTGAGATTCGCACCCCGGAAGGAAGGCCCACGATGCTCCCTGGGGCAACCCTATCAACCCTGTCGGCGGGCCTAGGCTACGGCGAGGATCCCCAAGCTGCCGTAGCGGACCAGCCAGTCGGGACCGGCCCCGACGCGCGCGTGGAGGCGCTCCTGGCGCACGACCTCAAAGCCGGAGCGTCGAAAGCAAGAGCGCCACTCGGCCTGACCGCGAGCCGCGGGGGGAAGCTCGAGACCACGGTTTTCGGCGTAGCGAGCAAGCAGACAGCCCACAAGTCCTCCCTCGACCGCGAAGCCTCGAAGCGCGGCCAGGAAGGCCACGGGATCCTCGGCGTCGACGATACCATCGGCGAGAAACACCCGGTCGAAGCGGCGAGTCCCGAGCTTCGACAAGGGAAAGCCGCCCTGCTCGGCGATGGCCACCACTTCCCGGGCCCATCCGCGGGACCGGACAAAATCGGCAGCTCGACCCAAGCGGCAGCCGGCATCGAGGAACCGAAGATCGCCGCGAGGTACGGCCAGAAGCGATAACGCCTGCTCGAGCACGTCGGGGTTGGAGGTATGCGCCTCGCTCAGGCCGTCGGTCTCGCCGAAGGCGTCCTGGGGCGCGCGCATGCGGCATCGTGGGCCAGAGATCCGACCAAAACAATGCGTGCGTGGTCGAAAAAAACGATTCTGGCCTGCGAAAAAGACCAGATCGCCAGGGTAACCACCGCGGCTCAGGTCAAAGCTCGGGTGAGGTCCTTGGTGATGTTCTTTTGGTGGGACTCCAGCGTGCCTCCACCGATCTCGATGAGCTTGGCGTCTCGATAGAGGCGCTCCACCGGATACTCCTCGCAGTACCCGGCTCCCCCCAGCACCTGCATCGCGTAATCGGCCATCGTCTTGCCCACGGGGGCGGCAAAGAGTTTAACGGCGTCCGAGCCCAAACGGTTCTGCACGTCAGGCCCGACGTTGCGGGCCACCTGATAGATCAGGGCGCGCGCCGCCTCGGTCATCGCGTAGCCTTCTCCGATATATCTTTGAATCTGCCCGAAGCGGTTGATGGGTTGCCCAAAAGCAACGCGCTCCCGGCCGTGCCCGACCATGATCTCGAGACAGCGGTCAGCGATGCCCAAACTCATGGCTCCGAGGGCCAGGCGCTCGATCTCGAGGTTTCTCATCATGTGCCCGAGACCTTCTCCCGGCTCTCCCAGGAGGTTCTCTTCAGGAATCTCACAGTCCTCGAAGATGAGTTCGGCCATGGTACTTCCGCGCATCCCCATCTTCTTGATGGCCTTCGAGGTCGAGAAACCGGGACAGCTGCGGTCCACGATGAAGGCCGAGATCCGGCCGTCGACCTTCGCATAGACCTGAAACACGTGCCCCTCGACGGCGTTGGTGATGTAGGTCTTCGTGCCGTTGAGAATATATTTCGGGCCCTTCTTCTCGGCGGCGGTGGTCATGCCCAGGACATCGGTACCGTGGCCGGGCTCCGTCATGCCCATGCCCCCCACCCACTCGCCCGTCAGGGTCGGCTCGAGGAAGCGCTTCTTCTGTTCGTCGTTCGAAGCCCAATAGAAGTTGTTCACGAACAGAAGCGCGTGGGCCAGATAGGCCAGGCAGAATCCGGGGTCCGACTTCGAGAGCTCGTGGTGGACGATCACCGAGGCCACCGCGTCCAGGCCCGCCCCCCCGTGGGCCTCCGGCACCGTGATGCCGTTCATGCCGAGGGCCGAGAGCTCCCGGAAGAGATCCAGATTGAGCTCGCCTTTTCGATCCCCAGCCTCCGCTTGCGGCTCAACCTTCTCCTTCGTGAAGGCGGCAAGGGTCTCTCGGAGCAGAGCGTGCTCCTCGGTGGGATTGAAGAGATCTAAACTCACTGAATGGCTCCTCCGAAACCAGGAGAGCACCATTGTATCCGGCTGCGAAGTGGTTTTAGTCAGCCTCGCCGGGACCGTACCATTCGAGGATGTCCCCGAGAGGTTTCTTGTGAATATCCGGAACCTCGGCTTCTGCCGAGGGGTATCCCACCGGAATCAGAAGGTAGGGGCGCTCATACGGCGGCCGTCCCAAAACGGACGCCAGAAATCCCATCGGGCTCGGGGTGTGGGTCAAGGTCGCTAATCCGGCCTCCGCGCAGGCCGCGAGAAAGAAGCCCACCGCAAGCCCCACCGATTCGTTCACGTAGTAGTGCTTCTCTTGGTCCGGTCCGTGCTTTTGCGCGAACACCACCATCAATATCGGGGCGGTCTCCAGGAAGGGCTTTTCGGCGTTCGTTCCGAAAGGCACGAGGTCTTGGAGCCAGCTGTCCGGCGCGCGTCCGCCATAGAAGGCGCGCTCCTCCTCCTCCGCCGCCTCGCGAATGCGTCGCTTGCGCTCCGGGTCCGAGACGGCCACGAAACGCCACGGCTGCTTGTTGGCTCCGGAAGGAGCCTGACCGGCCGCGCGCACGCACTCCTCGAGAACCGCGCGAGGGATAGGGTCCGGACTGAACTGCCGGACGCTTCGGCGGGCGGACATCGCGTCGCGAAACGAACGCGCCCGAATCAGCATCTCCTGAGGTCGCCGTCGGACGAAGCCCAACGGTTTCATCGGTGCCTCTTCGCTCATGAGCGACCGGTACCACATTGCCCGCGCCCGGCATCGGCAGCGCGGCTTCAGGACCGTCCGCGCCACGGGTCTTCTCGCGCTTTGTCCAGACCTCCGACACCTGTATGCGTGGGACGTTGACCAGCGTGCGCCTCTCCGGTCCCGCCCGGGCCGCTCGCTTCCTCGATCGCCCCAACG
>JBCBRU010000111.1:0-18459 GCA_039819565.1 Myxococcota bacterium | reverse complement strand
GGCGCGCTTCGGACCGAGAGCGGCATCCTCGAAGAGGACAGGTGTGAGAGATCTCAGCTGCGGCGTGGCCCTCGAGCGCCCGGGCGTCGAAGGGTTGAGGTACGAGGGCCCCCCTCCGCGTGCGGAGCCGGAGATAGACGGAGCGCTCACAACCCTCGACCTTCCACCGTTCGGCTGCGACGTGGATGACGCTCGGCGCCGACGGATGCGCAGGCACCGTCCCCGTGAGGGTCCAGGACGCTCCGTCCGGGCTTGCGTACACGCGATAGGGGCCCGCGTGAGGAGACGCCGGGGCCTCCAGCTGGATCTGGACACCGCGAGAGCCGCCGAGAGGCGCGGCCCCCCGCGGAGGAGCGGTGGCGCACCCCATGAGACTCACGAGGGCTCCGAGGAACGACAAAGACCGGGCGCGCGTTCGAACCATGCTGAGGGTGGTCAGCACGATGGATGCCAATCACTTTTCCGCGTCTCGCGCTCGAGCGCCGTCCTCTCGGGCGGACGACATGAAAAGGTTGCCGCTTCGAGGGGCAGCATTGGCATCCCCACTTTGGCGCCGAGCGCACAGCTCTCGTTCGCGGACGGGCCGTTGTCGCGGCCGAGAGCCGTGGCCATGCTCCGTGGCGAGGAGGCCGAAAGATGACCCGCCGATACCCAGAGATTGCTTTCACCCCATCCGTGCGTGCCGTCCAGGACGCTCACGGAGCGCGAAAGTCTGCGCAGCGCTTGCTCGACATGGAGTGGGAAGATCAGCGCCTCGGCGAAGATGAGGCCGCCTTCATCGGAGCTCGGGATAGTTTTTACATGGCGACCGCCAACGATGACGGTTGGCCCTACGTGCAGCACCGGGGAGGGCCGACCGGCTTCGTTCGGGTTTTGGACGACAAGACACTGGCCTTCGCCAACTATCGAGGCAATCGCCAGTACGTGAGCGCGGGCAACGTCGTCGAGGACGACCGGGTCTCTCTCTTCTTCGTCGACTATCCTCATCAACGGCGTCTGAAGATCTTCGCCCGCGCGCGCTTCGCCCGCCCCGAGGAGGTCCCGGACCTCGCGGAGAAGGTCCGAGACCCCAACTACTCGGGTAAGGTGGAGCACATCGTGGTCCTGAACGTGGAAGCTTTCGACTGGAACTGCCCCCAGCACATCACGCCGCGCTGGACAGCCCACGAGCTCGAGGCTCAGCTCGAGCCGGTCAAACAACGTCTCGCAGCTCTCGAGACGGAGAACGCGCGACTGCGAGACCTGGTGCCGAGCGGGTGAGCCTACGCCCACGGAGGTGGATCAAAAGCCTGGGTGAGGAAGCGCACGAAGGTCCGCACCTTGGCGGGGAGGAGTCGGCGCGAAGGATAAAGCAGGCTAAGTTGCGAATCAAAATCGGTGGCGGTCACTTCCCAGTCGGGCAGGACCGCTTCCACCCGCCCTGCGGACAGGGCTGCGAAAGCAAGCCAGCGAGGAACCAGAGTGATCCCGAGCCCCGCCTCGGCGGCGGCGATGAGCAGCTCGCCGCTGTTCGAGGCGACGGGCCCCGCCACCGCCACCCGTTCCGTGTCGTCGCCACTCCGGAACCACCATCGATCGTCCGAGTCGACATAGCGGAAGCGAAGCGCCGCGTGCTCGGCGAGATCCCGGGGCGAGGACGGGCGTCCGCGGGCGTCGAGATACCGAGGGCTGGCGACGAGCACCCGATCGTTCGGCGCCAAGCGCCTCGCCACGAGCCCCTCGTCACGAATATGGCCGGCCCGAATGGCGATGTCCCAACCCTCGCCGACGAGATCGACGTAGCGGTCATGAAGCCCGAGCTCGAGCTCGACTTCGGGATGGGCGGCGTGAAAGGCGCCGAGGAGGGGAGCGAGGAAGCGCTGCCCGAAGGCGATGGGAGCGCTGGCCCGGAGGCGACCCCGGGGGACCTCGGTCATCTCGGCCGCAGCCCGGAGGGCTTCGTCGAGCTCGTTGAGGGACGCACGGGCGCGCTCGTACAGCCGCTGCCCGGCTTCCGTCGGGCTCAGCTTACGGGTCGTGCGTGCGAGCAGGCGAACGCCAAGCTCCTCCTCGAGGGCAGCGATGCGCCGGGAGATCGAGGAGGGCTTGACGTTCCAGGCTCGGGCGAGGGCCGAGAAGCTGCCGAGCTCGACGGCGCGCACGAAGGTCTCGACGCTGCGAGGGTCGGAGCTCAGCCTCTGCATCGCTCCTTGTGTACCCGACCTCGCCCGACCGACGTCAACGGCGGACCGTACGCCGAACCACGACCTTCTTGGTGCGCTTTCCGCGCTTGTGCACCACCACCTTCTTGACCACCACGGGACGGGGTCGGGGGGCCACCACGACGCTCCTCCGGACGGCCCGCGGGGTCACGGCCGCCCGCACCACGCGTCGGCGGTCGCGATAGATGCGGGCCTCCACCGAGCTCACGCGCCCGTCACGGTTTCGGTCGGCAACGTGGTAGGCCCGCGCGCGGGTCACCCGTCGCTGCTCGGCTCGGGTCACCACGCCGTCGAGGTTGACGTCGGCAGGGTGGTAGGCGCGGCCTACGGACCGGGGACGCGCCTCCGCCGTGGAGGCGGCGAGCGCGGCGAAAGCGATGAAGGGGGTCAAAAGGGCCATCTTCTTCTTCATATCGTCTCCTTCGGGGTCCAGAAGCGTCGTCCTCGACCTCCGCCAGCTCCGACGGGAAGAGGGGCGTGGGGGTTCATCGGTCGGCCTTGGTTTGACCAACCTCCGTGCTCCTTAACAAAGCCTAACGGGAGCTCGCGGGGGGAAGAGGCCGCCCCAGCAAGGACAGGGCGTAGAGGCCGCCGGTCACGAATACGATCGCACCGCCGATGGGAACGGGCGATTGAGCGGAGAGCAGGAGCCCGCCGGTCGCGCCCACGGCCCCGAAGGCGGCGCTCAGGACGAGGAAGCCCCGAAGGTCTCGGGCGAGGTTCTGGGCGGCGGCGGGAGGCATCACCACCAAGGCGAGCACGAGCAAGGAGCCTACGAGCTTCAGACTGGCCACGATGACTACGGTCAGGACGAGCACGAAGGCGTAGTCGACCGACATGGGGTCGACGCCCCGCGCTCGGGCGAGCTCCGGACTCAAGCTGACCAGCCAGAAGCGGCTGAAACCGAAAAGGAAGAACGCCCCGGCGACGACCGCCGTCGCCAAGAGGATGCCGAGGTCTCGATCCGTTAGGGTCACGAGGCTTCCAAACAGCACCGCCTCGACCTGATGGACGTCGAAGCGCTGAGTGACGAGGACGAGAAGAACGATACCGAGTCCGAGAACCTGTGCGAGGACCACACCCACCACCGTCTCGGACGCCGCTCCCCCCCGATGGGACAGGTAGACCATGGTGAATCCCACCGCGAGAGTGAAGCCATACAGACCCGCGTGGGTCTCTCCCAGCGGCTCCCCGAGCAAGAGCCCGAGCGCCACCCCGGTCAACGAGGCATGACCGAGGGTTTGCGTGAAGAAGACGAGGCGCTTTTGCACGACGAGGGTGCCCACCCCGCCGAGCAGGGGTCCGATGACAAGAGCCGCAAGAAGGCCTCTCACCAAGAAAGCATGCTCAAAGAGGCCTGGCAGCACCCCGTCCCGGCTCCATATCGCGATTTGACCGTAGACCTCGTCCATCTCTGTTCCTGTTGGCTAGCACCGACCCGATGGCGCGTCCGCGAGCGCACCCGGGAGGCTGCGTGCGCGGATCGGCCCAAAGATCCGACCCAGCTCATCGGGGTCGGTGAGTCCTTGAGGGGAGCCAGAGTAGAGAACTTCGCGGTTGAGCCCGGTCACCGCGTCTGCCATCCGCGCCACCCATTCCAAATCGTGTCCGACCAAGACCAAAGTCATTCCGTGGGCGTCACGCAGCTCCTGGAGAATGTCCTCGTAGAGGATCGCTCCTGGGAGGTCGACCTGACTCGTGGGTTCGTCCAAGAGCAGGAGCTCGGGCCGAGGGGAGAGGGCCTGAGCGAGAAGGACGCGGCGGAGCTCCCCTCCGGAGAGGCTGCCCAGGCGGCGGTCCCAGACGTGCGCGCATCCGACCCGATGCAACAGCTCATCGATGGATGAGCTTCGACGGGCCCGCCCCCACGGCGCGGTACGCTCTGCCTGGACGAGGGCAAGGAAGTCGCGCACCGTAACGGGAAGCTTCCGGTCGAAGTCGAGGCGCTGGGGGACATATCCCACCCGGCCCTGGTCTCTGAATCTGATCTTGATCTGGCCACGGTGGGGGAGGCCGCCGAGGAGACTTCGTATCAGGGTGGTCTTCCCGGCCCCGTTGGGTCCCACCACCGCGTGAATCGTCCCCGGGAAGACGTCCAAGCTCACGTCTCGAAGGATGACGTGCCGATCGAGTACGACGGTGAGCCCTCGCACCTCTACGTGAGGGAGGCGGCTCATCTTTGGGCGTCCACATAGTCGCGGGCGGCGGCCAAGATGCTCGCGAGGTTCTCGCCCATCTCGTCCAGGAACTTGCCCCTCGAGTAATCCCCCTTCGCGACGTGGCTCAGCTCGTACACGCGGACCCCCGCCCCCTCTCGGACGAGATCGAGGAGTGGGCCTTGGGCGTCCTTCTCGACGAACAGGGCAAAGACCTCCTGGCGACGAAGGCGCTCGATGGTGGTCGCCACCTCGCGGGCCGAGGGGTCTGCCCCGTGACGGGGTTGGACGACCGCGGTCACGTCGAGGCCCAGCTCCTGAAAGAGATAGCCGTATCCGTCGTGAAAGGTGGCCATGCGGAGACCCGAGATCTCGAGCTCACCCAGGGCCCGTAGCCCCTCCGCCTTCACCTCTCGAAGCCGACGGACGTAGCGCCGCGCCTCCCCTCGATACCGGTCCGCGTGCTCGGGGTAGAGCTTCCCGAGCGAGCGGGCCAGGTTGTGGATCTGCTGAACGGCCCCGCTCACGGATAGATACGCGTGTGGGTCGGGGTGAGCGTGGGCCTCGGCCCCGTGAGTGTGACGGTGGCGGGAGAGCCCCGGAACCCCTCGGGCCGGGCGTATGCGGCGGAGCTTGGGGGTGCCCGCGGCCTTGAGCATCGCCTCGATGTAGGCGTCGTGCCCGTGCCCATCCAGAACGAGAGCATCGAGCGTCCCCAGGATCTCGAGTTCGCGAGGGCGAGGCTGATAGGTGTGAGGGTCGATACCTGCGGGTAAGACCGGAACAACCTCGACGGTGTCCCCTGCGATCGTCGAGAGCCAAGAAAAGTAGGGGTGGAGCGTGACCCCCACCCGAGGGCGCTCCGCTCCCTGGCTGTCCGCGCTCCAAAGGAGCGCAGCGAGGACCCCACCCACGAGATACGCCCGGCGCAAATTCTGATACCCCTCGGCCGCGCCTCTCGCCGCGTGTTCGCTCGGCCGTAGCTTCGCGACTCTCATCGTCGCCTACCTCGTAGGCTGATCAGGCGTACGTTCATCTTGTCTCCGGCTTCAGACCCTTCGAGAGGGTTTCAAGGTTTCCTGGCGAGAGCACCCACAGCCACCCCGCCTCGGGCAGCCGCTCTCCGGGATAGGGGCGTCGCGGGGTCGGCGCGTACCAGACCTGGCTGGCCACCACCAGCTCCGGATCGTAGTCGACCCCGGGGTGAGGGTGCGGGTGGTAGCCCGCGTGGAGATCGACCAATCGCAAGATGAAGGTTGGCCCCTCGCCCGTTTGGTCTTGCCCCAGGTAGTCCACCCACGACCCCCCGTCGTAGCCGACCCATACATAGCTTCGGAGCTCGCTCGGAACGAGGGCGGCGGCGTAGGGAGGAACGAAGGACTCAGCGAGGAGCTCGGCCTCGGGCCAGATCCCTTCATCCTCGCGAAGGAGGATCACCTCCGGCACGCTCGAGAGAAGCAAACGGTAGAGAGTATGGGGCTTCCTCGCCAGTACGTCGTCCAAGCGCTGGTAAGGCTGGAGGGACAGATCGGATCCGATGAGCGCGAGGGTCCCCACCCGCACTCCAACGACGGCCACCACCGCCGAGATGAGGCCAGCGAACACCAGGGCCTCGCGCCGCCCCGACCTCGGCGGGACCATAAACACCCCTGCGTCATTCTCTTGGCATGCGCGCGCCATGAACCGTCAACTCGGCCTCGATAAGAGGCGGGGCAATGTATAGAGCGTCCGGAGTAAGGGGAAAAGTCATTCGAGGGGCGACGGCGATCTTACTCTCGCTTCCGATCCTCGGACCTCGGCCCTGTCAGGCCCACTTCGCCTTCGCCCCGAAGCTCACAATCACCCCTGTCGTTTATGACAAGCCGGAGACAGTCTTGGTGCGCGTGGGCAAACTCACCGCGTCGCGAGCTGACTTCGGCGCCTACATACGCCGGCTCACGGCCTTCGATACCAAGTACGACCGCGTACAACCCAGTCTCTCCGCGCACTTCGGTCTGGTGCGAGCACTCGCTCTCTTTCACCCCCAGGATGTCCATGCGTACCTGGCCCGCGTCGAGGAGATTCGCGGCGACGAGGAGATTCGCGGGCTGGCCTTAAGCACGTGGTTTCTCCGTCAGGCGGAGATGTTCGGGTACATCGAAGCCTTCGCGGAGCGGGCGCGAGCCCGAGGGGTGCAGGAGGAGGCCGCAACCCGAGCGGTCATCGACCTCTACACGGCCGGCGCCAAGGCCGAGTTCCTCGAAGAGCTGGTCGTCCTCGGCGAGATGGATCCGACCGTAGGAGGCGTCCGAGACTTTTTGACCAGCCTGCCTTCGAGCGTGCGTGCGGACCCTCCGACCCGGATCGAACAGGACCAGTCGCTGAGCTCGCCCGAGGAGCAGCGACGGATGCGCTCGCGGTGGATCGCCTTCCGACGGGACGCGATCAAGACGGCCACGATCTCGGACAACTGCGGTGGAGATCTCGACGAAGTGTCGATGACCCCACTCCTTCAGGTCAACGAACACCGGATGCGAGCAGATGACTACGCGGCCATCTTCGGCGCGGGGAGTCACCGTCGGGGACCGGTCAAGGCGAACTGCCGGCGCGTAGCGTTGTTCTGGGCCCTGGCGGATGTCAGTGACGCACTGGGGATAGGTCCTCGGCGTGTCCAGGAAAAGGTTCGGACAACCCACCGCCTGTTTCTCGCCGCGAAACAACTCGTACGCGAGCTCGAGCTGCGTCGCAAAGCGGGAACGAAGAGTGATTTGGGGCGGGTTCGAGAGCTGCAGAGCTATCCACGCATTCTGGAGACCAAGGCGAGCCTTCTATCCTTCGTAGAAACCGCAGCCGCGGACATCGACCGCAGCTTCATATCCTCTGTGCCCTGGCAGCTCGGACGGGTCCTCGCGCCCAAGCACTCGATCCACCTATAGCTGAGAGACCATCCTCGCTCGGCGTTTGTTGCGGGCGATACATGGGCTCGTCACGCTTTTGCGACGCCGATTCGTTTATGTACGAACGACCCTTCGCTTCGAAGGGTCCGCCGAAAACTCGGTCGAGCAACTCACCGCGCGCGTTGCGCGGTGGGTAGGGGAGATAGTTTTGAATCAGCTTTCCATTCAGCCGTCCCTGGCCATTCTGGCGGGGCTGCTGGTCGTGAGCAGTGCGTCCGCTGCTCACGCCAGCGAGACCTACGCCCGAGGCGTGGTCTTCAACGACATCAACAAGAACGGCGTCCGTGACCGTGGTGAGCCCGGAGTGCGCGGCGTGTCCGTCTCCAACGGCCTCGACGTGGTGAAGACGGATCGACGCGGCCGCTACCGCCTGCCCGTCGATGACGAGACCGTCATCTTCATCACTCAGCCACGCGGCTGGAACGTCCCCGTCAACGACGTTCAGCTGCCCCAGTTCTATTACATCAACTACCCCAACGGGACGCCCCCCGTGGCCTCGTGGCTGTTCCCGGTGATCGATCCCACCGGCCCGCTGCCCGCGTCCGTCGACTTCCCCCTTCACCGGGCTCGACGAGCGCGGCGCCGCGGTCGCTACGACGAGGTCGTGGACTGGGGCCGTCGTGGCCGCCGCCGCAACCAGTTCAAGGCCCTCGCCTTCGCGGACCCGCAGGCGGGAAGCTTCAGCCAGTTCCTGGCGGGTGGGCCTAATGAGTTCGGAAACCGCCAGCTGAGCGACCTCCGCGACGAGTTCATCTCGGGGCTCATCGGAACCAAGGCGGACTTCGTGATGGTGGCGGGCGACGTCATCAACGACGACCTGACCCTCTACCCCCGGCACAACCGCATCATGGCGGCCATGGGCATTCCCGTGTGGAACGTGCCCGGCAACCACGACATGAACATCAAGTCGCCGAACGACCGCTACTCGACCCAGACCTTCATCCGGGTCTTCGGGCCCGACAACTACTCCTTCGAGTACGGCGACGTGCACTTCGTGGCCATGAACAACGTGTTCTTCAAGGGCAACCTGGATCCCTTCGGCGCCGGCACCGGCAACCAGGACCGCTTCACCCCCGGCTTCCCCGAGGGCGGGAGCACCTATAAGGGCTTCTTCACCCCGCAGCAGCTCCAGTGGCTGGCGAACGATCTCCAGTACGTCGACCCCGGCAAGCTGGTGGTCATCTACACCCACATCTCTCTGAAGACCTTGGCCATCAGCGGCGCCAACAGCATCGGGGCCGCCAACATCAACACCGAGAACCTCAGCGACCTCATGGCCGTCCTCGACGGGCACCCGAACGTGTACAGCTTCTCGGGCCACGACACCTCCAACCTGTGGACCCTGTGGCTCGGCGCCGAGGAAGGTCGCGACGCGCACCTGCCCCCCGTGGTGCACAAGAAGATCGCCGAGGTTCGGGTGAGCCTGGGCGGGCCGAAGGACGACCGCGGCGTGCGCGTTTCCCACACTCAGGACGGCAACCCGAACGGCTACTACTATTTCGACTTCGACGGCCCTGAGATCGTGACCCACTATCAGTCGGCCTACTCCCGCATCAACAACGCCAAGGTCGAGGACGACTTCCAGCTCCGCATCAGCGTCGGCGTAAACATCGACCACGACGCCATCGAAGACCTGAGCGTGCCCTGCCCCACCCCCGACGACGACCCCGCCATCGGTCCCCGCAACAGCATCGTCGTCAACGCGTTCGACAGCAACGCCCGCCACCACGTGGAGTTCTCCCTCGACGGCGGCCCCTACCAGCCCCTGGGTCAGATGATCCGCGAGACCGACGTGGTCACGGATCCGGACGAGCTCGTGCGCCCGGCGGGCACCGCGTGGTGCCGGGACCCCTTCATGACCCGCTACTCGGCCCGCATCAATCAGTTCCTCACGGACGTGAACGCCGACCTCACCACCACCGAAGCGGGCCGCACCCGTATCTCCAGCCCGCAGCCCTCGAGCACGATCTGGGCGGCCGAGATCCCGATGGATCTCGCCCCGGGCGCCCACGTGATCAAGGTACGCCGCGTCGACGAGCACGGAAACCTCGCCACCGGCAACAAGGTCTTCGAGGTGTGCGACCCCGCCTCCACCCAGGGTGAGGTCGAGGGCCGCGACTGCTACGTGCTCGGCCCCCGCTGAGTCTTCCTAACTTCCCGCCTCCATACAGCAGCGACCGCTGCGCTTCGCTCGGCGGCGCTGAGCCTGGGTAGCCAGGTCTCGGCCGTGGGCCGAGCTGAGCAGGCTCAGCTCTACTGGCCTTTGCTATAACCTCGCCTCCTCACACGGCCCGCGAGCAAGGTCCCGCTCGTGACCACGGACGCTCCTCGGACGCAACGGGTGTTGCGGCCGACTGGCTGACCTCGATAAGGGGTCAGAACGCGGGCATCCACCAGACCTCGCCGGCCGCGGCGGTGGCGGAAGAGGTGGTAGCGGACTGGCTTCTGGAGCTCCTGGATCTGCCCCGCGCATCTTCGGTGGGCTTCGTCACCGGGGCCACCATGGCCAGCTTCGTGGGCTTGGCGGCGGCCCGCACGCAGGTCCTCGCC
Source organism: Myxococcota bacterium (assembly GCA_039819565.1). GTDB lineage: Bacteria > Myxococcota > Kuafuiibacteriia > Kuafuiibacteriales > Kuafuiibacteriaceae > JAHQVK01. The sequence goes on along the minus strand of JBCBRU010000111.1, from coordinate 8,616 downwards.
GACGCGGGACATGACTTCGAAGCCTACGGGCTCCAGGGCGCCCCGCGGGTGCAGGTGTTCCTCAGCGACGACGCCCACGTGGCCAACCGCTCGGCCCTCCGCTACCTGGGTTTCGGGGCCGCCAACGTGACGGAGATCCCCTCCGACGACCGAGGGCTGATGGAGGTCTGTGCCCTCGCCGAAGCCCTCCAGGCGCACGTCGGTCCCAAGATCATCATCGCCCAAGCCGGTCACATCAACTCTGGGGGCTTCGAGGACCTCCCTGGCATTGTGGCCTCGGCCCGGAAGCACGGAGCCTGGGTGCACGTGGACGGGGCCTTCGGCCTGTGGGCGCTCCTCCTCCCCGAAAAGGCCGCCCTCACCGCAGGGCTCGACGAGGCCGACAGCTGGAGCGTCGACGGGCACAAGTGGCTGCAACTGCCGTACGACTCGGGCTTCGCCATCATCCGGCACCCCGACGCGCATCGCCGGGCCATGGACATGACCGCGGGCTATCTCAACCACGGCCCCGAGGACGGTCGGAACCCCACCCACTTCGTCCCCGAACTATCCCGCCGGGCCCGGGGCTTCGCGGCGTGGGCGGTGTTGCGCCGGTGGGGCCGGCACGGCATCGCGGGCATGGTCCGTCGACACTGCGCCGCCGCCGAGCGGCTCGCCGCTCGCCTCGAGCGCATCGGGGGCCTGGAGGTCCTCAACCCGGTGGTGCTGAACCAGGTCCTGGTGGGGGCGGGACCGGGTCGAGACGCGGACGCCATCGTCGAGCTCGCCGATGCGCTCAACGCGTCCGGGGTCTTCGTGCGCACCGCGCAGTGGAAGGGCCGCGGCGTGCTTCGCTTCTCCGTGATCTCGAGCGACGTCGGCCCCGACGACGCGGATCGAGTGGCGGACGTCATCGAAGAGGTTTGGCCTCGGCGGGCCGGGCGGGCGACAAGAGGACATGAAGAGAGATCCCTCGGAGCTCAAGCCTGAATCGTGGGTGGTCGCAGCGGGTCGGCCCGAGGATCCGGGCGCGCCGCTCAACGTACCGCCGGTGCCGGCATCGAACTTCCTGCTGGGAGCAGACCGCGCCTACGCGCGAGACGAGGGCACCGAGACCTGGGCTGCCCTCGAAGAGATCCTGGGAGGGCTCGAGTCGGCCCAGGCCATCTCCTTCGCCTCGGGGATGGCCGCGGTGGCGGCCGTCTTTGATCAGGTCCCGGCCGGAGCCATGGTGGTCCTCCCCGACGACTGCTACCAGGCGGTCGTGGCGCTGGCCGAGGCGGGCGAACGGAGGCGGGGCTGGACGGTGCAGCGCATCGCCGTCGAAGCCACCGAAGCCTGGATCCAGGCCTGCGCGGTGGCGGATCTGATCTGGCTGGAGTCGGTGTCGAACCCCCTCTTGGCGGTCGCGGATCTCGATGCGATCGGCGCTGCCCCTCGAAAGCCGGGGGCGATCCTCGCCGTCGACAGCACCTTCGCGACTCCGCTGAACCAACAGCCCCTCGAGCTCGGGGCCACCGTGTCTGTACAGTCGGTCACCAAGTTCATCGGGGGCCACTCCGACCTCCTCGCGGGGGTCGTCGCCACTCGAGACGATGCGGTCACAGAGGGGCTGAGAGCCTCGAGGCTACTCCACGGAGCCACGATCGGAGCCCTCGAAGCCTTTTTGGCCACGCGGGGGGCTCGAACCTTGGCGCTCCGCCTTCGACAGGCCGAAGCCAACGCGGCGCGCCTCGTCGAGCACCTCGAAGCTCACCCTGCGGTGACCCGCGTCCGCTATCCCGGGCTCCCCTCACACGCCACCCACGACGTGGCGCGTCGGGTGTTAAAGGGCTTTGGCACGATGCTCTCCTTCGAGCTCCGAGGCGGAGCCCACCAGGCCGAAGAGGTCTGTCGAAGACTTCAGCTCATCCACCACGCCACGAGCCTGGGAGGGGTCGAGTCGACCATCGAGCGCCGCGCCGCCATCGCCGGGCAAGAGCACTTGCCGCCCACGCTGCTCCGCCTCAGCGTGGGCATCGAGAACGCGGAGGATCTCTGGGCCGATCTGGAGGCGGCCTTCGCCTCAGTCTTCTCCTGAGCCGGGGGCGGGCAGCCGCGCTCGGAGCGCGTCGGAGTCGAGGACGGTGGCGTACTCCCCGTGCATGTGGGCGAGCGACAGGGCGTGGACGTCCTCGGCGGGCCACAGATGGCCCCGGAGGTCCCGCGTGTCTACGGACCAGCAGGCGTCCGCGACGACGAAGCTACGAAAGCCTAGATCGGCAGAAGCGCGGACGGTGGCCTCGAGGGAGTTGTGGGTCAGGACTCCGGCAAAGACGACCGCATCTTGGCCCGAAGCCATCAGTCTTTCGCGAAGCTCGGTCTCCACGAAGGCGCTGTGAACGGTCTTGGCAAGGACGGCTTCGCCCGCGAGAGGCGCCACTTCGGGCTTGAAGTCGTGACCTTCCTGGCCCGGTCGATAGGGGGAGTCGGGCTCGGTCGAGTCATGACGGACGTGAAAGAGCGGCCAGCCCCGCGCGCGCCAAAGCGCAAGGAGCCCGGCGATGACCCGCTCCGCCTGCGGATGGTTGCGCGGACCCCACCGGGGGTGGTCGATGGCCTTCTGCACGTCGACCACGACGAGGGCCGGCCGGAGGATCGTCAGCTCGGCATCGGGCACCGGCCGAGTCTATCCGAAGGCGCCGACCCGAGCCCCTGGCGAGTGAAACCTTGCATGTTCGGACACAGCACCAACGAAGACGAGAGCGTCGGTTTGAAGGAAGTCGCAGCTTCGTCTAGTCTCCGGGAATGCCTCGTCTGACCCGATACATGCCCCTGTTAGCGTTCTCGGCGCTCGCCTTCGCGATCGGGTTTGCCGAAAGCGAAAGCTCGGCCGGCAAGGGCAAGGGCGCGCCCGCCATCTCCAAAGCCCTATTCATGAAGAGCGGGAAGCGCTTCAAGGTCCTCAAGCCGGTGCGCCTGCGGCCCTTGCCCGGACGCAAGGTTCCGAAGAACCCGGCGGGGCGAGGCCCCGACGCGTACGGCGTCAAAGGTCCGAACGAAGGCAAGCCGTGCGTGGCCAACGACGGCTCGACGGCCTCTTCCTCGCACAAGGCGGTGCCGCTCGAGTGTACCGTCGGCGGCGAACCGGCCACCTGCACCTGCGACATGCAGTGTCAAAACACCTGTATGGGCGGAAAGTTCGAAACGGACTGTCAGATCTCCAACTGCAAGGTGTCCCTGCAGGGGAGCAATGGAGGCATTACCCAAGCGGCGGCCCAACCCGTCTTTTGAACGCGGGTCTTCCCGATAGACTTCGCTCCGGGAGCGCCACGGTGACCCGGGAGAGATGGACGGATCGCGTTATGAGTTGGCTGGGGCTCGACATGGATTTTTCAGTCAGCCTGGCGCGGGACCCGTTCAACCGCGTGGCGGACGGCCTGTACCTCGGCGCTCGCCCCACCCCGGAGCGCGCCCCGGCGCTCAAGGAGTCGGGCGTGACCCACGTGGTGAGCTGCCTCAACGAAGAGGACCGCGACAAGGTCGCCTTCATGGGTGCCGACTTCTCGACGCTGTTCATCCCCCTCCGGGACGGGATGAACGAGGACATCGCCGCCGCGTTCCCCGAGTTCTTCGAGTTCGCGGACGGCCTCGACGCGGCCGGCGGCCAGAGCGTGCTAGTGCACTGCGAGGCGGGCGTGAGCCGCTCAGCCACGCTGGTCACCGCGCTCCTCATGCGGCGACGGGGCCGCGCCTTCTTCGAGACCTACCTCGACGTTCGAGCGCGCCGGCAAGAAGTCTTGCCGAACATCGGCTTCGCCTCCCAGCTTCAGCGCTTCGAGCGCGAGCTCGGCCTGGCCGGCGACGACGAAAGTCCGTCGTCGCTCGCGAGATATCTCCACGAGGTGTGCGCGGTGCCCGCGGAGCTGGGGGCCCTGCAGCAAGCCCTCCACCAGCATGACGATGACGCCCCAGAGGCCCTGTGTGCTCTCTTTGGTGGAGAGATCCCCCGGGTCGTCCAGGGGGTGCGCCTCTGAACGTTGCGTCGGGCGCGCCGTTAGACGAGGCGACCGCCGCCGTCGACGTGCAGCACCTCCCCCGTGACGGCCGGGTTGTTCATCAGGAATAACACGGCCTCTGCGACCTCTCCGGCGGTGGCTACGCGCCCCACCGGCAAGCCACCCCCTACCTGCTCGAGGGTGGCGGCTTTTGACGTTCCGAGAACGCGATCCCACATGGGGGTGTCCGTCCAGCCCGGCGACACCGCGTTGAAGCGGAGGGGCGCCAACTCGACCGCAAAGACCCGCGCCATCTGCTCGGCGGCGGCCGTAGCTACCCCGCTCACCCACGCCCCGGGGACCGGTCGGTCCGTCGAGATCCCGCCCGTGAAGACGTGACTTCCCCCCTCGCGCATCTTCGGCAGGCTCACCTGCAGAACATAGGCATTGCCCCAGATACGCTCCTTCAGGGCCGCGAGTTGCTCGTCGACCGGAGCATCCGGAAGCGGCCCGAGGCGCGTGCTCCCCGCCGCTGAAAAGACGTGATCAACGCCCTCGATCTGGTCGAAGGCGGTCCGCACCTCGGACTCGACCCCGACGTCAGCACGGAGACCTCGAACCGACAGTTGGCTTGCCGCCTCCTCCAGTCGCTTCGAGTCGCGGCCGATGATCACGACCTCGGCCCCGGCCATCCGAGCCCTCCGAGCCACCTCTCGACCGATGCCAGAGCTTCCTCCGGTGACCACCACTGTCTTGCCCGTCATTTCTTCACGCATCTTCGCTCCCCTTTCGTGCGACCCGCGGGTCGTGAGAAGAGGCTGAACGGAGGAGCGCGCCCTCGCCCAATCGAAGTTTGGAGCTCGACCATGAATCGAGTTCATGGCTTGGGTATACGGACTCCGGGAACGTGCGAACGAGCGGCTGTGACCATGCGGAGAAAGGCGCGGGTGGCCGTCGAGCTCTCGTCCGCCCGGGTGATGGCGTGCCACGCCTGCCAGATGCCTCGACGACCGATGCGATGCCCGACGAGTTCGGGGTCCCGTTCGAGAAACGGCCGCGCGGCCCACTTCGCCATGACCGTGATCCCTTGGTGGGCGCGGACGAGGTCGATCACCGCTTCGGTGCTCATCGGCCCGGCCGAGATGCGCCCGGCTTTGACGCCCCGAGGGAGCGGAAGGGACGCCGGGTCGGAGACGGCCCTCGTTCGAAAGACAAGCAGATGCTCGCCGTCGAAGTCGGAGGCTCGAAGCGGCCGCCCGAGACCGGCCCATCTATGGTCCACCGCCGAGACGGCAATGAACTCGTCTTCGAATAGCCTTCTGCTCGTGAGCCGGCCGTCCGCACGCTCATCCGCTACGAAGGCGAGATCGGCCTGGGCCTCGGTGACCGCCCTATGCGGCTGCTCGGTGATTTCGGGCAGAAGACGAACCGCGACCCCGGGAAAGCTGTGACCGAACTGTCGAATCACGGGAGTGAGCCAGTGAAAGGCGGTGTAGCACTGAGCTCCGATCCGCAGCTCCCCCTGCTCACCCGCGACGATGCGCTCGAGATCCTCTTCGGCCGCGCGGATGTCGGAGAGGAGACTTCGGGCGTGGCGGATCAGCCGGGAGCCCAGGGGCGTGGGGTGCATGCCTCGGGCCCGGTCGAACAGCTTCTGTCCAATCCGTCGTTCGAGCTTGCGAAGGTGGTGAGTCAGAGCGGATTGCGTAAGGTGAAGCTGCTCTGCAGCAGAGGTTAGGCTCCCCTCGTCGACCACCGCCACGACGAGGCGGAGGTCGCGCACCTCGAGGTCCATCGAGCGCAGGTTCCACGGAGCGGACTCACGAATCAATCATCAGAGATGTTCGAGTCGAACGAAGCAAGAGGTCAGACCACCAACTCCTCCCCGACCGGAATAAGTCGTATGCCCAGGCGGCCGTGGCCGGCCTCGGGTTGAAGCGACAGCATGTCTCTCGAGGGCGAACGCGCCCTCGGAAAGAAAGACATGAAGCGAATCATCACTCCCCTCCTTCTCACCTCGGCCCTGGCCTCCCCAGCCTGGGCCGACGACTACGTCCTCGATCGAGACCATACCTACGCCTACTTCAAAGTCATGCACATGAGCCGGGGCTTGCTCACCGGCGTGTTCAAAGACGTCACCGGCTCGATGCGCATCGACGGCGACGCCGTTCAGAGCGTGCAAGTCGAGATCGACGTAGCCTCCGTCGACACCTTCAACGCGGCCCGAGACGCCCACCTGAAGAGCCCGGACTATTTCAACGCGCGGCGCTACCCAAAGATGACCTTCCGAAGCTCGGCTGTGAAGCAGGTGGCCGAAGGTCGGTATGAGCTCACCGGCAAGCTTCAGATCCGAGGACAGACCAAGACCATCACCGTGGCGGCCACCCGAGGCACGACCGGCAAGGATCCTTTTGGGGGTTTCCGCACCGGGGGCAACGTGACTTTCACCATCGACCGCCGGGCCTTCGGCATCACCCACATGCCCAAGGAGCTGGTAGGCGACGAGATCACGATCGATCTCTACTGGGAGGCCCTCGAGAAGAGCTCGGTCGAGACCTACTTCGCGAACCTTCGCAAGGCCACCGGGGGCTGAGGCCCGTCCGCGTCCACGAGGAAGCCATGGCTTCGCTCGCCTACGAGGTGCTGCTCAGCACCGCCCTCCCGGCCCTCGCCTTCGCCCTAGCGGCGGCGATGCGCCGGGTCCTCCTGCCTCGGCAGCCGTGGCTCGACGCGGTCGCCTTCGCGGCCGCCTACGCAGCCGGACAGATCCGAGTGCTCGGGGCGCTGCCGTGGCCCCCGAGAGAGACGCTGCACGGGCTCCCCTACCTAGGGATGGTACTGCCGGCGCTGGCTCTCTCGGCTCGCGAGGGTGACCGACGAAAGCCATGGATCACCTGCCTGGGCACCGCGCTAGTGCTCAACGTCGGACTCTACCTCGCCCTCTATCCTCGCTTCGGAACCGTGAGCTGCGTCCTGCAGTGGGCCCTCGGGCACGGCGTAGTGGCAGCTTCCTTCGCGGCGTGGCCTCGGCTGCCTCGGCGAGTACGCCCGCTCCCCTGGATCGCCATCAGCGCCGGGCTGGGTGCATGTTCGCTCGCGGCGGGCAGCACGAGCCTCGCCATGAGCGCCGTCTTGCTAGCGGCGATGGCGTCGGCCAAGCACGGGGTGGAGCAGAGTTTCGGAGAGGTGAGCTTCGACGACCGCCCGCTTCTTTCAACGGTGCCGGTGCCCCTCTTCGCAGAGCTATACAACTACGTTTTGTAGCTGAGGGCAGATCAAACGTGAATACCTAGCCGCAGGGCTCTGGCGGGAATTAGAACGTCAGTTCTCGACGTGGAGATCGCTGAAGGACGAATAGTTGCCGTCGTAGCTAAACTCGATACTCGCCTGGTCTACAGTGCCAGCCAAGTTATCCTCGACATCGATCTGCACCGTATCGCCTCCCGTCAGAGGTCCGAGGTTGTCGAGCGCGATTTGGTCCTCCGTGCCATCGGTGTAGGTCACGTTGAGCACCGCGTCGTCCAATGTCCCGCTCACATCGTCGGAGACGCCAATCTCAACGCTGTTCTGGTTCATACCGCAATTTGGACATCCGTTGATGGGCGGCTGAGGCACCCCAAATGGCGCCACGTGTCGGGAGAGAAACTCATCGAAGGGGCAAGCGGAATCCAAGGAACTGGAGTTGATGGCGTAGACGGAACCGGTGCACGGCGCTGGTGGGTTGAAGGACGTTGCGTTGCGATAGAGGTAGGTCGTGCCCACGGGCACGCTGTAGTCGATGCCGGTTGGGCGGTCATCCCGCCCCGGAGGCCGAGCTGGGCAGAGTACGGGGCCGCATGCGTTGGTGGCGTTACACGATCGCCGCACCGTGGCGCACAGAGACACGCGCTTGACGTTCATGCCGCCGCACGCGTTTCCGAGACACAGCTCGGGCGCAGTGGCCAGATTCGCCCCGGCGACGTGCACGAGGTCCATGACCTGGTCCGGCCTGAGAGAGGGGTCATAGCCCCAAGCCACCGCAGCCGCGGCGCTCACCACCGCCGAGGCCATCGACGTTCCCGTGTACAGAGTCGAGGACCAGCCGCCGTAGCTGATGGCCACGTGACCGCCCGGAGCGGCAAAGCGGGTGAGAGAGCCGGGGCGCTGGCTCGGCAAGGGTTGGTCCTGCCCGTCTACCGCTGAGGCCGCGTAGAGAAGAGGTCGATACACTCCGCCAGGAGCGCCAGAGCCGCCGAGGCCGAAGGCCGCGCATCGCGCGGACGTGGGGGCCAGCTCTTTCTCCCAGGCTGCGGGGTAAGCCGGGCCTCCGTCGGATCCATAGCCGGCCGAGTTACCTACTGCGGCAACAACCAGAGCCTCCTGACAGGCAGCCTCTTCGAGCGCGGCGTAGACCATTTGCTGCCCCAGCGAGAGGCTCGACACGCCGCCGGCGAGGGCGCCTCCCCAGGCCCCATCCCACCCCAAGCTAAGATTGATGATGATACGACCGGGCCCCGAGCGTCGGAGCGCGTCATGAAGGCCTCGATGCGTTGCGGACGCGATATCGCTGGCGCGCCCCAGCCACCCACCTTGGGCAGGGTCGTAGATGATGGTGCTGCTCCCGTTCTGGCGGCGCAGGGGCATGGCCAACTTCGTGGTCACCTCCGCCGCACACCCTGAT
>JBCBRU010000110.1:0-18501 GCA_039819565.1 Myxococcota bacterium | reverse complement strand
CCTCTTCACTGAGGATGCCTTGCTCAACGAAGTAGCTCCCGATGGGCTTTTGCATGACGCGCTGACGTCCTACCACAGCCAGACGCTGGAAGGGGGTCATGAGACCCTTGCGAACCGCGTAGTCGCAGAAGAGCTCGCCTTGGTCCTTGTCCTGGATGACTTCGAAGATCTGCTCGTCGGTGAGGATACCCCAGGACTTCGCAATCTGACCTACGGCTGGCCGCTGGCCTCTCTGCCAGGCGACAGCCGCGATGAGCTGCCGGAGGGTGATGAGTCCCCGGCGATGGAGGTGTCGTCCGAGAATGAGGGGCTTCCGGGACGGGACGGACTTGGCGGTCTCCGCAGGAGGCGTCTTACGCGACGGTCGCCCCTTGGCCAGAGCTTCGGTCTGCGCCTTGAGCTTTCCGATGGCCTCCTTGATACGCTTCGTCGCCTCTTCGACATCGCCACTCGTCTTGCGCGCATGCACCTTCACGGAGCTCGCGGCCGCGGATCGCGGAGCCCAAGGCCGGACCGCCTGCGCCCGGTGGTTATCCACCACGGGCATGATCCACACCCGGTCGGCCTCTCCCACGACATCGGCCAAGAGATCGAAGGCGAGGGCGACCGCCTTCAGCGCCTCCTGGAGTTCCTTGCGGGGGCGACCGATCTCTTCAGCGCGGTCCGGCCGGAACTGATAGGCCCGCTCCCGGAAGGTACGGGCGAGGGCTTCCCGCTCCAGCAAGAGTCCCGCCCCTCGAGGGTCCTCGTCGAAGATGAGTTGGTAGGCTTTGTGGAGCTCGTGTCGCTCGATAACGTTCTCGGTGCTCATAATCCCTCCTGGACACCCACTTCGCTTCAGCGGCGTCGATGTCGGACACAGTAGGAGCGGAGGACACACGACGTCAAATGACGCGGCGCGCTCAATTTCGACGGTGCGAGGCCGATAAATGCGGGCGTCGAGCCCGGTTCCTGCGGTTCTCGCGCGTTCTAGCCTGAATCTGAACGCGTCGGGAGGCGCCCCGGTCGCCTCGAAACGAGACGATGTCGGCCCAAGGACGCCCCCCGAATCATCGCGAGCAGCTCCTCGATTCGGCTCGAGGGCTGCTCGCGGGTCTCGATGCCCTGCCTCTGGAGCGCTTCGAGCTCGAGTCCCGGTTCGATGCCGAACCTCTTTGGCGGGAGCTCGAGGCGTACTGGGGTGGCCTACCGGCGCGGCTTCACGACCTTGCCCAGGCGGTCTCGACGGCCGCAGGCGCTCCCGACCGGCCTGCCCCTTGGTTGTCTGTGGCTCCCGAGGACTTGGGCTCCGCGACCGCAACCCCCACGCGGAACCAGTTCGAGGCCCGCCTCGACGGCGCCCTCCGGAAGGTCCCCGGCCACGGCGGGCCCGACGCGGCCCTGGCCCGGCTCGGCCCTCTCCTCCTGGCGATCGTCGCGGAACACGGAGAGCGCCTGTCGCAGACGGAGCTTCAGTCCAACAATCCTCTCCTCGTGGCCGAGCTTCACGAGCTGAGGACCCGCAGTACGCTGGTGGTGGAGGCGATGGCGGCGGCGCTTGGGGGTCCCACCGGGGACGCTCCGGGCTTCCGGTCGGGCGGCGAGCGCTCTGCCGCCCTGCGTCAGTGGTCGGCGGAACTGTCCGAGGGTTTGGAGGCTCTTCACCGGACACCTCTCGGGGCTTCGGTGGCGGGAGCCCTGAGGATCGTCAATGAAGCCTGCGAGAGAGCTCCCTTCGGGTGGCTCCGGGGGCACGATCGGGCCGAGGTTCAGGGCTTTCGGCGGTGGGCGATGGCGGCGAGCCTCCGCTGTCCCGAAGAGGGAGCCGAGCGGCTCGCGCGCCTGACTGGTTGGGCGCGGATGATGGATCGGGTCAACGACAGCCTCCTCCTCATTCGGCACGATCTCGAGGCGCTGTCCCAGGTCACGGACGGGCTCGTGGACGTGAAGAGGGACTCGGAGCTTCTCGAGGGTCTCGAGCCCCTCTTTGGGCGAGACGCTCGGTTGGACGCGCTGATTCGCGGCGCGCGGACCGCTCCCCTGGACCGCGCCGCGCTGCGGAGGCTCCTCCCAGGTCTCAAATCGTTCTTGGCCGGTATCGCTCGCGCCTGAAGAGCATCCTTTCGGTCATACTCCCGGCATGCATCCCATCCTCGTCGTCGTGGGTTTGCTCAGCGCCACCAGCGCTCCGCTCGTCACGAGCGGGCTCGAGCAGTTCGTGGACGCGAGCGACGCCCTCGACTTCGCTGCGGTTTCGTCGACCGTGACGCCCATGCGCTTCGAGGCACTACCCGGTCTCGTGCCCAACCGGCGCAGACTCGACGGCGCGCTGTGGGTCCGTCTTCGGGTGGAGAACGACACGCCGGAGCCGACGCGGAAGTACCTCCGAGTGGAGTGGCCGCGTCTTTCGGAGATCGACTTCTTCGCTGAGACCTCTCGTGGGCTTCGGACCGGGCGCTCCGGATGGCTCCGGCCCTTTGCCGAGCGAGCCGAATACGGACCGGAGCATGTCTTTCCCGTCGAGCTCGGGCCCGGAGAGGTGCAAACGATCTATCTCCGCATCCGGAGCCCGTTCGAGATCGCCCTCCCACTGCGGGTCGTATCCGAGCGTGAGCAGGCGGGGCTGCGCATTCGAGCGCTCCTCGTGGCAGGCCTCTTCGCCGGCATGGTCCTGGGGCTCTCGATCTTCTCGGTGCTCGTTTTCGTCCGCCTGCGCCGGCCGATGTACCTCTACTTCGCAGCCAGTATGACCACCTTCCTCGCGTGGTGGCTGATCGGAAAGGGATGGGGAGGAGCGCTCGGGGCTCTGTCCACGGGGACCCTGTGGCTCATGGCGATCATCATCAACGTCTGGCTCATCGCTCGCATCGCCTTCACCCGAGCCCTGCTCAACACGCGGGTGCTTGCGCCCCAACAGGATCGGATCCTTCGGGCGGCTCAGGGTTTGGTACCGCTGCTATTGATCCTTCAGATCGTCAACCCGCGCGTCGCCGCGCTGGTCAGCACCGCGAGCCCGGTCCTTCTCTTGGGGCTCGAACTCTACGCCGGGGTCGTGGCTCTAAAGAACGGGAGCCGACTCGCGAGATGGTATCTCGTGGCCACGGGGTCGCTGATGTCGGGACTGGTGCTGGCGGTCCTGATCTTCAACGGTGTTCTCGCCGTGGGCCTGACCGTCGCGCGCATCGCCATTCAGTTCGGGATCCTCGCCGAGCTCTTCGGCTTGGCCTACGCCCTGGCGGAAGGGATCCGGGAAGTCACGCGAGACAAGGAGCGGGTGCAGCGCCACGCCGAGATGGAGCAGCTGGGGGCCCTCCACGGCTTGGTGGCGGGAGTCACTCATGAGCTCAATACTCCCCTCGGCGCTTTGCGCTCGGCTGCCCAGTCCATGGAGAGAGCGGCCGAGCGACTGACCAAAGCCGCGAGCGAGGAACAAAAGGAGATGCAGCGGGTGATCCGGGCGCTCCCTCAGGTCACCGCGGCCACCCTTGCCGGCACCGAGCGCATCGATGAGGTGGTGCGTTCGCTGAAGCGCTTCGCCCAGCTCGACGCCTCCGAACAACAGGTCTGCGACCTCCACGAGGGCCTCGAGAGCGCCCTCACTTTGCTCGGTCCGAAGCTGGGTTCAGGGGTTTCGGTCGAGAAGACCTACGAGGGCCCGCGCGAAGTCACGTGCCGGCCTGCGGCCATGAATCAGGTCTTCCTCAGCGTGCTGGAGAACGCGGTGGCGGCGGTGGCCGACGCGGGGACGGTCCGTGTGGTGACCCAGGAGCGAGGCGGCCGATTCTCTCTGCTCATCTCGGACGACGGGGCAGGGATGGCGCCCTCTCAGCTCGCGCGCCTGTTCTCCCCCAAACTCGGATCCCGGGCTGGAAGGGTGCGAATGAGTATGGGGATGTCCACGGCGAAGAGTGTCGTGGATCAGCACGGGGGACACATCGACGTGCAGAGCCGGCTCGGAGAGGGGACCGCAGTGACCATCCAGATTCCCGTCGCCCCTCGCGAGGCGCCCTCCTGAATCGCTCATCCTCACGCAAGCTCAGTGTGCTCGAATACTTCGGGAGCCGTGCGGGAGCAGGTGCGCGCTTGCTTGACTCAGCTGAGCCCTCGGCTGAAGGACTTCATACAGCTGCACGAGACGGCTCGTCGCGAGGCTCGAGGTACATGTCATCGGAGCACGCCTCATGGCCCGTGACTGCTTCCCCAGGAGAGACTTCAAGTGGAACGACCCGCGGATCCGCCTTCATCGAACGCGCTGTCGAAGCTGGAGAAGCGCCTGAATCAAACCTTCGTCCTCGTATGTCTGGTTTGCGCGCTCTTTGCGGCCGTGTGTCTCTCCATCGGATTCGTCGTGTGGCAGGCCATCATGCTGGTCGACCGCTTGGACGAGGAGCTCGACGGTATCGACCAGCAGATGGTCGCGCTCGAGCTCCAGCTCGAGGAGCTCTCACTCGAAAACGACCTGAGCGGGACCGTCGATCGCATCTCCACGGAGCTGGATGCCTCCTTCCGAGAAGCGATTCACGGATCCGAGTTATCCGGGGCCGTGGATGAACTCTCTCTACGCCTGAATGAAGCGCAGCTTCTGCTCGCTGAGACCGCCACGACGGTGCACACCATGAGAGCGGGACTCGAGGGCATCGACCCAGAGAGGGTCGCTGATCGGGCGCTTTCACACCTCCTTCGGAACATGGGAGAAGCCTTCTTGGGAGCCGCCAAAGCGGTGGAGCCACGACCTCGAGAATAGCGAGGGCGTGACCTTCGCTTCGCGCGGCGGGAAGCCGGGGTTCATGGTGTCGGGCTCAGCCGCTCGACCGCCATCCCATAGGCCTCCACGCCCTGCGAGATGTTCCATCCCGTGGAGTCGAGACGACGGATGTATGAGAGCGTTCGCTCCAACTGGGACCGCGTCAGCTCCCGCTCCTCGTTCGTCCGGAGGTGCGGCGCGAGGTCGCCCAGGACCTCGATGATTCGGATCAGAACCTTTAGATCCGTGGCGGCATAGTGGCGAACGGACTCAAAGCACGTGTCGAGGAGGACCGCCAAGGACGTCGCTCCTCGTGCAATGACGCGAACGCGGCCCTCGTCATCATACCGTACGGGGTCGACCGGCTCTTCTTGCAACACCTGCACGATCCCGAGACCCATGCGGTCGATGCTCATGATCGCCGTGTAGGGGTCGTTGACAGCCGGCGACAGGGCCTTGTTGGCGATGTCACAGAGCTTCTGAAACAGGAACTCGATATCTTGGGCGGGCGACCGTTCGAGCCCGAGAAGAAAGCTGTCGGCGATTCCGTCGACGATCTCGTCTTCGAGCTGAGCGGAAGAAGGGTAGACCCGCGCAATCTCCATACCTGGCGACATGAACTGGCCGGGACGGAGCTGCAGCGTGATGACCAAGTCCCTCTCAGAGGCGAGGTCCAAAACCTGCGAGCCCGCGACGGTCTGTACGTACCCAGAGCCCTTGGCGTAGATGGGACGCGCTTCCCGCTCGAACTCGAAGGCGTAGGCCTCCCCCGCACCTTCGACGGGACTCGAGCTCCCGATCGTCGACGGGTACATGAGCTCGATTGCGAGCTCCATACTTTCGGTAATATTTGAGAGAATTCGGGATAGTCGCATGGACTCGGCGATGTGATAGAGAAAGTATATCATGACGCCCAGGCCGGCGAAGGCCCACGCCATGCCGACCGAGACCGCGGACGAGGGCACGAACGTCGTCGCACCGTCCTCTACGGCCCACAGAACCACCAGGCAGTAGGCAGCCCCTCCTATAAAGGTTGCCAGCACCGCCTGACTGATCCGGTCACTCATAAAGTTGCCGAGAAGTCGGGGGCCGTATTGCTGCGAGGCCAAGGTCATGGCCACGAGGGTGATGGAAAAGAGGCTCGCCGCGGCGCCGATGAAGGTGCCCGCCACCGTCGACATGAGCTCTCGAGCGTTGGCCGCATCCTGGACGATAGGCACCAAGGGCAACCTGAGCGCGGCTTCCGATTCTCGGTCGAGGGTCACCAGACCCATCGCGCCGACCACGCCGATGATGGAAGCGAGAGCGGGAATGACCCAAATCCGCTGCTGCAGATCCTCCCAGAACTTGATGACCCGCTCGAGCATGGACTAGTGGCCCTTAGGCTTTTGCATGAAATGCACGCCGAGAGAGATCGCGAATATCGAAAGGGCAAAGTACAGCATTTCGAGCGGCGTCTCGAAATCCGTAGCCAGGACCTGCTTGAAGAAAGTGACCACCAGGACCATCACCACGACCTGGATGATCTTGCTCTTGAGTTCGTCCAGCGAGGATATCCCAAGAATGTGCACGTCCTTGTCCAGGCGACCCACGTGAAGAGGAGCGATGAAGAGCTCGTATACGCCAAAGCTGAAGATCAAGAGCACGACACCGATCAGGAACATGTCGACGGCTCCAATGATGGAAGCGACGAGATAGGCCGCCTCCATCTCTCGTCCGAAGGTAAACTTCTTGATGGTCCGGAGGATATCGAGGCTACCTACGATGAAGATCGTGACCGAGCTGAGGAGGCCGAAGAGGACAGCGAGCAGCGACACGAATCTCGAGTTCCAGAGAACGGTTTCGAACGCTCGTTCGATGGGGGGGCGCGCCGGGCTGGCTCCGGCATGTTTGTCTATAGTCAAGGCTTGTCGCTAGGCGCTGTGTCGCCTCGTGAAGGCGTCGAGGAGGTCTGCAGCGTCGGAGTGTCGGCCCTCAACCCGGAGCTTGAGCGCATCTATCTGCACCTCTTCCTGCTCGACAACGAAAGAAAAGAACGCCGCATCCTCAGCGGGCGCCACGCGCTCCAGCTCCTTGAGCTTCTCGAGGTACTTCTCGGTTTGGTCCAAGACCGACTCGAACACCACCGAATCGGGGAGGATGCCGATGGCGAGTCGCGAAATACCCACCTGTAGGTTCGCCATACCTCGAGCCTCTTGGGAGAGACCGTACTTCTTGGCGTGGGGTGCGTAAAGCTGCTGGAGACGCTCCTCGAAGGCCGCCCAGGAACCATAAAAGCGCCGATCACTGTCGCTCGAGGACTCGGAGGCCATCAACTGGCTACTCTTGAGCGCAAACGCGCGGTTTTGAATTTCCATGTCGAAGAGTTCCTGGAATTTCGCCTCCGCGGCTTTGAGGGGCGTCACTTCGTAGGCGGTGTCGTCGTCTCGTTCGAGCACGAAGAAGAAGGGGTCCGGTTGCCCCTTGAGGTCCATGACTCCCAGAGCTCGCCGGTCATCGATCTTCGCGAAGGAATCCATGATCGGAATTCCATCGTAGATCATCGTGGCCGATACCCTCCCCCGGTACTCGAGGTTCCTCAGACGAGCCCGGCTCTCTTTCGTCTCCAGGATAGTCCGGGCCATGCCCATCAAGATCCCCAAACGCTCATCCTTGGGGAGCTTCGTGTTGAACGGCACGCGGCTCGGCTCGACGGCGTAGAGTTCGGACCTGTCCCGATTGAAGAAGACGAGCGGGTGTACATCCTCGTTGGTCACGAAGATCTTGCCGTACCAACCCGAGGAGATGAGTAAGCCGTCTAGGGGATGCCCGGTCGCTATCTCGAAACCCTTCCATCGACCGTGAAGGAACTCGGACGGAACGGTCTCCAGGCTGTCGAAAGCCTCGAAAGCCTCTTCCGGGTTCGCTCTTTTGGTCTCCAAGAGCCTATCGATAGCGGCGTTCATGTGAGTTCTCCTGCAAGTTGAGTCGCGCACGGCCTCTGGCCGCAAGGGTCCGGGTCTAGCCTCGGCTTAGACACCCGGGTCGACGTGCGCTGATGTGTTCGGGGCCCACGCATAGCATGCGCCTAGAAGGGCGAAGGCCATGAAGACGCGTCAGGTGAGTATGAAAATGCGACAGGGGCCGCCGTGCTCGTCGGCCGTTCGTTGTGACGTCAGAGCTGTCGTTCTGCGATACCGTCCACCCTAAGGCGCCCGCATGGATGGTTCTCTACCCGCCACGACGGCCCAGTGGACGACGCGCCAGTTGCTGGCTCGGGGCGTTGAACTCCACGCATTGCTCGAGGGCACGGGGCTCGACTCAGGTTGGCTAGAGAATGGTCGAGCCGAGGTCTCCTTTCGCGCATACGAGCAACTCGTCTTGAACGCCCTCGAAGCGACCCGTCAGCCTTGGCTGGGACTCACCCTGGGTGTCGAGCAAAAGCTCCCCGAGCTGGGCGTTTGGGGCTACGCCGTGATGTCCAGCGCGACCCTCGATGACGCAGCCGAGGTCGCCCACCGTTTCTGGGCCGTCTCGGGTTCTCTCGTGCGAATCGCGCTCACGCGCGAAGAGGACATAGACACGTGGGCGCTTCATCCGGTCTCTCCCGCCCTCGAACCCCGAGTTTGGCGTTTCGCGGCGGAGGAGACCCTCGCGGCCACGATGACCTCGAGCGGCCTCCTCTCGGGTCGGCCCCTACCGTACGCATCGATCGAGCTTTCGTATCCTCGACCGTCCTACGCCGAACGCTACCTAGAGGTTCTGGGACTCGAGGTTCGGTTCGACGCCGGCCGCGATGTCTTCACGTTCCCACGTGTCTACGGACCTATGCCTGTCGTCAGCCACAGCGCCGAGATCGCGGAAGCCTGCCTACGTCACTGCGAGGCTCGGATGCAGGCTCTCGAGCGGCCCGATGCGCTCGTCCACGCGATCCAGAGCGCCATCGTCGAGTCCTCCTGCCGCTTGATTCAGCTCGAGGAGCTCGCGGACCACCTGGGCCTCGGTCCGCGAACTCTTCAGAGACGACTGCGAGAGGAGTCCGGAACCACCTTTCAGAGGGTGCGAGACGAGCTCCGCGCGCGCCTCGCCAAGTCCCTTCTCCAGGAAACGAGCCTCAGCGTCGAAGCCGTCGCCCACCGGCTCGGCTTTTCCGCGGCGTCGAACTTCCGCGTTGCCTTCAAGCGGTGGACGGGAATGACGGTTCAGCAGTTTCGTCTCTCTACCGAATGGCCCCCCGGGAGCTTTTGACGCCGGACCGGGCGAACCTGGCTAGATGCGCCCGGCGCATCGGTGCCGCGGGGATGAGTCAGGAGGCTTTGGCCTCGCGAGCCCTCACCGCGGAAGCCTGGAGGGTATCGAGCTTGATGAGGCCGCTCGGCGTCTGGCGCCCGAAGCTCAGCACGCCGGTGGGGCAGCTCTGCACGCAGGCTGAGCAGCGCACGCACTCTGGATCTTCCATGGGGAGCCCCTTGTTGGCGAAGCTCATGATGTCGATGCCCTGATGGCAGACGGAGGTGCAGACGTTACAAGAGATGCACTTCTTCTTCTCGGGGAAGATCCGGAACTGGCTGAAGCGCGCGTAGATGTGCATGAGGGCGGCCAGAGGGCAGGCGAAGCGGCACCACACTCGCCCGCTGTACCAAAAGTAGAAGGCCACCCCGACAACTCCGGCGATCCAGAGGTCGACGAGGTACTGATAGTTGAAGATACCCAGGCCGAAGAGGCTTCCCTGGGATAGAAGGTTCTGAAACAGCGACTCGGCCCCGCGACCGAGGGCGCTCCCGGGCATGGTCCAGGCCAGTATGCGGGCCCCGAGCATTACGAAGCACCACGCGAGGAGGACCTGCCCGACCATGTTGACTTTGTTCCAGAATGGGCCGTGGGGCATCTTCTGCCGGTGACGGTCGCCGAGGGTCTCGGCCAGGGCTCCGCACGAGCAAACCCACCCGCAGTAGGCACCCTTTCCGAAGAAGTAGACGAGCAGGGGGATGGCCACGAAGGTCTGGATACCTCCGATCACCAGCCACCACGTCATGGGCTGGTGGGTGAAGAAGTTCCACACGAACAGGGGCCAAGCGAGCACCAGGCCGAAGGCTCGCCAGTACTCGCGACCGTGGTCGTATCCCACCACTGGGAACAGGTTGTCGGCCGCGGTCTTCATAAACCCCGAGTCGAAGACGCCGTTGTGCCCCATCCACGGGAGAATGATGTAGGGGAGCAGAAACAGCGGCAGGGCTTGAAAGCTCATTAGCGACAGGGTTTGGGCAGTGATGTAAGGGGTGCGCCGGCGGCGAATCCGATCGATGCCGAACAGTACGATGCTCGTCGTATAGGCCAGGGTGTAATAGAAGCCAGGTTTCTTCAGAGTGATGGCGAGGGTGCCGACGAGGGTCGACTTGTCCTGCGCGGCCGCCGCGAACCAAGACTTCAAAAGCCCGGGCACGTTGTTCGGAAACCATCCGTTCTGAGCGAAGAGCTGGGTGAGGCTGCCCCCCGACTTCCAGTGATAGACGAACACACAGAACGCGAAGAAAGCCAAGAAGCCCGCCCAGGTCGAAGCTCGCCACTCCCCGGTGATGGGGATCTTCGATCGCCGGAAGAAGTCGAGGGGCGCCTCGCGCCCGATCATGGCGAAGACCACGTCGTTGGCCACCGTCCGCGAGACTCCATCAGCATCGACGATCTCGATGTCATCTTCGCGAATGGCCTGGAGCTTGGAAGCCATCAAGCGGTCGATAGTGCCGCCTTTGGGACGCGCCCCCATGAAGGAGCCGGAGGCCACCCCTACGCGGTCGGAGGTGGGGGCCGCGACGTCCACGACCATGTCCGGGTCGCGCTCCAAAGCCTCGAGCTTCTCGATGTTATCGGGCTTGGGTCGATTGAACTCTTTCTTTCGGTAGGACAGCGTGACCTTCGCTCCGCTCTGGGCGAGGGCGATGGCCGCCTCGAGCGCGGAGTCTCCCCCGCCCACCACGAGCACGTGCTTGCCGGTGTACTCGGCGGGGTCGTAAAGACGATGGTACACCTTGTCGAGGTCCTCGCCGGGGACGCCGAGGCGCCGATAGTTGCCGCTCCGGCCGATGGCGATGACGACCCGCTTCGCGCGGGTGACGCTGTCGCCGTCGCCAGCATGGACGATCTTGAGCTCTCCCCCCGCGCGCTCCACTCGGTCGATGCGTGCGGGGGTGGTGTCGATGCCCGCGGTTTGGGTCTCGAGCTCTTCGATGAGCGCTTCCTTCACGTCCGCGCCGAACTGGATGTCCCCCGCCGGAATCATCTCCGTCGGGTAGGTGTAGATGGGTTTCGCCTTCGGAAAGTTGACGATGGTGTTGAAGCGCTCGGCCGCCTCGAAGACGATGTAGCGCAGCCCCGCCTTCTTGGCCTCGAGAGCCGCGCTCATGCCGGAGACGCCGGCGCCGATGATCGCCACATCGTACAGGTCTGAATCCTCGCCGCCCCCCGAGAACCCTGGCTCCCGCATGAAGGCTTGCACTGCCTTGGCGCCAGTGTCGGCCGAGAACTTGAGAAGGGGGATACCGGTGAGGTCGCCGACGATGCGGACCCCTTCCAGCCGGGTCGCGCCGTCGTCACCCACTTCGGGCATCTTCTCGACGAGGCCGGCCGGCCAGCGGCCATGCAGCCAATGATAATAGCTCGCAATAGGATTCATAGGGCAGTGTCTCTATGTCGATGTTACTCCGCGGTTGCCCACGTTGACGAGGGAATGAGCCTCCGGCAGCGTCCGCAGCCATGGCTGATGAGGCAGAGGTCAAGGTCGAGCACGAAGAGGGGCTGACGCGGATCGTCATCGATCGCCCCAAAGCCCTCAATGCGCTGACGAGCGGCGTGATCGAAGGCTTGGTGTCGGCCTTCGAGGGCCTCTCTCAGGACACGCGGGTGGTGATCGTGACCGGCGCCGGCGATAAAGCCTTCGTAGCGGGCGCCGACATCAAGGAGATGTCGGCCTTCGAGGCCGAGGACGGGCGGCGCTTCTCGCTCGCGCTTCATCGCCTCGGGGATCTCATGGAGGCGGTCGACGTTCCGGTCATCGCGGCGGTCAACGGCTACGCCCTCGGAGGAGGCTGCGAGCTGCTTCTGGCTTGCGATTTTGCCATCGCCTCGGAGAAGGCCTCCTTTGGGCTTCCCGAAGTGGGACTCGGCGTCATGCCGGGGTTCGGCGGCACGACGCGGCTCACCCGCCGGGTGGGCGAGGCTCGCGCCCGTCAGATGGTCTTCACCGGGAAACCCATCGATGCCGTGGAGGCGTTTCGCATCGGCCTCGTGAACGAGGTCGTGGGCCATGACGAGCTCGGAGATCGCGTGGCCGCGGTCGCGGCACAGATCCGGCGTAACGCTCCTCTCTCCATTGCGTACGCCAAACGGAGTCTCCGCCACGGCGCCGAGTCCGACCTGAAGTCAGCCAACGCCTTCGAGGCCCAGACCTTCGGCCTCTGTTTCGCGACCAAGGATCAGAAAGAGGGCATGACCGCCTTCATCGAAAAGCGCGCCCCGCAATGGACGGGAGAGTAGACCGTCCAGAGTTGGCGGCTGCTGCGGCATGCGTTAGCCCACCCGTCTATGGAGCTGTCCCTCACTGAAGCCCAAGAGAAGGTGCGCGCTCGGGCGCGGTCGCTCGCCGCCGACGTTCTGGCCCCGCGCGCGGAGGCGCACGACCAGGCGGCGCGCTTTCCTGAGGAGCAGGTGCGGGCGCTCGCCGCGGACGGCTTGATGACGATGCTGGTGCCCGAGGACGACGGAGGCTCGGGCATGGGCACCGTCGCCTACTCGCTGGCGATCACGGAGGTGGCCAGGGCCTGCGCTTCGACCTCGGTGACGATGGCGGTCACCAACATGGTCGCCGACGCCATCTCGGCCTGGGGCAACGATGAACAAAAGGCGGAGCACATTCCCAAGCTCGGCTCGTCCGAGTACCTGGCGGGCTCCTTCTGTCTCAGCGAGCCCAACGCCGGGAGCGACGCAGCCTCACTCAAGGCGACCGCGGTCCGACACGGGGATACCTACGTGCTGAACGGCTCCAAAGTATGGATCACGAGCGGAGATCGGGCGGGCGTGTTCTTGGTCATGGCCAAAACGGATCCCAGCGCCCGCTCCAAGGGGATCTCGACCTTTCTCGTGCATCCCGAGCTTCCCGGATTCTCGGTGGGCAAGCACGAGGAGAAAATGGGGCTCCGGGCGTCGAGCACCGTGACCCTCAGCTTCGACAACGTGGAGATTCCCGCCGCGAACCGCCTCGGACCCGAGGGCATCGGCTTCAAGATCGCCATGAGAGCGCTCGACGGTGGTCGTGTAGGTATCGGCAGCCAGGCTCTGGGCTTGGCCGAGGCCGCCCTGGAGGCCGTCAAGGAGGCTTTCCGGGAGCATGCGTCCCTGCGCACCGACGCGGCGCTGGCCCGCCTCGCGGATCTGCACACCAAGGTCGAAGCGGCGCGGATGTTGGTGTACCGCGCCGCGGTCCTCAAAGAGCGCGGCGACGTGGAGTTCACCAAGGAAGCCTCGATGGCCAAGCTGTACGCGAGCGAGACCGCGAACGCGGTCTGCGCCCAGGCCATCGAGCTCGTCGGCCCCGACGCCTACGCCACCGGCTCGAAGCTCGAGCGCGTGTATCGGGACGTCCGGGTGACCACGATTTACGAAGGAACTTCGGAGATTCAGCGCCTCGTCATCGCCCGCCAGGTTCTGGCTTAGCGGCCCGTTGGGTGAAGATAGAGGCTCATTTCGACGTTCTAGACGGCATGCCGAGCGCCACGCCTCTTGACCCCACCGCCCAATCCGGTATCCCACACGCGATGCGTTCCGCGGTCCTCGCTCTTGCGCTTCTCGTCCCCGCTTCCCCGGCCTACGCCGAGGGGTGGGCCGTCTTCAACCTTCAGCAAGCGATGGAGAAGACCAAGCACTTCAAGGAGGCTCAGGCCGCCCTGGAGAAGGAGCTGAAGAGCAGTACTTCCGCCTTGGAGAAGAAGCAGGCGGGTCTCGACAAGCGACGGGAGTCCCTGGAGGCCAAGAAGTCCATGGCCGCCGGCAAGGCCCTGGCCGAGGAAGAGCAGGCCTTGGTGAAGGACGAGCAGGCCCTGGCTCAAGCCGCGAGGCAGGCTCGCCGGGAGCTCGGGGCCTTCGAGCAAAAGCTCAAAGGGCAGATCTTTCAGCGCATGGACTTGGCCGTTCAGCAGATCGCGGCCCAGGGCGACTACGACTTCATCGTCGAGGCCAGCAAGTCGCTGTATCACAAGCCCGCCATCGACATTACGAAGAAGGTCCTGAAGGTCTATCGCGCCAAGTTTGGCGACAAGCCGCTCGACATGTCCAAGGCGCAGCTCAGCCAGCGCGGACCTGGGCCCCGCGGCGGCCCTGGTAAATGAGCCGGGCTCGATGAGTATCCTCGATTTCGAGCAGATCCGCGGCTACCTCCCGCATCGCTACCCCTTTCTCTTCGTCGACACCGTCGAAGCCTTCGAAGCCGACAAGAGCCTCCACGGCCGCAAGCTGGTCAGCGGAAACGAGGCTTTCTTCGAGGGACACTTTCCCGGCAATCCGGTGCTCCCTGGGGTCATCCAGATCGAGGCGATGGCGCAGGCGGGAGCGCTCCTGGCCGTGCTCAGCGGCCTCGAGATGAGCAAGGACGAGTCGTTCTACGTCGGAGGCATCAACGACTGTAAGTTTCGGCGTCCGGTGCGGCCGGGGGATGTCCTCGACCTCCACGCCGAACTCCTCCGCAAGCGCCTCGGGACGTTCAAGCTCGCCTGCCGCTGCGAGGTCGGCGGACAGGTCGTCAGCCAAGCCACGCTCACGGCCACCAGCGGTCCCGCCCTGCCGAGCCCCGAGCTTCCCGAGGGCTTCCCCGCCCCTATTTTCTGATACACGAAACTTTTTCGACGAATCCTAGGTCGGAAAAACTCGTGGCCGGTCGGGTCTCTCCGATGGTGAAGGGAGCGGCCGCCTTCTTCTGAGCCGCTGTCCCCCGAGGCTTCGCGGATGCGACCTCCGAGCGCCTAAAATCTCGCAAGGCCTCTCCGATGGGCTCGATCGGACATGATCGAGATGACCGAGACGGCGGACGGCCTCAGCCTGAGGATCAGGATTTCGGGGAGGTTCGACTTCAACAGCCAGTGTGCCTTTCAGGAGGTGACTCGGAAGATGGACGCGGCCGAGGTCCCCAAGCTCGTCAGCATCGATCTCACCGATACCTCATTCATGGACAGCGCCGGCCTGGGGATGCTGCTGAGCATCAAGGACAAGGCGCTTCGCATCGAGCTGGTGGGAGCTACGGATCAAGTCCGCTCAACGCTCGAGCGGGCGAACTTTCACCGCCTGTTTCCGGTGGCGGGGGGGCTCGGCCCTGCGGCCTAACGGGCCTACTCTCGGATGAGCTCGCGGTCGACGAGCTCCCGGCGGAGCTCCTCGGGGCCCTTGAAGGTCACGGCCTGCATGCCGGCCAGCCGGGCGGCCTGAACGTTCTTTTCACGGTCGTCGATGAAAAGAGTCTTGGCTGGCTCGAGCGCGTTGCGCTCCAGCAACAGCACGTAAGCGTTCATCTCCGGCTTGGCCACCCGCTCTTCACCGGACACGAAGATGTCCCGAAATCTCCCCAGAAAGGGAT
The DNA here is from genome assembly GCA_039819565.1 of Myxococcota bacterium. Taxonomy (GTDB): domain Bacteria; phylum Myxococcota; class Kuafuiibacteriia; order Kuafuiibacteriales; family Kuafuiibacteriaceae; genus JAHQVK01. Next base: position 3,184 of record JBCBRU010000110.1, on the reverse strand, counting down.
ACCGGGCCAGCGCATGGCCAAACGTCTCGGCGGACCAATTCGTGAGGGCGTAGATGGGCACGCGGGCGTCATCGAGGGCCTCCAGAAGCTCCACCGTCCCTTGGATCGGACCCCCCAGCATCTCCTCCCAACGTTCGAAGTAGGCCGCGATCTCGGAGGCGAAGTCCGGATGCTTCTCCTGGCGCGTCTTGATGGCCTGAGCGAAAGGGAGGCCGCGATCCATCTTGGCGTTCCACTCCATGTCGCAGACCTCGCCGAGGAAGAAGGCCCGCCGCTCCTCGTCGGGAATCAGCGTGTCGTAGAGATAGCGGGGGTCCCAGTCGATGAGGACACCACCCAGATCGAAGACCACGGCTTCCGTGCGAGCGGCCATACGCCGCCCGCGCTAGCCGACCTCGCAGCCCTCGGCAAGCTGGACGGACGCGAAGGTCTGCCGTCACCGGTTCGACGAACGCTACGGAGGTGTCGCCGCCTTCTGCACCGACAATGCGGTTAGGGTTAACCGGTGAGCTTCACCGACCTCGAGCTGGAAAAACGCGAGCGATGCGCGCTCATCACCCTCGATCGCCCCGCGGCGAGAAACGCGTACAGCGAAGCCATGGTGGACAGCCTCATCGCCGCCCTCGACGACGTTGAGCGCGATCCCGATCTGCGCTGCGTGATCCTGACCGGCGCCGGCTCCGCGTTCTCGGCGGGCGGGGATCTGAAGCGAATGCGAGACCGCGAGGGGATGTTCGAGGGCGATCCCATCCCTCTGAAGCTCGCCTACGAACGGCACATCCAGCGGGTCCCTCGGCGCCTCGCCCGCTTCGACAAACCGGTGGTGGCGGCGATCAACGGGCCCGCGATCGGAGCTGGGCTGGACCTGGCCTGTATGGCGGACATTCGTTTGGCCTCCCGCACCGCGCGCTTCGGATCCACCTTCGTCAAAGTGGGGCTCGTACCTGGGGACGGGGGGGCCTACCTGCTCCCTCGCGTCATTGGCTTGTCTCGAGCCCTCGAGATGATGCTTTCCGGACACATCATCGATTCTATCGAGGCCGAACGAATCGGCCTCGTGAGTCGCGTTTTTAGCCCTGACCAGCTCATCGATGAGGCTTTCAGGGTCGCCACGGCCATTGCGCAGAATGCTCCCCTCGCCGTACAGCTCACCAAAAGAGCTGCGTACCGAAGCTTCGAGGCCGGCTTGGAAGCCGCGCTAGAGTTGGCCTCGACCTACCAAGGGATGGTTCAGCACACAGCGGACCACACCGAGGCGGTCGACGCCCTGTTGGAGAAGCGGAGTCCACGATTCGAGGGCCAGTGACAGAGGACGAGTGGGCCGACGAAGGTCTCCTCGGGGAACGGTCGGACGAGGACCTTGCGTGGACCCCAACTGGACCGGCGGGAGAGAATCCGCTCAAGGGCAAGTATCGCCTCGACTGGGAGTTCGAGGCGGCCAAAGGGCGCTTTTGGGTGGGGCGCCAGCTTCCTCTGGGGCGCGTGGTTCTCATCAAGGTCCTGGGTGCCGACGCTCGCGCCGAATCCGCGACGGAGCAGCTGCGGCTCGAGGCGGAAGCTTGCGCGGGCGTGACCTCTCCGCACACGCTGGCTCTCCTCGATTTCGACACCACGCAAAACGGGATCCCTTTTCTGGTCTTCGAGTACGTGGCGGGCCTCAGTCTGGCTCAGGCGCTCCGGATCTCGACCCGCTTCGAGCTCACGCGGGCGGTGCGGGTGGTGGCCCAGGTCGCCCGAGGCTTGGGGTTGCTTCATCGCCGAGGCTTCATCCACGGAGACATTCGACTGCCCAACCTTCTGCTCCTGCGCAGCGCCGAGTCCGCCCAGGAAACGATCAAGATTCTCGACTTCGGTCGCGTCCAGCGCATCCCGCCCGTGTCCGCGGAGGACCGCGCGAGCCCCGTTCAGGCGGACCCCGACGACCCGCCTCGTGATCCCCGCTACCTCTCCCCGGAGCAGATCCTCAGGCATCCTCCGTCGCCGTCGATCGACATCTACGCGCTGGGGATCCTGCTGTTCGAGCTGCTCTCGGGGCGCCCCCCGTTCGGCGGCGGAGGCGCCACCGAGGACGAGATTCGGCATCAGCAGCTGCACACGATCGCACCCCCTCTCGGCACCCGGGTGTCGGAGCTGGCCGGGTCCGACGTCGAGGAGCTGGTGGCGCGCTGTTTGGCCAAGCGGCCCGAAGATCGTCCGGCCTCGGTCCTGGAGATGCGCGAGGCCCTATCCGATGCGTGCGGGATCCTGATCGGCGGCGAGGGCGAACCGGCCGGGGCGACCACCATGATCGACGATCTCTGGGTCGAGGGCCCGTCTCGAGAGCCGGTACCGCCTCCGGCTCCGCACGCCTCTCTCTCGGAGGACCTCGTCCTGAGCGTAGAAACGACCGAGGGGCCCATTCCCGAGTCGGTGTACGGGGACGACATCAGGTTTCCCGAGTCGGTCTACGCCGACGAAGTTCCGACGCTGATTCAGGAGACCCCGGACTGGGTCACCTCCGACGAAGAGCCGACGCCGAACGCCGACGACGACGTTTTAGAGGAGCGTCTCGAGGGAGGGACGTCGAGAGACGGGGCGGAGGCCGAGCGCGAGCGCACCATCGACGAGATCTTGAGAGCGGTCGAGGAGCTGACGCTACAAGAGGACGCGAAGGCTGCCGCCGCAACGCCTCCTCGGTCGGTTTCCTCGCCGGAGTCGCCACCCTCCGATCCCTTCGGGTCCCCGGTCGCGGCCGCCTCCGCTGAGGCGGAGCGCCTTCCCAAGGCTTCGACCTCGTCGGCAGCGGCTCCCCTGGAGGACCCGCCGCCGGTCGTCGAGGGGCCGCACCCGGTGATCAAAGGAGCTCCTGCGTCCGATACCGTCGAGACCTTCGAGCTGCCGGTGCTCCCGCCGTGGTCCGAGAGCTCTCCGACGCCGCCCCGCACCAGCCGAGATCCGGTGACCCGTCCGGACGGGCAGTATTTTCGGCCTCGGCAGATAAACACCCCCCACGTGCCCCCTCACGCAGACCCCTCGTTCGACGAGCCTTCGCCGGCCCCGCCGGTGCCGCCGCCCACCCCACTTCCCCAGGCAGGGACGCCGACCCCCGGACTGCGGTCGAACGCGGGGTCTGCGTGAGGGGGCACGTGGGGGGTGTTTATCTGCCGAGGCCGAAAATACTGCCCGTCCGGACGGGTCACCGGAT
>JBCBRU010000109.1:0-18559 GCA_039819565.1 Myxococcota bacterium | reverse complement strand
GGAGCCCCACGCTTTCAGGCGTGACGCTCGACCCGCTTTACGCGCCGGCGGCGAACGCGATGCCTGTCGCACAACCGGATCGGCGTTCGCCGCCGGCGCGTAAAGCGGGTCGAGCGTCACGCCTGAAAGCGTGGGGCTCCGCAGAGCCCGATCAAAGTCGCGACCCTTCAGGGCTTTCTCGACAAGCGCACGCCACGCCTCGTCACCGGCCTCGGAGAACTGCCGGTTCAGAGCTTCTAGATCCGTCTCAGCCATCAGATGTCCTGTCCGGGGCAGGATGCGATCACCCCGATGTCGCGGCAGACTACCGGCGCGTGCGACACAAAAAAACCGGCCATTTCGGACCGGCTTAAAGCAACGTGATCCGACAGCGGTTGATCTTCGAACTTGCACGGGGAACAATCGCTTACGCGAGCGGATTGCCGTCGCGTCTCCAGTTTGCCGCGTCACAGTCCATCTTCTCCGACCGCTCGGACCCGACCCATGTCCCCATTGCGCGTTTACGTTGTCCTCCTTTCCGCCGTCCTGACGCTCACAGCCTTCGCCGAGGCTGCCGACGCGAAAAAGCGGAAGTGGCGCAAGAAACGCGTCACGTACAAAGCCAAGATCGTGAAGGCGAACTTCGGGCTGCCGAAGGGCACGATCCTTATCGTCAACAACGAACGCCGGCTCTACTACGTTCTCGGCGACGGCAAGGCGAAGCGGTATCGCGTGGCCGTCGGCGAGAAGATCGAGCGTTGGACGGGCCGCACGTTCGTCTCCATGAAGCGCGAGAACCCCGACTGGCATCCCGTCGACGGAAGCCCGAAGGTCGAGGGCGGCAAGCCAGGAAATCCACTCGGCAAACGCGCGCTCTATCTCGACTGGTCGCTCCTGCGTATTCACGGTACGCCAAAGCGCCGCTCAATCGGCACGGCTGTCTCGAACGGCTGCATCCGGATGTACAATGAGGACGTGATCGATCTGTACAGCCGCACGCACCTCGGCGCGCCCGTCATTGCTGTCAACCGCAAGCGCGACATCTACAAGTTCCGCGAGGATAAATTCACCGGCAAGCTTCCCGCCTGGTCCGGGCAGGCGCAGCTCTGGAAGCAGCGTGACAAGGAAACGCGCCGCGCCGGCGGGCGCGGACGCGGCCGAAGCGAACTTCTTCTCCGGCGAGCACAAGGCGGTCTCCGGGGAGGAGCTCGACTGGGACAGCGAAGACGATCGGTCTTTACTCCAGCGCTATCTGCTCCCGGCGATCATGCTGTTCGCCCTCGTCGCCATGATGGCCTCGGTTGCGCTCTTCATGTCCGAGCGTAAGCCCGGTGAAGCCGAGGCCTCCCCCGTCGCGGCGGATTCGACCCCGCTCGAGCCGGTGCCGATCCCGCCCCCAGCCGAACCCCCCGCCCCCGAGGCGGAGGCTGAACCCGCTCCGGCCGAGCCGACGGTGCCGGCGCTCGCCGCCGCGGAACCCAAGAAGGCGGCGAAGCCCGCCCCGGAGTCGGCACCCAAGCGGCGTTCGGCCCCCGCCGAAGATGACCTCCTTCCCCGACGCGCCCCGCCTCCGGCCCGGCCCGGAGCTTTCGACGCCGCCCTTCGCGACGCCGAGGGCGCCCTCGGCTCGGAGGACCTCGATGCCGCCAAGAGCCGTTTCTCGGAGGCCCTGCGCATCGACGGGAAGTCCGCCCAGGCGCACTCCGGACTCGCCTACACCTATCTGGTGATGGAGAACCTCCCGAAGGCCACGCGTTCGGCCCTTACGGCCCTCAAGCTCGACGAGAAGAACGCGCGCGCGAACTTCGTGCTCGGCACCGTGGCTCAGTCTCGCGAACGCATCGACAAGGCGTGTTTCCGCTACCGCCGCTATCTCTCGCTCGGCGGAGGCCCCCAGACCTCGGTGGTGCAGTCCATCGTGGACCAGGTCTGCGGTGGTTGAGCCCGTAGGTCCCCGGGTCCTCGCCTTCGAGTCCAGCTGCGACGAGCTCGCGGTGGCGGTGCTCGAGCCGGACGGGCACACCTTGGGGGCCAGCGTGGTGCACAGCCAGATCGATCTCCACGCCCGATACGGGGGCGTCGTGCCGGAGATCGCCTCCCGGGACCATGTTCGACGCCTGGACGACGTGCTCGATACGGCCCTCGAGCAGAGCGGCCAGACCCTCGAGACCGTCGACGCCTTCGCGGTCACCCAGGGTCCCGGTCTCGTCGGATGTCTTCTGTGCGGGCTTGAGTATGTGAAGGGCTTAGCGGTGGGGCTGGGACGACCCCTGGTAGGCGTACATCACCTCGAGGCCCATCTCGCCGCTGCAGATCTCGAGGAGGTGATGCCCGAGCTTCCCTATGTGGCCCTCCTCGTATCCGGCGGACACACCCACCTGATTCGGGTCGAGCAGCGGGGAGGCCCCCACGCCCTCATCGGCGCCACCCGAGATGACGCCGCGGGTGAAGCCTTCGACAAGACGGCCAAGCTTCTCGGCCTCGGCTATCCAGGCGGGGTCGCCATCGACCGTTTGGCCGCCGAGGGAGACGCGGGGCGCTTTCCCTTTCCGGCCCCGATGCCCGGTAAGGACAACCTCGACTTCAGCTTCTCCGGTCTCAAGACGGCCGCGCAGCGGCAGCTCCGAGACCTCGGCGGGGCCCTCGAGGGCCAGGACCTCGCCGACTTCTGCGCCGGCTTTCAGCGGACCATCGTGGACAACCTCCTCAAAAAGTCCTTTCGAGCCTGCCGCCGCGAGGGCCTCTCCAGGCTGGTGCTGGCAGGAGGAGTCGCGGCCAACTCGGAGCTACGTGAGCGTGCCCTCGAGCGCGGGCGTCGGGAGCAGGTCGAGGTCTTCCTTCCCTCGCGGAAGTTCTGCACGGACAACGCGGCCATGGTGGCGCGGGCGGGATGGCTCCGCTGGATGGCGGGGGCGCGAGACACACTCGATCTCGCGGCGCGGCCGAGCTGGCCCATCGCGGAGCGTCGGTGACCTCCCAGCCACTGCGGGATCGTCTCGAGCGCTTTGGCATTCGGCCCAAGCGCCGCTTCGGACAGAACTTCCTCCACGAGCGCAGCGCCCTGGACCGCATCACCGCGGCGGTGGCCGAAGAGTCCCCGGACGGCATCATCGAGATCGGGCCCGGGCCGGGAACCCTGACCGAGCGTCTCGCGGACCTCGGGGTCCCGCTCGTGGCGGTGGAAAAAGACACGGAGCTCGTCGAGCTCCTGGGTCATGAGCTTCGCGCTCATCCCCACGTCCGCGTCCGGGCTGGGGATATTCTCGAGACCGATCTCGGGAGCCTCTTCACGGGGTCGCGACCGACGGTGGTCGGGAACATCCCGTACAACATCTCGACCCCGATCTTGCTGGCCCTCCTTCGCGCTCGAGAGCAGCTCGGGGCCGCCATTCTGATGGTTCAAGCCGAGCTCGGGGAGCGCCTGCGCGCCTCGGTGGGGTCGCGGGCGGCGGGGTCGCTGACGGTGCTCCTTCATCAGCTGGCCGATGTGGAGCGCGTGCTGGGGCTCGCGCCCGGAGCTTTTTTCCCGCCTCCGAAGGTCCGGTCCGAGGTCCTCCGCATTCGCTGGCTCGACCAGGGCCGTGAGCCGGTCGCGGACCTCCGTCTCTTCGAGAAGATCGTCCGCGCCGGCTTCGGACAGCGCCGGAAGACGCTGCGTAACGCCCTGAAGGTGCTCGGGGAGAAGGTGGAGTGGTGCGAGGAGCGCGCTCGAGCCGTGGATGTGAACCTCGACCGGCGCGCAGAAACGCTTGAGCTCGCAGAGTGGCGAGCGCTGGCTAACGAGTGGGGTCGGGCGGCATCCCTCCCGACCTGAGGGGGCCCCGGGTGACGGGACCTGGGGGCGCTATCAACGAGCGCGGTAGACGATTCGACCCTTGGTTAGGTCGTACGGAGAGAGGGCTACCGTGACCTTGTCGCCAAGCACGATACGGATGAAAAACTTCCGCATCTTGCCGGATACATAGGCCAGGATGTTCTGACCGGGAGCGATCTCCACACGGAACATCCCGTTCGGCAGAACCTCCTTGATGATTCCCTCACACTCGATTTGGTCGTCTTTCGGCATGGTTCTCCTGTCTCAAACCGGCGGGCTCCCCGCGCGGCGGGGGAAGGGTGCGAACGAAGGGCAGTGGTGTCAACCCAGAGGACTCTTCCGCTTCGCGGTTCCGGTACGAGGGCAACCCACATCACAGGGTGGACGATCGTACAAGTGCCTGAGATTCAGATCTTTTCGAGCAACTGAGGTCCGCCTGACCCGATAACCCGTTCGCTATGACGCAGATCGCGCCGACTTTTAAGCAGTCCCGCATCCGCGAGCAGGGTGGAGAGAGCGTACGGGAGGGCGGGCGGCCAGATGGCACCCAAGCCGGCCTTTTTACGCACAAACCGACCGCTGCCATTCAGGGTGGGAAAGACCAACAGCACGGCGAAGGCGGCGGAGACCATCCGAACCGCGAAGCGGTGCAGTTCCTGCGAGACGCCCAGACGGGCCAGCTCAAGGCCGTAGCCCGGGGCATTGTCCGCTCGGAGAAGATGCGGTTCTTCCCGGAGGGATCGACCCTCCGGCTTCTCGGCCCGAACGCGCAGGCGGCCCACTTCGAGCGCGAGACGCGCGTCGACCTCAACCGCAAGGACTACCTCCCCACCGCGTTTCACAACACGGCGAAGTTCTCTTCCCTCCAAGGTGCCCGCATCACCTTTGGCGACGAGGACCTCCCCTTCAACTCCGGCATCCCGTACGACGCGCGGCGCACCACCCTTCCCGCGGAAGAGCACGGCCAGATGCAGACGGGCATGCTCGATGCCCGCCTGAACAAGGGGCCCGTCGCCTGGGGCCTCCGCCACGGCGCCATCCGAGTCTGACCCGCCCTCGAAGCAGGCCGGGCGGCGCTCCAGAGGCGCACGGGGCTGAGGACGCAACCTTCCCTTCGCAAGACGCACGGCAGCGGAGGCTTGAGCCCCTCGGGCGGATCTAGGGGGGCGTCGACGCGGTCCGCGAATCCGAGGTGTGCGACGTAGCAAACCTCACCGCGATCAACCGATACGGTCCGCTGGCCACCGACCAGGCGAGAGCGTGCTGGATGTACCCCTCGAGGGCGAGAGGGTGGGCGGCGCTCAACGATCGCTCGATCCCCGGAAAAGTCACCTCGACCCAGCTCCCCAGCAAGGGAGCTTGCGCGACCTGCAACAGGACCCCGCGTGGGGAGAGGTTGCGGACCCAAGCGAACTGGGTGCCGAGCTCGGAGCGGAGCTCGACCCGCGCCGCGAGCTCCGGTCGAAGTCGCAACCACGCGCCCCGCTCGTCCCCCGAAGCCCCCACGCCGGACAGAGTGTCGGGCGACTTTGAGACGATGCCAAGTTTTGGGTCGAAGACGGGAGGGCCGGAGACCGCAGACGTCAATTCGAGGACGAGAAGTCTTGAATAATCATCCAGAGGATCCCGCCGAGGCGCACCGCGAGGATGGCCACGGCAGCACCGGCGGTAGCGTACATGCCGAGCAAGCCCCCCTCCTCGGCCGGGAGGGTCGCGCGTGCGTACTGAAAGCCGGCAAGACACCCGACCGCGGCCGGGAAGAGGGTGCCGAGCACCCGACGACGGAGACTCTGCGTGGCCGCGCCGACCTGTTGGAGGCGCCGACTCACGCGAGACCTGCCGCGGGCTTCACGTCGGTGGCCGGCACCGTCACGCTGACGGGACCCACCATGACCTTGGCCTGGCCTTTCCCGTCGATCTCCGCGAGATAGCCGCCGCGTCCCGCGAAGAGACCGCTGAGGATGGTGACGCGAGAGCCCGGCTCCAGGCTGGGGACCTTCGAATCCGAGGATCCGCTCCCGCCCTTCTTCAACTTCTTCTCCGCCTTCTTGACCGTCTTCTCGACGGCAACTTTGGCGAAGTCGTTGTCCGGGGCCCACGCGAGATGCGCGTAGACGGGAAAAAGGCCCTCCGCCAAACCCCGGATGGTCTCTGCGAACCCAGGCTGGGCGAGGTCCTCGTGATCGCGCGGCCAAGTTTGGCGAATCACGAACGGCGTCGAACCCTCCCACTCGGAGGCCCAGGACGCGACCGTGTCCTCGGGGAGCGACGCCGCGGGGAGGAGCGATCCTTCGAAGCCCGCGCTGACCTCGGGAGCGAGCTGGCTCAGCTGCTCGTGGAGCACGGCGCGGTCCTGTTCGAAGCCGAGCTTGCGCTCTGCGTTGAGTCGGTCGACCCGGGCCTTCGGAGCGACGTGAAGCTCCATGCCCACGCCCTCGAGATCGATCCTGAGGATCATGCTCGCGTGTTCGTGTTCAACGGCCAGGTCGAAGAGAGAGGCGGCGTCGCCGAGGTCGGTCTTGGCTACTCTGGAGCTGATCGCGCTCCGTGCTTCGGCCGGCCGAGTCAGGAAGGCCCAAACGCCGTCCACTCGACGATTGTTGGCCATGGACGGAGCATCGTCGCTCGCTCCGAGCTCGAGGCGATCCGGATCGAGGCTCAGCACCTCACGGGCGAGGGCCACGACCTTTGCCCGGGCCGCGCGGCGTTCCATCGTGTAGACCCGCGACGCCCACTTCTTCCGCTGAAAGGCGTCGAAATCCTCCGCGGTGAAGCCGTCGAAGGATTGCGCGCCCCCCAGTGCATCGAACAGAGCGGCCATCGGGCGGCGGAAGCTAACAACGGGGCTTGGAGGCGGTCAACTCGAGGCAATCAAACCTGCAGAGGATCGAGCGAGGGTACGCGATAGAGACGAGGACGCGAGCGGAAGCTTGCGAGATCGCGAGCCCCAACCCCAAAGAAGGCAGCACGGATCTGCTGGAGCACCGATCCGACGAAGGCTCGACAGGCTTCCTCGCTGTCCGCCGCAGCTCTGAGAATCGGGGAGGCCATACCCGCCACGTCCGCTCCGAGGGCGAGCAGTCGCACGACGTCCAGGCCCGTACGTACTCCTCCGGAGGCGACCAGCGTGAGACTGGGGGCGACCGACCGGACCTCGAGGACAGCCTCGGGGGTGGTCAGGCCCCAATCGGCGAAGACATCGCCCAGCTGCCGAAAGGCTTCCGCTTCTGCCACTCGACCTTCGACGAGCGACCAGCTGGTTCCTCCCCCGCCGGCGCAGTCGACTCCGGCGACCCCCGCTTCGATCAACCGTCGAACGTCCTCACGCGGGAGTCCGAACCCCACCTCGCGAGCGAACACGGGTACCTGCGGAGCTCGGCGGGCGAGCTCCAGACAGACCCCTTCGATGGCGCGCAGGACGCCCGTCCACTGGGTGTCGCCGCCCTCCTGGACGACCTCCTGCATGGCATTGAGATGAAGATAGAGACCGTCCGCTTCAATCATCTCGACGGCTCGGAGGGCATGGTCGGCGCCATAGCCCTTGACCAACTGGACGGCGCCCAGGTTGGCGATGAGCGGGATGGTGGGAGCCACGTCCCGAACCTGAAAGTCCTTGGCTCGGGTCTCGACCTCGAGGGCCACCCGCTGCGAGCCCACCCCGAAGGGAATCTGAGCCTCTTCGGCCGCCCGCGCCATGCGGCGGTTGAGATCCCCCCCGCGCTGAAGTCCGCCGGTCATGGGCGACACCATCACCGGGGCGGAGATCCGCTTGCCGAGAAAGCTCGTGGAGGTGTCGACCTCGTCGAGATCGCACTCCGGCAGGGCCGCCGGTCGCAGGCGGATTTGCTCCAGCGTGAGTGCCCCCGGTCGCCGCGCGCCCGGAACCTCGCTGCCCCCGTCCAGCGCGGCGTCGATATGGGCCAGCTTGTCGGAGAGCCTTCGCATTGCGGGGGGGAACCGTCGGCCCCGCCCTTCAGGCGGTCAAGGTCATTTGTCGCGGAGGTCCGAGCTCCCCGCCGGTGACTTCCTGGACCACGAAGTCTCGGTCCGCTCCGATCACGTCTCGGAGCTGATTGGGTTCGGAGGTTGAAGTGAGGACGACCTGTCCCTCGAGCTCGCCGACCGACTCGAACAGCTGGCGGGTCCGCCCGGGGTCGAGCTCGCTCGACATGTCGTCGAGAAGGAGGAGAGGCGGCTCCTGAAGGGAAGCGGAGAGCAGCTCGAGCTCCACCAGCTTGAGGGCCAGGATCAGCGCGCGATGTTGGCCCTGCGAGGCCCGCTCCTTCACCGCCGCGCCCCCGAGCTCGAAGACGAGGTCGTCGAGATGAGGACCGACGGAGGTCGTGCGCCGACGTCGATCCGATTCGCGTCGCGCCCCGAGAGACGCGAGCAGTCTCTCCGCGAGCGCATCTTCCCCGGCCTCTACGGTGCTGCGGTAGCGAACCTCGAGGGGGGGCGCAGGCCGCGCGATGTCTTGGAAGCGCTCCACTACGCGGGGGGCGAGCTGGGCCACGTACTCCTGCCGCGCAGAGAGGATGGCCGCCCCCTCGTTCGCGATGAGAGCGTCGAAGGCATCGAGCTCGGCGTCGGCGCCGTCCTTGGCGAGGAGCTGATTGCGCTCGCGGACGGCCCGGGCGTACCGCAGGGCCCGGGCGAGGTACGGCGGCCGAGCGTTGAGGAGAGCGCGATCGATGAAGCGGCGACGGCCGTCGGGACCAGCCTTGGCCAGCTGAAGATCGTCAGGCGTGAAGGCCACCGCGACGAGGGTCCCGAGAAAGCTGTCCGTCGGGACCTTCTTGCCATCCTTGGAGAGGACCCGGCTGGACCCTTCGAGGCTGAGCTCGAGGTCGTGGGTCAGTCCCGTGGAGCGGCGCTGAACCCGCAGCCGGATGGAGGCTCGACGGGTTCCGTTTCGCACCAGAGCCCGGCGGGGAACTGAGCGAAGGGGACGCAGACCCGCGATGAGATAGAGCGCCTCGAGAAGGTTGGTCTTGCCCTGCCCGTTCTCACCGATGAGAGCCGTGATCTCCCGCGACGGCTCGAGCTTAGCCGTCGCGTAGTTTCTGAAGTCCGAGAGCTCAGCCTCGAGGAGATACACAGCCGAGAGCGCTCAGATGCGCATGGGCATGATGACCGCTTTGTATTCGGTCGAGTCCTTCGGAGTGATCACGCCCGGCGAGAGCTCGTCGGTGAGCTTCAGGACCACCTCCTCGTCGGTAAGCACGCTCAGGACGTCCAGCAGGTAACGGAAGTTGAAGCCTATGGTCAGCGCTTCGCCGTCGTAGTGAACGTCGAGCTCCTCGCGCGCCTCTCCCAGATCGGGGTTGTTGGCGGACAGCATGAGCTGGTTGGCCTCGAGCTCGATCTTCACCCCTTGGGCTTTGTCAGGCGAGAGCAGAGAGGTTCGCTTGAGAGCATTCTGGAAGCGCTGCCGGTCCAGGAGAATCTCGCGGTTGGCCGCTCCCGGGATCACCTGCTGGTAATCGGGGAAGCGACCGTCGACGAGACGCATGGTGAGGGTGACCCCGTTCTTTTGAAAGACGGCCGAGTTGTCGACGTAGCCGAGCTGAGCATCGTCGCCCTTGTCCTCGAGGAGCTTCTTCATCTCCGTGAGACCCTTGCGCGGGATGATGACCCCGGCTTCGAGTTCCGGAGGATTCTTCATCTCCCGCTCGACGATGCTCAGGCGATGCCCGTCGGTGGCGACCATGCGCAGCCCCGGCTTCTCAGGGACGGCCTCGCAGTAGACGCCGGTGAGGTTGTAGCGCGTCTCGTCCGTCGACACCGCGTAGAGCGTCTTCTCGATCATGTCCCGGAGCATCCCCGGGTCGACCGGGGAGGTAGACACGTCATCGAAGGTGGGAAGCGAAGGGAAGCCGTCGGGCGCGAGGCCCACGACGCGGTACTTCACCTTTCCGCAGGTGATCTCGACCCACTGGTTCTGAACCTGCTTGAGGCGAACCGTCTTTTCCGGAAGCGAGCGCACGATGTCGTAGAGCGCTCGAGCTCCCAGGGTCATGGCGCCGGGGCTGTGGACCTCGGCGGGGTATTCGGCGGTCAAACCGATCTCGAGATCCGTCGCGGAAACAGAGATTCGGTCCTGACCGTGGGTGGTGATGAGCGCATTGGCGAGCGCGGGCATCGCTGACTTCTTCTCGACGATGCCCTGGACGCGCTGCAGCGCGGTGGCCAGTTCAGGGACCTGGACGCTGATTTCCATCGATGTCCTCACGGGGGGGGCGGGGGGTGGAGCCTATATTCTTTCTTTTATTAAATTTGATCGTAGTAGTAGGGCCTGTGAATCCTGTGATGTTGACGTAAGTCAACGAGACGAAAGAAGAAAAGGCACTGGAAAGCCTGTGGGAGAATCCGTGTGGAACTGTGAGCGAAGCGCCTCTCATGTTCCACGAAGTGGGTACACAGTTCGTTTCACAGCCAGGGCGGGGCTCCGGGCTTTGTTTCACAGGTGCGTGTGGGTATCGCATGGGCCTACTCCACGAGCTGGCCTTCGATGATCTCCACTTTGCGGCGGAGGTCGTGCTCCTCCTCCAGGCGATCTCGAATGCGATTAAAGGCGTTCAGGGCGGTGGTGTGGTCTTTGCCGCCGAAGGCTTTGCCGATCTCGGGGTACGAGGCTCCCGTGTGTTTTCGGCATAGGTACATCGCGATCTGACGCGGGTGGGCGATGGCGCGGGCTCGGCTGCTGCCCTTGAGGTCGGAGGGCTTGATGTCGAAGTGCCGGCAGACCGCGCGTATCACGGCGTCGGAAGTGAGCTGTCCCTTACCCGGGAGCACGTCCCGAAGGACGCTCTTGGCCAGCTCTACGGTGAGGGGCTTGCCGGAGAGGCCCGCGTAGGCGCTGGCGCGAATCAGGCAGCCCTCGAGCTCGCGGACGTTGGAGCGGACGGACTGGGCGATGAACATGGCCACGTCGTCCTGAAGGTCGATGCCGTCGACGTCCGCCTTCTTCTTGACGATGGCGATGCGGGTCTCGAGCTCGGGGGGCTGGAGGTCCACGACCAGGCCCCAGATGAATCGCGAGCGGACCCGCTCTTCGAGGTCCGGGATCTCGTGGGGGAGCTTGTCGGAGGTGACGACAACCTGTTTGCCCGCCTGGTGAAGGGCGTTGAAGGTGTGGAAGAACTCTGCCTGGCAAGCCTCCTTGCCGGCGATGAACTGGATGTCGTCGATGAGGAGGACGTCGCACTCGCGGTAGGTGGCGCGGAGGTCGTTCATGCGCTCGAAGCGGATGCCTTGGACCACGTCGTTCACGAACTTCTCGGTGGTCTGATACCGGACGTTCGCGTTCGGCTTGCGGCGACGCACGGTGTTGGCGATGGCCTGGATGAGGTGGGTCTTCCCGAGCCCTACCCTTCCGAACACGAAGAGCGGGTTGTAGGTGGCCCCCGGGTTCTCGGCGACGGACTTTGCGGCGGCCGCAGCCAGGCGGTTGGACTCCCCCACGACGAAGGCGTCGAACGTGTACTTGTCGTTAATCTGAAGCTCGGGCTCCGAGGATGAGCTCGACGGCACCGGGGTGGGCTCGTAGCCCACGGACTCCAGCCGGGGCGCGGGCGCCGCGGGAGGATCGGCCGTCGCCCGAGTGGGCATCGAGGGCGCCGAAGGGGCGCTCTCTTCGAGGCTATGACCTGACGTTTCGTCCACGATGATGTCGATGGACATCTGAGGATCGATCTCGCGGAGCGCAGCATCGAGCAGGTCGCGGTAGTGATCACAGACCCAGTCGACCGCGAAGCGGTCGGGGAGCGCGAGGATCAGCCGTTGGTTGGCCTCGGCCACCGGGCGAATCTGCGCGATCCAGGTCGCGTATACCTGCGAAGAGACTCGCTGCCTGAGCGACGTCCGCACCTTCGCCCACGTTTCCATTGAGGATCCAGCCGACCTCGAGGTGCTTTGGGGGCAGCCCGTTCGGCGAGTTGGGGACGCTAGCCGACGGCCGGATGGCGCGCAACCGGCTCTCGGCTTGACAAGGAGCTTGCGAACACGGATAGACGGCAGCCCCTCGGGAGTTAGCCATGAAGCGTACGTTCCAGCCTTCCAACATTCGTCGTAAGCGCAAGCACGGGTTCCGCAAGCGGATGCAGACGGCCAACGGACAAAAGGTCGTGAAGGGTCGCCGCGCCAAGGGGCGAAAGCGTCTCGCCTCCACGACCTTCAAGAAGTAGCTCGCCCATCGCTGAGGTCACGTTGCCCTCTCTCGAAGGGCGCGGCCGATTCCCGAAGTCCTCGCGCGTTCTCACCAAGCGTGAGTACGACCGGATCCATCGCCAGGGGATTCGCGTCCACCGTCCAGATTTCACCATCATTTGTGCCCGGGCGAAGTCAGGGCCTCGCTTCGGTTGCGCCGTGAGTCGCAAGGTGGGGAACGCCGTCGTGCGCAACCGTCTCAAGCGTCTGATGCGCGAGGTCTTCAGGCAGAGCAGCCAGCACTTGCCGAGCGTTGACCTGGTGGTGATTCTCCGCCCAAGCGCCGCGGGGCTTGCCCGGGGCGGTTTGGTGAGCATGGCTGAGGCGTTGATCCCCGCCTGGCGCGAGGCCATTCAGCGCATTGAGAAGGCCCCCCCGCGGAAGCGGCGACGGGCCCCAGGCGGTTCGCCCCGCACGAAGCCCCGGAGCTCCGAGGAAGATGAACGAAGAAGAAGGTAACAACCGACGCACCCTGCTCGCAGCGGTGCTCTGCATGGGCCTTTACGTCGTCTGGCAGACAGTTTTCCCGCCCCCGCCCCTGCCGACCGAGAACGGCGCGAAGGAGGAGGTTGCGGTGGCAGCGGCCGCCGAGACCAGCTCTACGAGTACGGCGGAGCCGAGGCCGGCGACGTCCACCTCGACCTCAGCGGGCACGGTCCTGGCCGGTACGACGGGGATCGATCCCTCGGTGGTCCGATTCGAGGGGGGCGTCGAGGTCGACGGCGACACGGTTCCCTATGAGCTGGAGCTCACGAACGTAGGTGGAGGGATCGAGGACTTCGTGCTCTCCGGTTTCAAGGAGCGAGTCTCCGGGGATAAAGATGAGGCCCCTCCTGTCTCCCTGGCTGACCCTCTGAGCAACGCCCCCCCTGCCTCGCTGGCGTTCGGTCAGATGGCGGGCATCGAGTTCGGGGGCGCCTCCACTTTCGCGCTCCCTGCAAAGCCCGTGTACGAAGTCGTCGAGAGCACCGAGGACAAGGTCCGGTACCGCTTCGTGACCAGCTCGGGGGTGGCCGTCGAGCGGACCTACTTCGTCGATCCGCGGAGCTTCGCGGTGGGGATGACCGTCGAAGTGACGAACGGGTCGGCTCGCCCACAAACCCACCAGCTCGAGATCGCGGCGGCCCTCGCCACGAATGACGCGACGCGTCAGGATGGCGGCTGGTTCTCGGGCATGTCGGCGTACGGGGATCATCTCGAAGGTCTTTGTCAGACCGAAGGGAGCGTGAAGCGGAAGAACGTCCAGAAGCTCGCGGATGGAGAGACGCAGCGCTACGAGGAGGACGTCAGCTGGGTGGGCATCGACCGCCAGTACTTTTTGGCCGCGATCGTCGACCGAGATCCCGCGGGGAGCAAGGCAAGTTGCAGGCTCGAGGGGCAGGAGGAGACGGCGCGGGCGGTCCTGGTTTTGCCGCCCGTCGAGCTTCCGCCGGGGGGAAGCAAGAGCCATGAGTTCACCGC
This sequence comes from Myxococcota bacterium, assembly GCA_039819565.1. Lineage (GTDB taxonomy): Bacteria > Myxococcota > Kuafuiibacteriia > Kuafuiibacteriales > Kuafuiibacteriaceae > JAHQVK01. Next base: position 5,097 of record JBCBRU010000109.1, on the reverse strand, counting down.
GTACCTCGGCATCAAGAAGCCCGGGGTGCTCTCGGCCGTGGAACCGGACCTAGCCCGGGCCATCAACTACACGGTGCTCGGCATCAACTTCGCGCCTCTGTGTGAAGCCCTGCTCTGGGTCCTCCGCCTCATTCACGGCGTGACGGGATCTTGGGGCCTCGCGATCATCGGTCTCACGGTGCTGATCAAAACCCTCCTCTTCCCGCTCGGTCACAAGCAGGGGAAGTCGGCCCGAGCGATGGCCGCCCTTCGTCCCGAGCAGGAGCGCATCAAGGAAGAGTTCGCAGACGATCGGCAGCGTCAGAATGAGGAGATGATGCGGCTGTTCAAGGAGCACAACGTGAACCCCGTGTCGGGCTGTTTGCCGGCCTTGGTTCAGCTCCCGATCTTCTTCTCGCTGTACCGGGCGCTGTGGGTATCGACCGACATCTATCAGCAGGGCTTCCTTTGGATTGGTGACCTCACGTCGGCCGATCCGTACTTCATCCTTCCGCTGATCCTGATGGCCGTGACTTTCCTTCAGCAGAAGATCATGCCGATGGCCATGGATCCGGCTCAGCAGAAGATCATGATGTACGTCATGCCCTTGATGTTGGGGTCCATCTTCATGGCCGTTCCGGCCGGGCTAGCGCTCTACATGCTCGTCAACTCCGTGCTATCGGTACTCCAACAGCACTTTATCAACGTGACGCTGGGGCCCCTTCCTGGACCTAGCGCCGCCGCCGCGGCCAAGTCTTAGCCGCTCGGCCATTTGCAGCAGCCAGCCCGTAGCTCCCTCTCGAGGCCCAGCACGGGCGAGAGACAAGAGGGAACAATGGTGGACAAGGAACTTGAGTTCGAGGGCGCGACCGAAGCGGAAGCGTTAGCGGCGGCCGCGCGCTCGCTAGGCGTCGCCGAGAGCGAGCTCGACTATACGCTCGTCGATGAAGGCGCGGAGGCCGTGTTCGGTCTCGGTGGTCGTCCGGCCCGAATCCGGGTGGCGCAAGCCGCGACCAAGGATGAGGTCGAGACGGCCGAGTCTCCTGCGGAAGAGGCCCCAGCGGTGGAGCTTTCTCAGGAGGAAGCGGAGGCGCTGTTTGCGGAAAAGGCGGCCGCGGCGGAGAAGACGATTCGGGAAGTATTGGGGCTGCTCAAGCTCGAGGCGGAGGTCGTCGTCGACAAGAAGGACGACGATATCCTCCTCAAGATTACGGACGCGGAAGGGTCGAAGGCGGTCGAGGAGCTATTCAGCTCTACGAAGCCCCCCTTGGCTCCGGCCCTGCAGTTCCTGCTGAACAAGATCGTCAACCGTTTCCCCGAGCGTCGACTCCACATCGTGGTTGAAGCGGCCGGGTCCCTGCAGAGGTTCAAGCCGGCGTCGCGGATTCGAACTGTCGAAGGCGAGGAGCGTGAGGAGTTCGATCCGGAGCTGGTTCGAGTGGCGGAGCTCGTAGCGAGCAAGGTCCGGGATACCGGGCGGGTCATTTCCATCAATCCGATGCAGGCCGGTGAGCGGCGGGCGCTGCACCAGACGATCATGAAGGTCAAAGGAGCGCGGACGGTGTCGTCGGGTGAGGGACTCTACCGGCAGCTCCACATCGTGCCGGACAAGGGGAGGAGACCACGGGGGCGGCGTCGTCGTGGCTCGGACGGGGGCGGCGGCGAGTCCGACCGAGCCTGATGATGGGAGGCAGTCTGAGCCTAGCGGAGGCCGCGGCCCGACTCCGCTGCTCAGTCGATGAAGTGCGAGAGGCGCTTCAAGGCGGCGACTTCCCGGGCCGCTTTCTCGAATCGGGCCGCATCCGGATTCCCTCGGTGGAGGTTGAGTCCGCACGGTTGAGCTGGGCGTCCCGAGATTCCGCTTCGACCTCGACATCCCTAGAGCGAGTCGAGGTGGAGCGATGGATGAGGGACGTGCTCGTGGCAGAGCGCAGGTCGCTGGTCCGAGAGATGGAGGCTACGGTGGGCGACACCCAGGCTCGCCTCCAAGGTCTCGAAGAGGAGGTCGCGCAGCTTCGTGCCTCTCTGAGGAGCCTGGGTGAGGGCGAGGGGCGGTGGTCGTCTAGCGTCGAGACCCGCGGCCGGGAGAGCGACGGTGTGGGACGTCTCATTCGGGAGATCTCCGAGCTCGAAGACCTCCTCGATGACTACTCAGGCCGCGATTAGGCCCGCACCGCTGCCGTCGGCCGCACGCTCCTAGCCAACGAGGACTTCGATTCAGTTCGCTAGGACTCCTGTGGCGAGTTGCCTGTCCGGCGGAAGTTCTGACGCTCCCTCAAGTGCTCACGCCAGGCCATGCTCGCCGGGCCGCCCCTAGGTCGAAGCCCTCTGCGTACCTACGGGGACGCTCACATTCCGGGTCCGACGACCATGGCCGAAATGCACCGTGGAGGAGCGTTTCGGGCCCAGGGGACGAGAGGACGGAAGTGGAGGTCGGGCGGTCTGAGTACCGGGCCGAGGCGGTCCGGAGGGGCCGGCTCGAGGTGAGCGGCGACTTCGGTGTTTCACGTGCAACAGCTGCGACTCGTGTCCCCGGCGCGGTCCCCTTCCCAAGGCGCTCCCTGCCCAAAGACCCCCTCTCGATCGGACTCTGGCGATGTCTGACGCTTGGCCTCACTCCCCGTCCTTAAGGGGCGCTCCCACCGCAGGCGCCCCCCTGCTGAGACGAGCGCACGGTCGGAGACGAAGCCCTGAGACGAGGTGCCCTCGAAGCGTCGGGAGTCCGGAGGGCGCCTCCGTGGAGGTGGTGGTGGTGCACCCTCAGTCTCGGGTGGAGTGGGACTTCGCGGCCACGGTGGAGAGCCCGGAGGGTAGCTGGGCCGGGATCGGGAGCCGAGCACACGGACTCTTCCGGCGTAGCAGTCCGTAGAGGGGTCCCTGCACACGGTCTGGTTCGAGCCGGGAGCCGCCTCGACGTTCGTTCGAGCCTGAACGATCCGATGGGGCCGACGATGAAGTTCCGGAGGGCGCTCTCACTCGACACCGGCCGGTGCAGCCCGGCCCGTTCGTACGTGACCCACCATCGATGACAGAAAAGGACCACGTCGGGCAGCAGGTCGCCCGCGCGAAGACTCCGAGGTCTCTCTGAGGCCCCCGCACGTGCCTTCCGCGAAGGAGATCTCGCCTTTGCGCCACTCGCCGCTGTGGGTCGTTTCAGGAGTCTTGAGCAATTGACCTAGGTCCGTGGTGTCCAAGCCCAACCCACGGACCTCGTCGGTCCTTTCGGGACCCAGCGTTGGCCTTGCTGTGGCATGGGGCGCGGGTCCCACCCAGCTCCCTGGGGATCGGCTTACCGTGGCCAACGCGGAGTCCTCGGCGAACGTCGAAGCTCCGGGGCGATAGGAACGGCCGGCGAAGGGACCCATCGGTGGGGAGGCGTCCCTGTGGAGTCTCCCGAGCCACGTAGCCTCGCACCTGTCGGTCGAGCCATCACGCAAGGCCCTCTAGGCCGTCGAGCGCCCTCGGAAAGAGCCTGGGCCGCCGCGGAGCGGGGGACCGACGTTGGGATCTGCGGGCCCTGGTGGACGGTGCGCCCGGCGGAGGACGGGTGGCCGTCCGGTGCGCAGGGGGAGCTGCTCGTCCCCCCCTCGACGTTTCCCGCGCGCTCTGGGCTCACCTCGGAGGTCGGGAGGGATCTTGGCTTGGGTCGGAGGAGAACGCTCCGGGCGAGGAGGCTGGGCGACCGGATTCAGCCTGAGGGGGCCCGGTGCAGGTCGAGGCGTCTCCAACAGCATGTGGCTCGGACCGGAGCGGTTCCTGAGTCGGGTGAAGGGATAGGACGACGGGATCCTCTCGCGATGGAGCTTAGGGTCTCCTTGCGACCAACCTCACACCGCCGCCTACGGCCGCCCTTTCGGGCTCGATCTGCTGGGAGGGAGATCGCTGTCGCTCACGCGGCTCTCTGCGGACCGGCACGCCCCTGGCCCAGTTCGATTCCGTCCTAGGCCGTCAGGACTCCAGCGGAGCGGCAATAGCGTTCGGCAAGAGCGGCTCTTCGAGCTCGGACCGCGCCTCGTCGTCCAGGGGTCCCTAAGGTCCAGGCAATAACAACCGAGAGCGGCCCTCAGAGAGCATGTTCGGGGCGAACCTGGTGTCGGGTGGCGCGTGCGGCGGACGGGTTCCCTTCGTAGGAGCGGGGCCTTCGCGTCTTCTTGGCGCCAGCGAGAAGACTGCGGCCCGGTGGTGCCGCCCGTTCTGCCTGCCCCCCTCGGCGAAGCCAGCCGGGGGGCCGGTGAGCCGGGAACGGGAGGGAGGGGCCGGGGATTGATGAACCGGGGGCTGAGAATGCGGAATTTAAGCAACCGGCTTCGCTCGTCGCTTTCCGGAGGCCCGAGGAAAGGGCCAACCGCACCTCCTGAGCGCACGACCCAGGTGGAGGACCGCCAAAGAATTAGGGCTCCACGTGAAGCGTCCTGAGGAGGTCCGGCAACCTCGGGGCTTGAGTGGCTTCGACCGCCTCCCGCCGGCGCGGTCGGGGCAGGGGTCCCTCTGTTGGCCGGGCCCCTACCCGTTAGCCCTCGGGACAAGGCGACAGATGCGAGCGCGCCGGCGGCCCGGAGGCGGGGCCCCACTCGACGTTTGGGTGCCTCGGGCATGGGACGGGAAGGACGCAAGGTCGGGACGCAGTGTCCTGGTTCGAGGTCGCCTGGTGTTTACCCAGCCCCTGTGGACGGACTGTGAAGAGATTCGCCCCCTTTTCGGAGGAGCCTGGCTAAGTCTCCGATTCCAATGACGGTCCGGCGTCGTCTAGACGCGGTGCGATATTCACAGTCCGCCGGACCCGGTGGGGGGTGCCGGTCCCCATTCGACCTCGAAGTCGTCTGGTTGTTCCAGCCGGTAACCGTCTCCGCGGAGGTTGAGCGCGGCCAGGTCGACTCGCAGTGCGGCAGCGGGCGGGGTGTGGAGGAGCTTGTCGTAGACCTCGCGATTGCGCCTTAGGGCCACCACCGTTTGGTGCCCGGACATGGTGCAGAGCTCGGCGAGCACCTTTTGCTTGGCCTGTATGCGATGGGCCAGAAGCCGGTGCGTAGCTGGGTGCCGGTTGTCGGGCGGAGCGAGGACGAGGAAGGAGAAGTTGATGCGATGCGCCTCTCGCCGGGCGGAGGCCAGGACCCTTTG
>JBCBRU010000108.1:0-18603 GCA_039819565.1 Myxococcota bacterium | reverse complement strand
GCCACCGGGAGGGATCATCCCGGAGGGGCGTCGACGAGACCCTGGAGTAGCCGTGATACTGGGCCATGGCTTCGCCCTGACCCCGCTCCGCCCTTGGTCTCGGTCTTCTCCAGGGTCTCGTCGACGCCCCTCCGGGATGATCCCTCCCGGTGGCTACTCGTCGGGGCAGGGCATGCCGGCGGCGCCCCAGCTGAGGATATCCCGAGTGTGGGCCTCGAGATCGTAGGGCGCGGGCTCTCGGCCTCCCCCCGGATTCCAGGCCCAGTGGAGGATCACGTCGTGTCCGAGGTGGTCGGCGAGGTCTGCGTAGGAGCGGTTGCCGTTTTGCTCGGGGTCGCGGAGCTGCTCACAGATCTGTTTCGAGCTTCGACCGAACCAGTTCGCCTCTACCGGAGCAAGGCGCCACGCCGCCGCCACTCGGGGTGCGGCGTGGGGAATGGGATTGCCCCGGCCCGTCCCCGTAGCGTCCACGTGGCAAGTACTGCACAGGAGCGTCTCGGCTCCGATCCGACTCGAGCCGGCCACGATGTTCATCCCGTGGGGCCGAGGCTTTCCGTACGAGGGCCCAGACCACATTGGACGCTCCCCAGGTCCCACGTGGCAGTTCGAGCACCGGGGGTGAGAAGCGACCTCGTAGATGCGAGCCCAGGCTTCGAGGCCCTTCTCCTTGGGGACCGAGCCCAGGGCGGGGGCTTCGGGCTCCGAGCCTGGAGTGGTACCCGGTGATGTCGCGGTAAGAACGATGAAGACGAGTTGGTGCATGTCCGCTCTCCTCAAACGAAGTCGATATTCTTCCCCAAGGGGAGCTCACGAAGGCGCCGGCCGGTGGCGGCGAAGATCGCGTTGGCCAGGGCGGGAGCCGCGGGCGGGACCGACGGCTCGCCCATCCCTCTGAGGTGGGGGTTGGTGTCGAGGGTGACGATCTCGATCTGGGGGGTTTGATGAATCCTCATGCACTCGAAGGCGTGATAGTTCGTCTGCTTCACTCTGTAGTCGTCGTAGGTCAGCTCGGCGTTCATCGCGTGGCCGAGCCCCCACACGACGCCGCCCGTGACCTGGGCCTCGAAGTTCACCGGGTCGATGACTCGGCCCGGATCGGAGGCCACGTACACCGCCTCGATCTTGATCCCGGCGTGGGTCACGCGAACGTCGACGACCTCAGCCACGGGCACCCCGTGCGCGTGCGCGAAGGCGATGCCTCTTCCTCTCCCCTCTCCGATCTGGGGACCTCTCCAGCCGGCGAGCTCGCCCACCGCTTGCAGGACCTTCTTCGAGGGCTGATCGATGCAGAGGGCGAGCCGCCCCTCGAGAGGGTCGAGGCCGGCCGCGGCCAGGAGCTCGTCGAGGAAGCACTCGTGAAAGAAGCTATTGGCGTTGGCGCCCGGAGCGCGATGAGTGGTGACGGGAGGCAAGCCCTCCGGCGAGAAGCCGGTGACCCGATAGTTGGGGATGCCGTAGGGCTGGTCCCAAGCGCCAGCCATCTGATTTGGATCCGGCTTTGCCGGAGCCTCGGCGATGCGGCCGAGCCAGTCGCGCACCGAGGACTGGCCGTTGGTCACGATGTCGAGGGCTTCGACCTTTCCGGGGCTGACCCGTCCCCGCATCTTCCCCAGCTGGGCGGGTCGGGGGAAGTCGTGCCCCATGTCTTCTTCTCGCGTCCATGTCAACTTGACCGGCGTGCCCGGCATGGCCATGGCCACCTCGAGGCCTTGTTTGACATACTCGTACTCGAGCCGACGTCCAAAGCTTCCCCCCATGGCGAGGTTGTGAACGAAGACCTTCTCCATCGGTAGCTTCGTCGTATGAGCCGCGAGGCCTTGGACGAAGATCGGGATCTGGGTGCCCGTCCACACGTCGACGCGGTCGTTGGCGTAGCGGATGACTCCGTTTATGGGCTCGAGGGGGGCGTGCGCGAGGTAGGGCACCCGATACTCCGCCCTCACGACCTCGTCCTCCGAAGCAAGGGCAGCGTCGACGTCGCCGTCGTTTCTGAGCGTGCCCTCCAGAAAGGCGGGGTTCGTGTCTGCGGTCTCGATGATCTTCCAAATCTCTTCCGAGCTCTTCGCGTAGGTGCCGGGACCCCACTCCACCTCGATCTCGCGCATGGCTCGGAAGGCTCGCCAGGTGTTGTCGGCGACGACCGCAACTCCTCCTTCGATGGGGAGGACCTTCTTGACCCCCCGCATTTTCTCTGCCTTCTCGCCGTGGAAGCGAGCAAGCTTTCCCCCCCACGAAGGGTGGGTACGGACGGTGGCGTGGAGCATCCCGTCGATCTCGAGGTCGATACCGTAGGTTTGGGTGCCGGTTGACTTGGCGAGCATGTCGGTTCGGCGGACGTCTTTGCCGATGTAGCGCCATCGCGAGGGCGGGCGGAGTTCGACCTTCTCAGGAAGAGGCACTTTGGAGGCTCGGGACGCGAGCTCGCCGTAGCTCAGGGCCTCTCCGTTCGGCAGGATGACCTGACCGTCGCGGGTGGTCAGTTTGTCGACGGGGAGGTCTTTGAGCTCTGCGGCTGTCCGCTTGAACGTCTCTCGAGCCACCGCTCCGGCCTCCCGGAGGCGGTCGAACATATCCGGCACGGAGGTTGAGCCGCCGGTTACCTGTAGGCCTGTCTTCCTGAAGTTCTCACCGACGGCCTTGCGGGTGGCGACGGCCTCGGGGGAGTCGTCATATCCTGCGAAGGGCACGATCGCCTCCGCCACCGCCGCGTTGTAGTAGATGGGGCTGGGCATACCGGGGCTGATCCGCGCCTTGAGCGGATCCACGTCGAGCTCTTCGGCAATGATATAAGCGAGGGTCGAGAAGATGCCTTGTCCCGAGTCGGCTCGGGGCGTGATGAGGGTGACGCCCTTCGCGTCCACCTCGATGAAGGCGGTCAGCGCGAAGCCGGTGTCCGGGGGGGCCTCTGGAGGTTCCCCCCGGGCGGGGGAGCCGGTCGCCGGCTTGCGGTTTTGGGGACGGCAGGCGTGGGCAAAGCCGAAAGCCACCCCGCCTCCAACCAGTGCCGCGCTGCCCATGAGGAAGGTCCGACGTTCGCTATCGATCCTTTGCGCCATAGCTTAGGCCCTCCTCATCTTCTCGGCTGCGGACTTGATGGCCTGGCGGATGCGGGGATAGGTTCCGCACCGGCACAGGTTCCCGGCCATGACCTGATCGATCTTTTCGTCGGAAGGATTGCCGTCCAGCTTCAGGAGAGATGCGGCCTGCATCATCTGTCCCGCCTGACAGTATCCGCACTGAGCGACCTGATGTTCGAGCCACGCTTCCTGGACGACGTGCAGGGCATCTGGCGTACCCAAGCCTTCGATGGTGGTCACCTCACCGCGCACTTCGCCGGCTGCGATCTGACACGAGCGGACAGCGATGCCGTCGATGTGCACGGTGCAGGCCCCGCACTGGGCAATGCCACACCCGTACTTCGGGCCTTTGACCTTCAGCTCATCCCGCAGCACCCAAAGAAGGGGCATTTCGCCCTCCACCTCGAGCTCGTGGTTTCGTCCATTTACCTTCAGCTTCATCGAGCGCTCTTCTCCACGCGGCAAAGCTAGAGGAGAGCTCGAAACCGGGGGCGCTCAATCCTCGCGAAGATGTGCTCGATCCTCCAATGGTTAGGGCCGAACGTCAGGTCTCGCCAAGGTCAGCGCACGGTGGCCAAGTTTCGGTCGTTTCGGTCTGCGTTAAGGCGGTCCCGGGCCTGAGAGGGAGCCACCCCAAACTGCCTCCGGAAGTCCCGGCTGAACTGAGAGCTGCTCGAGTAACCAACGTCGACGGCCGTCTGCAGGACGGATCCGCCGGCCAACAGGCGAGCGTTGGCTTCGTGCAAGCGGATCTGCTTCACGAACTGCATCGGGGATAGATCCGTGGCGCGCTTGAACTGACTGTGGAGCGCCGAAGGGCTCATTCCGGCGGTCTTCGCGATGGCCTCTACGGTGAGCGCTTCGGCGAAATTCTCCTCGATATAGTGGACGGCGCGCGCCACCCGCTCGAGATTACCGTTCTTCTCGATGCGGTCGCGGAGCAGGGGGCCGGCCGGACCCCGGAGGGCGTGGAAGTGGATCTCTCTGAGGAGCCCCGATGACAGAATGCTCCACTCGGTGTCTGAGCTGGCGACCTCGACGACCCGGACCGCGGCCCGGGCAAACGCGCGCTCCATCGGGTGCACGCCCAGCGCCGAGCCGTCGTTGGGCGCGCCTGGCTCGACGTTGTCTCCGAGCTCGAGGACCAGCTCGCTGATCAGCCTGAGGTCGAGCTCGATGAGGACGCCGAGCAGCGGCTTGAGGGGACTCGCCTCGGCCACCGTGTATCGGGTGGGGACGGCGATGGTCGACACTACGTACTTCGAGGGGTCGTAGACGAAGCACCGGCCGTCCAGATGCACCCGCTTCTGTCCTTGGGCCAGGATGCAGAGGGTGGGGCCGTAGACCGACGGGGAAGGGGGAACCTGGTCCGTGATCCGCCACAGCTGAAGTCCGGGTCGCAAGAGCATCGATGGCCGCCTCAGGGGCGACATGTGGGCATCCACCAGCTTGGCGAGCTCGCACATCTCCGCCCGTGGCTCGGACTCGAGGCGAGCGACCCTCACGCGGGACGGTGTAGCACGACCGCGCTGAGCCCGACTTGATGGAATCGAGCGGCGTTTCAGAATCTTCCGTCGTCGCCCTCCAGGCGCCAGTGTTCGCTCGTCAATCCAGCCTTCACGAGTCGCGCGCGCGCCTCGGACACGGTGGGCTTCTTCCAGTCTGGGGACAGATGCTCGCCATACCAAAGCGCCGCGAAGTTGGCCGTGTGCTCGAGGGTGAGAACTTCGCCGCGGTCCATTCGATTGCGCACACACCAGGCGTCGATGGCTTCTTCGCGGTCGAAGACCAAGGTGCAGGCGCAGTGGCGGTGGACGTTCTGCCAGGCCAGGGCGGGACGAATGGGGAAGTGAGCGAGCAATCCGGAGGGCTGGATGCCCTCCGGACCGACGAGGATGTCGCAGCAGGCGCCGTCCCCCCCCAACCGGGTCTTCACGAAGAGCTGCGGGTTTTCGACGAGAGCGGTGATCCCGAGGGCGCACCAGATACACGGCGCCCACCAGCCCCGCTCCGGTCCCTCCACCCGAAACAAGGTGGGCGACGAACAAAAGGGGTGTGCAATCCAGACTTCGCCCGACGACGGATCCAGGACCACGCCGTGATTCGCGTCGAGGCGCCGGAGGGAAGCTTCCGTCTCCGGCTCGGACAAGGACAGATGTGCGGCCAGCTCGGACCGGGTGGGAGCGGATCCAAGATCGATGAAACCGCGGATCACGGCCTGGTGCATCTTTGAGTCGATCGGGAGGTGCGGTGCTTCGGACACGGGAGCTCCGCCCCCAGGCTACTCAAGGGCTCTCTCGTAGGGCCATCATCGGTTGACCTCCGGGGGTGATTGACGCACTGCGTAACGAGCGAGGCGAAGCGAACGATGGAGTGGGGGCTGATCTGGGTGTTGGCCGTCGGTTTCGGCGTCAGCATGGGGTGGCGGGCAGGACGCCCGCTCGAAATCGCTCCGGGCGACCGTTCCGAGGCGAGCGGAGCCTGCCCTCCCCAGACCTTGCTGGGGCCCCCCGCCCCGAATCTGTACGAGCGCCTGGCCTTTACCCGGCACGACGCCCTGGCCTGGTCGCCACGCCTCGCGGACCAGCCCCTGCCCTGGCGTCGGGAGATGGTTCGCCTCGGGCGCGTTCTCGATGAGGAGGGCGTGGCCGAGATCTGCTTCGTCCACGGGACCTTCGTGGGAAGCGATCCGTTTGCGCTCTTCGCGAGTCTCCGGAGACGCTCCCAGCGTTTGGACCGGCGCTTGGCCCGACCCCTCCAGCGGCTGTGGGCCCGCGCCACCCACACCCTCACCGGTGAGTTCGGAAACTTCTCTCCCGGCTACGTGCGTCTCTTCTCTGGGGCCACCGCGCTCCCCTGCTCGCGTTTTTCGTGGTCTTCCGAGAACACCCACGCGGGCCGCCTCGCGGCGGCGGCGCAGCTGGCTCACCATCTCGTGAAGCGGCTCGATGAGCAGGAGATTCCTGAGCCCTCGAAGGTCGTTCTGGTGGGGCACAGCCACGCCGGACAGGTCTTCGCGCTTCTCCTTCAGATGGTCGAAGCCTGCGATCACGGCCCTGAGCTCGTGCGTTTGGCGGGGGAGCTCGGCGAAGATCCGGACTGGCTCGCCATGCACCTCGAGCGCCTCCGGCACCACGATCTCCGGATCGTGACCCTCGGCACCCCGCCCCGCTACGGGTGGCCGGCGTCCGCTCGCGGGCGGCTCCTTCACATCGTCAACCACCGCGGCGAGGAGCCTCTCGCGGGGCGGATGGATGGCGTCCTCACCACCCGCGACGGCGACTACATTCAGCAGTGGGGGATCGTGGGCTCAGACCTGCCCGCTGCGTCCCGGGAGCGGCGGCAGCTCAACCGCGAGCTCGACGGCCTGCTCGGAAATGGCCACGCCCCGAAGGAGTGGCGTCGAGCCCTCGAACATCGAAAGCGGGTGCACGACGTGGGGCGCACTCTGCTCGTCGACTACGGCGACGGGTCGGCGGGACGCCCGAACTTCGTCCTCACCAACTTTGGCCACGCGATCTATACCCGCAGATCCACGATGCGCTTCTGGTTGAGTGTGGCCGCCCGTCGCTTGTTCGAAGCGCCTCGGGTGAGGTCTCACTAAAGGGTGGGCTACAGTCATGGGCGTGCTGGATATATTCCCCTTCATCTTGTCAGCAGTCGCGGACCCGACCGGCGCGAGCGCGCCGCCCGCGGTCCAGCAAGTCCGGCAAGAGGAACCCAGCATCCTCGAGCGGCGGGTCTTTTTGGCCCAGGCGCCGGTGGGCGTTCGCTACGAAGGGGCCTGGGGTGGCCGGCCTGAGGGCGATGTCTTCAGCGGCGTATCTTACCAAGGGCTGCGCGTGAACGGCGGCGTGCCGTTGGCTCGGGAAGCGGCGTTCCAGGTCGGACTGGGGCTCGCCTACCATCTGCGGGACTGGGCGCTCGACGGAGGCGAAGGCGACGCCGCTCACCTCACGCTTCACCGTTTCACGGTGGGACTCGGTGCTCGTCTTCTTCTCGACGCGCGGTGGTCTCTCCAGCTGCAGGGGGGACTGCTCTATGGCAGCGATCTGTCTGAGTTTCGCGTCCAAGGTGTTCAACCCAATCTCGTGGTTTCGGCGATGTACGCGGCCGGACCGAAGTGGACTTTCGTCTTCGGAGCGGGGCTCAGTCGCAACCTCCCCGACTACGTGCCGCTCCCCTTCCTTGGAGCTCGATGGCGGCCGGCTCCGGATGTCGAGCTGGAGATGTACCTCCCTCAGTACGCTCAACTCGAGTGGCGGCCTTTCGAGCGGTGGTCGCTCGGAGTTCGAGCGGTGGTCGACGGGTGGGGTGGCGCCGTGGAGGAGCTGCCCGAGTTCGCGGATCCCACGCTGGTGCGTCAGCTCGAAGTCCGCACCGCAGCCCGCGTGCAGTATACCTTGCGTGGGCCGATCGCGGCCTACCTGGAGGGAGGCGTCATCCCCCTCAGCGAAGTCACCGTGCACGCTCTCGACGGGCAGGAGCTCGCTCGGTCGGGTCTGGGGATGATGGGGATGCTGCAGTTCGGCGTGGTGATCGCCCCCCGCTAGGAGCACCGAAGGCGGGCGCTCAAACGTTCGGTGCCCCCTCCAGCGCCTGCTGGAGGTCCGCGATGAGATCCGCGGCGGTCTCGATGCCGACCGAGATGCGCACCACCTCGGGGCCTGCCCCCGCCGCCGCCTGTTGCTCTTCGGTGAGCTGGCGATGGGTCGTCGAGGCCGGGTGGAGGATCAGCGAGCGGGTGTCTCCCACGTTGGCGAGGTGGGAGAACAAGCGGCAGCTCTCCACCACCCGCAGCCCCGCCTCGTAGCCTCCCTTCACCCCGAAGGTGAACACCGAGCCTGCCCCCTTGGGGAGATAGATGTCGGCCAGAGCTCGATCCGGGCTGGACGGGAGGCTCGGGTGTCGAACCCACTCCACGCGCGGATGCTCGTCGAGAAAGGCGGCCACCGCGCGGGCGTTCTCGACGTGCCGCTCCATGCGCAGCGGGAGGGTCTCGATGCCGGTGAGGATATAGAAGGCGTTGGTGGGGGACAGGCTCGGGCCGAGGTCCCGCAGGGCCACCGCCCTCATCTTCATGGAGAAGCCGAAGTCCCCGAACGTCTCGAAGAAGCGAAGGCCGTGGTAGGCCGGATCCGGCTCGGTGAGCCCCGGGAACTTTCCGGAGGCAGCCCAGTCGAAGCGGCCGGACTCCACCACCACGCCCCCCATCGAGGTCCCGTGTCCGGACAGAAACTTGGTGAGGGAGTGGATGACGAGGTCCGCCCCGTGCTCGAAGGGGCGACATAGATAGGGGGTGGCCATGGTGTTGTCGACCACCAGAGGGATGCCGGCGTCCCGCGCGATGTCGGCCCAGGCGGCCAGATCCGTGATCACGGCGGCCGGATTCGAGATGCTCTCGCAGAAGAGGGCCTTGGTCTTAGGCCCCACCGCGGCCCGAACCGCGTCCAGATCCCGCGGGTCCACGAACCGGCAGGACCACCCGAGTCGGGGAAAGGTCTGGCCGAACTGGGTGATGGACCCGCCGTAGAGGTTGCGGGAGGCGACGAAGTCGTCCCCCGGTTCGAGGAGGGTGAAGAAGGCCATGAGCTGGGCCGAGTGCCCCGATGCGCAGGCCACCGCCGCCCGTCCCCCCTCGAGGCTCGCGACTCTCTCCTCGAGCGCCGAGACGGTCGGGTTGCCGATGCGGGAGTAGATGAAGCCGAAGTCCTGAAGGTTGAAGAGTGAGGCAGCGTGGTCGGCGTCGAAGAAGGCGTAGCTCGTGGTTTGATAGATCGGCACGCTCCGAGCCCCGGTGCGAGGCTCTGGCGGAGCCCCTGCGTGCACCGCGCGGGTCGCGAAGCCGAGCCGTGAATCACTGTCGTCGGCCATCAGCGGAGCCTCATCCTGCGGCTCGTGACCACCCCGGAGTCGATGCCTCCCCACGAGAGCTCCCCGTGGAGGCGGCTCCACTCGATCTTGGGGCAGCGATTCATCACCACCTGCAAACCGGCCCCCTCGGCGCGAGCGGCGGCCTCGTCGTTGCGCACGGTGAGCTGCATCCACACGAAGCGGATGCCCTTGTCGGGAGCGAGCCGGATCGCGTCGTCCACGATGGGACCGGCCGCCTCGGAGTTTCGGAAGACGTCCACCATCTCGAACGGGCCGGGAACTTCGTCGAGGTCTCCGTACACGCGCCGACCAAGGATGGTGTCCCCCGCCGCGCGGGGGTTGACGGGGTGGACCTCGAAGCCGCGGTCCAGAAGGTACTTCATGACGAAGTAGCTGGGGCGGTTCCACTTCGGGCTGGCCCCGACCATCGCCACCGTCCGGGTGCGCTCGAGCACGTCGAGGATAAAGTCATCCTCGTAGCGGTCGTGGTTCATCGCCGTCCGACGTACCCCAGCTGCCTCTCGCCGGCTACGCGGGGACGGGAGCCTCCGCCACCTTGAGCACGTGGGTCACGTCCACGGGGCGGCCGATGATGGCCCCGACGGGGGAGGTGCGCAGGACATCGTCGTGGAGCGCCCGGAGCGCCTGGGCATCGGTGCCGGGGGCGGGGACCAAGGTCACGTCGACGCGAATGCCGGAGTAGCCGGGGCTGACCTCCTGGGGATCCGCGAGGCCGAGGAAACCGCGGAGATCGAGGTCGCCCTCGAGGGAAATGCGGATGTCTTCGAGCTTGATGTTACGCCGGAGCGCGTTCATCGCGTAGCCGGTGGTGAGGCAGCAGCCGTAGGCGCCGAGCACCGCCTCCACCATGTTGGGGGCGGTGTCGCTGCCTCCCAGCGCCTCGGGCTCGTCCATCTTGAAGGTGAAGTTGCGAATCTTGGCTTCGCTGCGAAAGCCACCGTGCCACTCGGTTTCGGCCTTCCACTGGCTCTGACCGCGGGTGGGGACCTCCTCGATGGCCCCGATGAGACCCTCCAGGGTTTCGCGGTTGACCTCGGGACCATGGGGGGTGTGATTTCCGTCAATGTCTGCCATGGCGATCGCCTATCCGATAAAGCGGATGGGACGTCAACCAGGAGCAGACGAAAATCTGTTATAAAACTACGCTGCGGTCAGCGCTGCTGACCGCGAAAGTGATAGAGCGCGGGCGCCTGGCCGGGCCGCGTCCAGACCATGGTCCCTTCGATGCTGCCCTTCTGGACCTGGCCCTTCCACTGGCTGGTTCCCTCGCTCTCGCTCCGGGCCTCAACGCGGAAGGTCAGGGCCTCCCCCATCCGCTTGGTCGCGTACGCGGAAGGACCAAACCCGTAGCCGGAGCAGGCTTCGGAGACGAAGGTGCCGCGGTCAAAAGTAAGCGTATCACCCCAGGATTCCTCGCCCTTCGGCTGGACGGTGACCTCGAAGCGACGGGCGTCGAGAGGCGCAGCCGGGGCGGCGGTCGCAGACATGGTGTCCTCGGCGGCGGCCGGCGTGGCCCTCTCGAGCAGGGCTCCGATAAAGGTGAGAAGAAGAGCGACGCGAAGCTGCTTGCGAATCATCATGGTGAGTTCCTTTCTCGCCGAGCGACGCCTCGTCGCTGACCCCCCGTTTATGGAGGCGCCGCGTGTGCTCGATCGTTTGCGGAAGCGTAGGAAAGCACTGCGCCGCCGCCGTTATATGCTCGACGACGCCATGGATAGCCCCACCCCGATCCTCGTCGGAATCCCCTACGACGCCACGTCCTCCTATCTCCGAGGCCCCGCCGAGGCTCCGGCCGCGGTGAGGAGGGTCCTCCATTCTGGGTCCGGCAACTGGTGGACCGAGCTGGGAGTCTCGGTTGATCCGACGGAGGGGCACTTCGTCGACGCTGGAGACCTGAAGATCCCCGAGGATCCTCACGAAGCCTTCGTGGCCATCCGAGATCAGATGAAGGGGCTGGCCGACCGCGGCCCGCTCCTCGCCGTAGGCGGGGACCACTTCGTCACCTATCCGGTCCTCGCGGCCTGCGCCGAGACCTACGAGGACATCACGCTGCTCCATGTCGACGCCCATCCCGACCTGTACGACGAGCTGAACGGGCAGCGGCTGAGCCACGCGACTCCCTTCACCCGCATCATGGAGGAGGGGTACGCTTCACGCCTCATTCAGTTTGGTATCCGCACGGCCACCCGGGACCAGCGCGAGCAGGCGGCCCGCTTCGGCGTCGAGATGCACAGCGCGGCGGATTGGGACGGGACGGTCCCGGAGGTCTCCGGGAACATCTATCTCACCATCGACGTCGACGGGTTGGACCCCGCCTTCGCCCCGGGCGTGTCTCACCACGAGCCGGGGGGCCTGACCACGCGCCAGGTGTTGGGGCTCATCCACCAGCTGATTGGGCGGTCGGGGATCCGACTGATCGGAGCCGACGTGGTGGAGATCAACCCTCGGCGCGATCATCACGACATGACGGCTGCGCTCGGCGCCAAGCTCATCAAGGAGCTGGTCCCGGTCGCGGGAAGACCGGCGGGTTAGCAGCCCGGCGCTGTCGGACATCTCCAAATCAACGGGCTGCTTGAGCCGACGGACCGAGCTACGGCCTCACTTCGTCGCGGACCGACGGGTCCAGATGTAGTCCTCATCTCCCCACTTCTCGAGGGGCGCCTTCCCCCGGGGGGCGCGGAAGCGAAGGGCGTCGACCTCGGCTTGGGAGATTCGATAAATGAAGATGGTGTAGCCGACCTTCTCGTCGGGCCTCCTCCCCTCCAACCACTTGAAGCACCGCGACCGCGACCAGGACGGGCGGACGAGCTCGATCACGTGCACGGCGGCCACCCCCGCGGTAGGCTGGCAGGGAAGCTTGCGGTGTTGGATCCCGAAGTGGTCGGGCCGAGCGGAGTACTGCGCGTAGGCGATCTCTTCGATGCCCTCTCTCGCCATCCACTCCCCGAGTTGGTTCTGGTCCTGACCGAGATCGTCCCCGTGCACCGTGTAGCGCCAGCCGAGCTCCGGGCCGCCGGCGAGGGTGTTGTAAAACATGAGCTCGTGGGGGTGGACGCGGAAGGGCGCGAGCGCGGCGAGGACGGTCAGCGCAGTCACCAGGAGGCGTCCGGGTAGAAAGCGGGTCCACGTCATAGCGCCCCCTGCGATCGCGATATGAGCAAGTGGGGCTGCGGGAAGGAGATACTTCACGCCGATCTGCACGGTAGAGGCGAAGCTCATGGCCGCAAACAGGAACGTGGGAAAGGCCATGGCGAGGGCCCACTTTCGCCGGCGCGCGCCACCCTCCGGATCCGGAAGGAACAGTGAGAGCGCCGAGAGGACGAACAGGATTTGGACCGGATGCGGAATTTTCACCGCGAGACCCACGATGAAGTAGTGCCACCATCCGCGAGTGCCCACTTCTCCCCAAAGATAGTTGAGATGCCCCATCTCGGCGTGGCGAAGCTGGAAGTCGAGGCCCTTGAAGTAGCGATTCATGGGCACCGGGAAGCCCCGCACCGTCGACACCGAGAAGTGATGAGCGGCCCATAGGGTCACCGCAGTGGCCGCGAGCCCGATGAGCAGAAAGACCACGGTGGAGCGAAGCTCACGCCGCCGGTACCCGCCGTAGGCGCAGGCGCAGAAGAGGACCGGCAGCGTGTAGAGCGCCGAGAGCTTCGTGCCCAGGGCGGCGCCAAGATAGATCCCAGCCACGGTCGCTCCGAGGCGACGCCATTGGACCGAGCGGAGCTGCCACGCCTGATAGCTCGACACCAGAGCGAGGGTGGTCATGCAGGTCACGGTCGCGTCGAGGGTGGCCATTGAGCCGTGCCCCAGGGCCACCGGACTGAAGGCAAAGAGGGCGGCGGCGATGCAGCCCGCCCACAGGCCCGCGAGTAACGTCGCACCCCAGAAAGCGACCACCGAGGTGAGGAGAGCCAGGCCCATCGACGGCATGCGGGCCGACCGCAAGAGCGCCTTCCGAGCTGCGGGAGCCTTCGACCACATGGTGGTCTCCATGATGGGCTGGCTCCGGTCCGCCCCGGCGTGGGGGTCGTGGCCGACGACCGCGAGCCCGATGAGGTCTTTCGCGAAGGGAGGATGTTCCGGGTTGCTATAGTGCGAGCCGCGGACGATCTGATCGACCCCCGCGTTGATGTAGACCTCTTCGTCGATGGTCGCCGAGGACCGGCCCGCGAGATCGAAGAGCAGCCCGGCCTGAAGGGCCAAGATGCCCGCGAGGACGGCGAAGGGAAGTTTCGGCAAGGCAGCAGCCGGCACGCTCACCGTCTACCCTTCGCGCCCGCGTCTGGCGACCCCCGAGGCGCGCTTCTCCGGCCTCAGGCGCGCCGATCCGACGCGTACTTTTTCAGGACTCTCCGGGCCACCGTCTCGAGGTGGACCTCGTCGGCGCCGTCGTAGATTCGGGCGGCGCGCTCGTGGGCCCACCAAAAGGCGATAGGGGTGTCGTCGGTCATGCCGAGTCCCCCATGGGCCTGAAGGGCTCGGTCGAGAACCCGCTGCATGGTGCGGGCGACGGTGAACTTGATGAGGGAGATCTCCTCTCTCGCTTCGTAGGCGCCCACCGCTTCGATTTTCCAAGCGGCGTGGAGCACCATTAACCGGGCGGCGTGGATCTCGGCCCGGCTCTCCGCGATCCACTGCTGAACGATCTGTCGGGTGCCGAGGAGCTTCCCGGGGGCGAGCTCGCGGGTTGCGGCCCGCTCGCAGAGGAGGTCGAAAGCGCGCTCGCAGATCCCGATCCAGCGCATGCAGTGGTGGATGCGTCCCGGTCCGAGGCGCTCTTGGGCGAGGGCGAATCCCTGCCCTTCCTCGCCCAGGAGGTTGGCGAGAGGGACGCGCGCGTCGCGATAGGAGATCTCGGCATGGCTCGCCCAGTTCCCCCCGCGCTCGCCCATGATGGAGAGATTGCAGATGTGCTCGACCCCTTCCGTGTCGGTAGGAACGAGGATCATGCTGGCTCGCCCGTGAGGCCGGTCCGCATCCTCGTTCGTGGTGGCCATGCACACCGCGAACGTCGAGCCCTCGAACCCTGTGGCGAACCACTTGTGTCCCCGAAGGACCCAGTCCCCACCCTCTCTTTGGGCTCGCGTGGAGAGCCACACCGGGTTCGAGCCCGCGTGCTCGGGTTCGGTCATGGTGAAGCAGCTACGGATCTGTCCTTCGATGAGGGGGCGCAGGTATCGATCTTTTTGAGCTTCGGTACCGTGGCGATGGAGCAGCTCCATGTTGCCCACGTCCGGAGCTTGGCAGTTGAAGACCCAGTGGCCGACCGGGCTGCGTCCGAGTTCCTCGCTCATATGCGCGAACTCGACGAGGGAGAGTCCCGCTCCGCCTAGGTCCCGGGGCATGAAGGCGGCAAACAGTCCGGTCTGTTTGGCGCGCTCCCGGGCCTGCTCCAGCTTGGGCTTGGCCGCCGCGAAACCTTCCTTTCGTACGAGGGGCTCGAGCGGCAACACCTCCTTCGTGAGGACTTCGCGCACGATGCCCCGGATCTCTCGTACCTTGTTCGACTCTGTGAAATCCATGCTGTCCCTTTCCAGTGCGCTGATTCTGGGGGCGCTTCCTGCATGAAGGAAGTGATACGAATTCATCCAGTCCGATGAATCTCGTGCATGACCGCTTCGACACCATGGATCTCAACCTGCTCCGGGTCTTCGACGCGGTGTTTCGGGAGCGCCACCTCACCCGAGCGGCCCAGGTACTCGCGCTGAGCCCCTCCGCCGTCAGTCACGCTCTGCGGCGCCTTCGCCGCCATTTGGACGATCCCCTCTTCGAGCGGGACGGCCACGAGATGGTTCCCACCCCCAGCTGCCAGCGTATGGCCCCGGCGCTGCTGGCGCAGCTCGCCCAGCTACGGGAGCTACTCCATCGCTGGGGAGCCTTCGAGCCGAGCTCGACGACGCTGAACTTCAGGGTGGGGATGCCGGACTCCATCGAGCCCATGCTCTTGCCCCGGATACGCCGGGGGCTGGAAGCTTTGGCGCCCGGGGCGCGACTGACGTGTCTCGCCTACCGTCGATCCGCCCTCGAGCAGGAGCTCTCGGCTCGCCACATCGAGCTGGCCATCGACGTGGCCCTCGCGGTGCGGGAGCCGCTCCGACATGAGCCCGTGCACGAGGACGGGTTCTGCATGGTGGTGCGTCGGGGCCGCACCCGGCGCAAGCTGACGGTCTCGGAGTACGCGGCCTCTTCCCACGTCCTGGTCTCGAGCCGAGCCGAAGGGTTGGTGCTCGAGGACCACGCTCTCCTTCGCCTCGGGGTGGAGAGGAAGGTGGTGGTTCGATGCCAGAGCTACGAGACCGCCCTGAGACTGGTTGCCCAGTCGAACGACGTGCTGACGGCGCCCCGCGGGCTGATCGGCGAGATCGGCAGTGTGCACGGTCTCTCCCGTCGATCTCTCCCCTTCAAGCTCCCCCGAGTGCGCCTCCACATGTATTGGCATCAGCATGCCGACGCGGATCCTGCCTCGGCTTGGTTCCGTGGGCTCGTCCTCGACAGCATCCGCTCTCGCTCCGTGGACAGCTGAGCACTCGTGATACTCAAGAGACATGGAGGCGCTCGCTCTTTCGCCCTTTCCCCGCCGCGAGGCCCCCGGCCTTCCGGGGGATGGCGGTCGCTATCAGCTCCGCGACTCCTGGGCTCAGCTCCGGGACATGCACGCCTTTCTTCAAAAGCGGCGCCAGCGTTTCGGTCCGTCTTTCGCCCATGGCTACTTCGGCTTCGTGGTGTTCTCGGTGGGGGACCCTGACCTCGTCCGAGTCCTCCATCTCGACGCCCAGCGGGACTTCTCGAGTCGCTGGGGTTGGGACTTCACGATTGGCGAGCTGTTCGCGGGCGGCCTCATGCTCCGCGACTTCGGGGATCACCGGCAGCATCGAGGCTTGATGCAATCTGCCTTTCGTCCATCGGCGCTCGAGGGGTATCTCGAGACCGTGAATCTCTCTTTCGAGAGACTGATCCTTAGTTGGAAGGACCAGCGGCGTTTTCGCTTCTATCCCGTCTTCAAGTCCGCCGGTCTACGTCTCGCGCTCGAGCTCATCCTCGGAGTGCCCGGGAGCGATGTTCTGGCGACCCGTCTCGGTCGAGCCTTCACGGAGGCGGTCCAGGCCTCCATCGCGGTGCTGCGTCGGCCGATTCCCCCGTTTCGGTACTGGCGAGGGATGCGCGGACGTCGCCACCTGCTCGCGTGGATGCAGAGCGAGATTCAGGCGAGGCGGGACGCGCCTGGGAGCGATATCTTCGGGCGTCTGTGCGCCGCCGAGGTGGAAGGCGCGGTGCTCTCGGACGAGGAGATCGCGGAGCATCTGGTCTTTCTCCTCATGGCCGCGCACGACACTACGGCCAGCGCTGTGACGTCCTGCGTGTGGGCCGCCGCCACCCACCCGGAGTGGCAGGATCGGGCTCGGGAGGAGATCCAAAGCCTGGGCGACCCCTGCCTGACCATGACGGGCTTTCGGGAGACCCCGGTGCTCGACGCCATCCTCGACGAGGCCCTGCGGATGAAGCCGCCCGCCCCCTATATGGTCCGGCGCACGCTGAGGCCTACCCAGCTCGGGCCCTTCTCGCTCCCGGAGAACCTCACCGTGAGTCCCGTCTCTCTGATCACGCATTTTCTTCCCGAGTGGTGGACCGACCCGGAGCGCTTCGATCCCGCGCGCTTCGGGACGGAGCGCGCCGAGCACAAGCAGCATCCCGGTCTCTACTATCCCTTCGGAGGGGGCGCTCATCAGTGCCTCGGCCTGCACCTGGCTCGACTGGAGGCGAAGGCATTTCTGTACCAGCTGTGGAGGCAATACCGCGTGACTCTCGCCTCCTCCCGTCCTCCCCGATTCCGGCCCATCCCCATCCCCCATCCTGCCGACGGTCTCCCCATCCGCCTGGCTCCGGCCTGAGCCCTTCGAGACGACCCGTAGAGCGCCCGAGCGCAGCGGCTCGGGCTCGCCGCTCAGCTCTACACTTCGCAATGTTTCGCAACACAACCGTCCGCTTCGGAGCGGGTTAGGACGAGCTGTGTCACCCCTGAAGACCGCTACGCTTTCCGCTCTCGTGGTTGCTGGCTGCAGTAGCAGCGACGACGTCCCGAGCAACACCGACGACTCGGCTCTCACCTACTACCGCGACACGAAGGCCATCATCGATGCCCGGTGCGCAACCTGCCATCAGGTGGGTGACATCGGTCCTTTCCCGCTCACGACCTTCGAGGAGGTTTCGGCTTTCGCGGGCTCCTTGCGGGCCTCCATCGAGGCGGGCACCATGCCCCCCTGGCAGCCCTCCGACGAATGCAATGCATACGTCGAAAACATCGATCTCACCCCCACCGAGAAAGACACCTTGCTGGCTTGGCTGGACGAAGGGGCCGTAGAAGGGGATCCCGCCGACGCCCCCGAGCCGACCGACTCCAACGCCGGAGACACCTTCGTGGCCGACCTCTCCCTTCAGCTTCCGGAAGCGTACACGCCCACGCTAGAGCCCGATGACTACCGCTGCCAGCTCATCCCGTGGCCGGCCGACACGACCCAGTACGTTACCGGGCTGCGGGTGACGCCCGACCAGCGCTCCATCGTCCATCACGTCATCGTCTTCCTCGCCGGTCCGGAGCAGGTGGCGCAGTACCAGGCCTTTGACGCAGCTGAAGAGGGGCCGGGCTATACCTGCTACGGCGGTCCGACCGCGAGCGGCGGGGAAGGGGGCGGCCTCGCTGACGTGGATCCCACCCAGCTCGTCGCCGCCCTTCAGGCGGTGGGTTTGACCCTCGGCGACCTCCAGTCCGGGAACGTGACCGCGGAGCAGCTTCAGCAGCTTCTCGAAGAGCTGGACGTGACCGCAGGGGGCGTCTTTCGAACGCTCGGCTCGTGGGTCCCCGGGATTCCGGCCCGGCCCTATCCGGCGGGGACCGGCATCCGGGTTGAGCCCGGGTCCATGCTCGTCGCTCAGTTTCACTACAACACGCTCACCTCGGCCCCCGTCGCGGATCAGTCGGTCATCGAGATCTCCACCGCACCCACCGTGGAGCGCGAAGCCACGAGCCTCGGGGTCCTCGATCTCGGCTGGGTGAGTAACGGCCTCGTCGGAGATGCGATGACCATCCCCGCGGGGGAAGCCGAGGTCCAGCACTCGACCGTGGCGGAGTTCGACTCGGCGCTCTTCGCCAGCGCTCGCCAGACGCTAGGCCTCTCGGACGACACCCCCCTCGTGATTCACAACGCCAACCATCACATGCACGAGCTCGGCACCCAGCAGCGCAGCGAGATCCAGCACAGCGATGGCAGTACGAGTTGCGTGCTCGACATCCCCGACTGGGACTTTCAGTGGCAGGGCGCTTACACCCTCGAGCAGCCCATCGTTTTTCGACCTGGGGACAAGATCTGGATGGGCTGCACCTGGGACAACACGATGGCCAATCAGCCGATCATCGACGGTCAGGTTCGAGACCCGGTGGATGTCGCGTGGGGGGAAGGGACTTCCGATGAGATGTGCCTGGGCTCCTTCTACGTGACGGCGGAGTAGCCGATGCGTGGGGCGCTCCTTCTCGCGTGCGGACTCTCCGCCTGCGGCGGTCCCGAGTCGATGTCCGAGCCTATTCCCATCTTGGATCCGCTCGCTCTGTTGCCGGTGGGGGTCGAGGAAG
>JBCBRU010000107.1:0-18628 GCA_039819565.1 Myxococcota bacterium | reverse complement strand
GGAAGGCATGCTGGGACCGGGTGAAGACGTCATCCTGGCCCGCCTCACGGGCGAGCGCATTCGCTTCACGGGCGTCATCTCCGGGATGAGCGGAAGCCGTCTTTCTTCGGAATGGCGGCGGCAGCTCGCTCCAGTTCCGGAGCCGCGGCAAGGGCACTGCGCGAGCCAATCTCCAGCACCATCAGGGCGAGCAAGATGATGCGCATCCTCCGCGGCGGCATGGGTCTGGGGCCATAACCCGTGGCGCAACGAGCGTCATCCGGGGAGACGAGTTGCCGACGTCGGAGTTGCCCGGCAGTCTCCCCCGAGAGGCATGGCGAAGGACCGGAAGCCATCGGCGCCAGCCGAGGACCTGTTCGAGGCGTCGACAGGCTTCGAGGCGCCCTTCGGAGCTCCGGCTCCGACGCGACAGCCCGAGCTCGCCGTACAGCTCCCGGCGGCGGTCTTGGTGGTCGACGACGATCGCGAGCGCGGTGCCCAAACGGCGGCCAAGCTGATCGCGCACGGATATACCTGCCGATGGGTCCCCGAAGTAGGCTTGGACCTCGCTCTCAGTCAGGAGCGGTTCGAAGCTCTCCTGCTCGAGCTGAACGGACCATCCAGCGCCGACGCACTGGCCAGCGCCGAGGTTTTCCCGGGAGGGGTGGTCGTTTCGAGCCCCTCGGTGGTCGCTCTCAATGCTCCCGCGGGCATCCTCCTCCTCAAGCCGTGGCTCTCCGATCAGGCCATACGTGCCCTGGAAGAAGCGCGCCGCCGAGCGGGCGCCGAACCTCACCTCGCGCCTCCCATTCGAGACGAGGACGGAGATGCGACGGAACGGACCGTCTTGGCGCCAGACGTCGTTGAGGCCGCTCGAGAATCAACGCCTGAGGTGGTCGAGCTCCCGTCTCAGGGGGAGGCTTCGGCGGTTCGTCCGCTCGCGGAGCCCCAGAGTTGGCAGCGCTTCGAGGCCCGGGTGGCGCGTGCCCGTCTTTTCGACCTTCGTCACGAAGGCTCCATTCCGGGACGAGTGCGGCGGGCTCGTTTCGATGGCCAGCTCGAAATCGAGGCACGCCGCCCGGTCGGCCCCGAGGGGTGCCCCGTGGAGGTCGAACTGCTGCTCACCGAAGGGCGGACCGTGTCTTTGAGAGGAAGGGTAGAGCTGGACGGGGTCGGTTCCATGATCGTTGCGCTCGAATTGGCGGAACAGTCGGCCACCGAGTACCGAGCCTGGGTCGAGGAGTGTCTCGACCCCAGCGTCTCGGCGCTCGAGGTGGCCCGAGTGCGCGCGGTCTCGGAGCCTCGAGCGCCTACCCCGGGGACCGACGAGATCGAAGCGCTGTGGGACCAGGCGCGAACCCAACTGGACGACGACGCCGCCCAGCAGCGGTTCATCCAAGCTTGTCTCCGAGAGGGCGCGGTAGAGTTCGCGGTCGGTCGGTACCGTCGCCTGAAGGAGGCTTCCCCGGGAGATTCGAGGCCTCAGAGATACCTCGCCCAGGTGGGTACCATTCTTGGCTTCTATGCGCTCAAGCAGGATGCTCTCGTGGAGGAAGCGGGCCTGTCGCTGCCCCTAAAGCTGGTCCTGGCCGCCTTCGTGCTGGCCGCAGCGCTCCTGCTGGTTATGGCCGCGCTCATGCGTTGAGCTCCATTCAGGGGACCACCGTTGTGCTGGTGGTCGTTTGCGCTTCGACACCGGAATCGCTCCGCGCTCGCCGCTTGTGGACGAGCTCCTCGATGATCTTGCGGGTTCGAGGGTCCTTGGGCTGAAGCCGACGAGCCATCGTGAGGTGTTCAGCCGCCTCATCGAGCCGCCCCAGCTCCAATAGGGCCTTGCCGCAGGTTCGGTGGGCCAGAGCGCTCTTTCTATCCACCTCGACCACCCATTTGCAGTCGACGAGCGCCTCTTCCCAGGCCCCACGAGCCATCTTCAAGGCCGCGAGATTCGCCCGTACCGCTCCGAGGTGGGGGCTGTGTCGGAGGGCGCGCTCGAGGGCTCGTTCAGCTTCGCGGTCACGTCCTAGGCCGTACTGAGCCTGGAAGAGGGAGATGTAGATGTTCTCTGGGGCCCAGGCATGGGTGAGAGCGGCCATGAGCGCCACTTCAGCCCGTTGGGTAGCGACCTCCGCCTTGCTCTCCGCCGCCTGCGCGCTTCGCATCAGCTTCTCTCGACGCGGGTCGGTCGGGCTCGCTTGGCGGGCGCCTTGGCGGAAGCGCTGGGCTTGCTGACGATACTGCCCTGCAGCCCGCGCGTAGGTCGATCCCAGCGACTGACGGTAATAGCTCTCGTGGGGAGAGAGTCGGATCGCGCGCTTGATGCCGCCGACCTTGTCCTCGAGGGTTCGCCCCCCCGACGAAAAAGCCTCTTCGGCTTGGAAGATGGTCAGACCGCTCCATGCTGCATGTGCGTAGAGGAGACCGCTCACAATCACGAAAACCCAAGCGACTCCCGTCGCTCCCGATGACTTAGAGGGTTCGACACGCGGGAGCTCGAGGATTCGGGTCCTCGCTCCACCTAAGCCTTCCCGAAGGACCTGTCGCAGGCTGGACGAGAGGGTTTGGGCATGACCCGCCAACCATTCGGGAAGGGTCGCCTCCGCCCCGCCTTCCTCGGGCGAGAACAGCACCGCGGTGGCACCTAAGAGGTAGTAGAGGAACACGGAGCAGGCGACGCTGTCGAATCCGGCGATCGAGTAGACGGCATAGCTGAAGAAGCTGAGAACCACTCCGAAGGCCAGGGCACGCTCCCAGCGTGGCAGGCGAGTATCCAGGAATCGAAGGAAGGCTCTCGTGAGAAGCTGTCCGAGAAGCCATAGATAGGCGAGCAAACCCACGACACCCAACGAAGCCAACACATAAAGATAGTTGTTATGGGGGTTGTCGTGATTGGTCATCGGATCCAGCTCTTCGAGCCGTTTCGATTTGTGGCTCATGAAGGCGTACCGATAGGTCTCGATGCCGATACCGAAAAGCCACACCGAGATGGAGCGCCACGCAGTGTCGAAGCTTCGCGACGACGCCGAAGGTGGCTCGCTGGCAAAGAAGGGCATTGCGTCGAGAACCGGGCCCTTCACGGCCGCGGCTCGATCCTCCGCATCCTCGTACTGACGGGCGAGGGTATCGCCATGCTCTGTAAATACCCGGAACGACTCGAGCCATAGATAGGGACGGGTACCTTGGCCCTTGCCGAAGTCGCTTCGGCCAGGCTGAAACGCGGCCGGAATCGATCGAATGGTGCGCCCCGCGGTGGAGTCACTGACCGCGATGGCGAGGATAAGCAGGAAGCCTAGGCCTACCCCGCCCCCGGAGACCCCCAGAGCCCCGCGCATCTTGGAAGGTGCGTCGCGGAAGAGGAGGGGCAGGAACACGCAGGCCGCGAAGACGGCTGCGGCGGTGCCCACCCAGGCCCCCCGGGTGCGGGTTGCGTAGAGGCCCAGGAGGATAAGGAGCGCACACGCCCCCATCGCCCCGGCTGCGAAGGCGTCAGCGCTTCGCCGAAGATCGGGGGAGCCTAAGCGAAACCAGGCGGGTCCCCAGCTCCCCAGGCCGAGCGCCGCTACGAAGCTCCCCGCCCCAAGCAAGAACGAGAGTCGAAGGACGACCTTGGCCGATTGGACGGCGGAGCTCGCATAGTCACGGGGCTGAAGGCCGGCGGTGGCTAACCATGTCGGGAGGATGAGAAGACCGAGGATGACCGCCGTACCGGCCAGAAAAGGCGGAACCCACCGGGCCGGCAGGAGGCCGCTGGCCCGGTGAGCTCCCGTCAGGGCGGCGAGGGTGGTGATCGGGAAGATGAGGGCGAGGGCGTTGCCCGCGAAGGTAGCGTTGCCGAGGAAGCTGTATACCTTGTCGTCCGGCTTCCGAAAAAAGGGCCAGGGGTCGTGACCCCAGGACTGAAGAAAGGCGTAGGCCCCGATCAAGGCCCCCAAGAGAGCGAGAACGGTTAAGGCCAAGATAGCCCCGCGCCGTCCACGCAGGGTCGTGGCCACCACGAAGTACAGGCCGACGCATCCGAGGTAGCCGTGAAGACCGAACTGGCGCTCGTAGACGCCGTGGATGCTGGTCTGAACGTCGATCGAAAGGACGGTGCTGACCACCGTAACGAGCGCAAGAGCAATGACGGGAGCCGCGAAGATTCGGGCCGCGCTCCACCGAATGGGCACGATCGAGGCCCAAACCAGCCATGCGAGCCCAGCCCCGCCCGCGAGCGACTTCAGAGCGACGGCCTTGGGGACGTCGAACACGCGGTTGACAGAGGTGTCGAAGTACAGCGCAACGCCGGCTACGCCCAGCGAGACGAGGACGAAGAGGGCGGCGCCCATCGCCGAAGGGAAGATCGACTTCGGTGGAGCCGCGTCGGCTCCGGCGGCATTGCGCGCGAGGTTCGGCGTCACGGGGCCGTTTGGTAGTCTCGGCGTTCCGGTCTGTAAACCTCTGGCGCGCTCACGCTCCCCGGAGCCCGGCCGGGACGGATGGACGACGCCCTGAGCCGCGTGTTAGCAGCGCCGCTACCCAAGCATGCTGGAGACCGTCACCAAAGGCTTCAAGGCGGCCAAGGCCAGGCTCAGCGGACGCGCGGATCTCGATGCGGCCATAGACGAGGCGCTTCGCGACATCCGGATGGCCCTCCTCGAGGCGGACGTAGATGTGGAGGTGGCTCGGAGCTTCCTCGACGCTGTCCACGACCGGGCGAAGACGGATCTGTTGGGGGGCTCGGCCCGCGTCGAGGTGGCTGGGGAAGTGCAGGAGGTCACGCCGTACCACCGATTCATCGCCATCTGTCAGGAAGAGCTCGAGACCCTCATGGGGCCCGGCGAGTCCCCCTTGCAGTACGCCCCAATGGGGGTGACGGCGGTGATGGTGGTCGGGCTCCAGGGCTCGGGTAAGACCACCACTTCCGCAAAGCTGGCTCGGCATCTTCGAGAGGTCGAGGACAAGAAGGTCATGCTCGCTGCCGCCGATCTTCAGCGCCCCGCCGCCATCGACCAGCTGGAGCGTCTTGGGGAACGGGTGGAGGTACCGGTCTTCGCGGAACGCGGTACGGACCCTCTCACTGTATGCGGACACGCTCTGGCCCGGGCCGGGAAGACCTCCCGAGACGTCGTTATTTTCGACACGGCCGGACGGCTCGCCGTCGACCAGGCTCTGATGGACGAGCTCCGCGCCATCAAGGACCGGACGAAACCCCAAGAAATCCTACTGGTTGTCGACGCCATGGTAGGCCAGGACGCGGTTCGGACGGCTCGAGCTTTTGACGAAGCGCTGGGCCTTACCGGCTTCGTCATGACCAAGCTCGATGGCGACGCGCGGGGGGGGGCGGCGCTCTCGATCAAGGCCATCACCGGCAAGCCCATCAAGTTCCTGGGCTTGGGCGAGGGCATGGAAGCCCTCGAGCGCTTCCGCCCCGACGGTCTCGCCAGTCGGATCCTCGGGATGGGGGACGTCGTGGGGCTCGTTAAGGAGTTCGAGCGACTCGTCGACCAGGAGAAGGCCGAGGACGACGCCGAGCGTATGTTCCGCGGACAGTTCGACATGTCCGATTTCGTGGAACAGATCGGCATTCTCAAGCAGATGGGCTCGCTGTCGGACCTCTTCGACAAGATGCCCATCTTTCAGGAAGGGATGCCGGAGGGCTTTCGGCCCGATGAACGCGAACTCGCCAAGATCGTCGCGGTCCATGATTCCATGACCCCCGCCGAGCGGCGCCGACCTAATCTCGTTCGAGATCCGAGTCGGATGGCTCGGGTCGGTCGCGGGTGCGGACGTGGCGAGTCCCAGGTTCGTGAAGTCCTGGGGAAGTTCGACACGATGCGCCGAATGATGATTCAGCTCGGCGATCAGCCTTCGCTTCTCACCAAAATCCCGGGCTTCGATCAGGTCGCTCAAGTCCGGAAGCTTCGTGGCCTCGACCTGGCTGACCTCTTCGGAGACGCCTTCGAACCGGAGCCGGCGGAGCCCGAGGTCTCCCTGGAGCCCAAACCCCGGGCCCCGAAACAGGAGGGTGACTATTTCGCCCACCTAGCGCCGCCCCCTAAGGCCAAGAACAAGGATAAGGGTCGGGAGAAGCGGAAGAAGCAGCTGCAGAAGAAGGCTCGAAAGAAGAATCGCCGATGATGCCATCTCAGAGGTATCGAAGGCCCTTGTGAATCCCGCGGTCGTTGCATACGTCGACCGCTCGGGACGGCCTCACGCCGACCCCCTCAGGAGATGATGAGCATGCCCAAGTCCCGCTGGCTTTCCGCCTTGGCCGCCACCGCCTTGATGGCCTCGGCCACGGCTCTCGCCACCGACGTCACCGAGATCACCCCCGACGACTTTTACGGCGCGAGCTACTTCGAGACCGCCCTCGAACATCCGAAGGTGGCCAAGCAGAAGAGTGAATCTCGCAAAGTGGCGCTGGTTGCGCGGGATCTGGGTTGGAAGAAGACCAAGCTCCGTGCCGCCCTCGACAAGATGCGGGGGCTAGAAGGAGATCCCTTGGAACTCGCCCGCACCGCGGTCATGACAGGGTTCGAGGGCAGTCGGGTTGAGGGGCGAGTGCTCGACGTTCTGTTCAACGCGAGCGAGCCCAAGCACGTCGTGGTCTATGTGCGCTGGCGGGGAAGCCGGAGTCGCGACGCCGTGAAGGAAGCCTCGACCATCGCCCACATCATCGCGGAGAAGGCGCCTTTCGTTTCGACGCTGAGCCTGGCCGCCATTCACCCCAAGTCTGCCGTCGACTCCAAAACCTCGGTGTGGGAAGCCAAGATCGGACGAACGTCGATGGAGCGCATCAAGCCGGCGCGCATCGACGGCTATGCCGATCGCCTCTACGCGCGGATGTTCGAAGACATGAAAACCCGCCCGTTCTGAGGCACCTCGCGACGGGGTCCGACGCCCGCAACTGCATGATTTGACGAGCGACGAAGGGGCTCGTACGGTCCGGGTCCCCGTGGCCCCCACTAAACCCGACAACGCGCGCATCGGTCGGTACGAAGTGCTTCGCAAGATCGCCACGGGGGGAATGGCGGAGCTTTTCGTGGCCAAACACGTGGGGATGGACGGCTTCGAGAAGGTCGTAGCCCTCAAGCGGATACTGTCGCACCTCGCCTTCGACGAGGAGTTCATCGCGATGTTCCGGGACGAGGCTCGCCTCGTCGCCAAGCTGAATCATCCCCACATCGTCCAGATCTACGACCTGGGAAAGAGCGACGACAGCTACTTCATCGCGATGGAGTACATCGCGGGACGGAACCTCAGCTCCATTGCGAAGAAGGCCCGAACCCGAGGGGAGAGTCTCCCTCCGGTCAACATCGCCCGATGCCTCGCCCAAGCCTGCGAAGGACTCTACTACGCTCACACCCGAAAAGATGCGGAAGGGCGGGGGTTGGAGATCATCCATCGAGATGTCTCCCCCCAGAACATTATCGTGTCCTTCAGCGGCTCGGTGAAGCTCGTCGATTTCGGAATCGCCAAGGCCGCAAGCAAAGTTGCACACACTCGAACTGGGGTGCTCAAGGGCAAGTACGCCTATATGTCCCCAGAGCAGATCCGAGGTACCTCTCCCATCGATGCCCGCTCGGATCTCTTCGCGGTCGGGATCGTTCTTTACGAGCTCCTCTGCGGCCGCAGGCCGTTCGAGAAGGACACTTCGATGCAGACCCTGAAGGCGATCGTTCAGGAGGAACCGGTGCCTTGCCGGGAGCTGAATCCCGAGATCCCCGAGGGATTGGCCGCGATCATCCATCGATGCCTCGAGAAGAATAAGAACCGTCGCTATGCCTCCGCTCAGGAGGTGCAGGTCGACCTGGAAGACTTCGTGAGCGGCAGCAGAACGCGCTGCAACAGCATCACGATCAGCCACTGGCTGTCCTCGCTGTTCGACGGGGAGCTGAGCCGGGAAAACGGGGGCACCGTCGTCTTCAAAGGGGTCGGCGAGGTCATTCTTCCCGATGTTCCGAATGCTCCACGACCCCCCATCCCCGCGCCGTCGAATCGCTTGCTCGAGGCGGTGCCCGCCCCCTCGGCGGAGATGGCCCCGGAGCGAAGGGGGATTGACGCCAACGATCTCCTCGAGGAGTTCACCCTCGACCGACCGCTCGACCGGTCCTCCGCGCGCTACAGCGACGACTCCACGGTCCACACCGGGGAAACCGATGGGCCGGACCTCTCCTCTTCTGGGGTGGTTATGAACTTCGACGCGGAGTCCTCGGACCTCGACGTGGATGACGTCTGGCACCCGGACACCCACGCCCTCGAAGACGAAGAGCGACCGGGGGAAGCCACCATTGCTTTGCCGAAGGTCGACCATCGCGAGGAGCACCCGGAGGGTGAGGACTCTTTGCGCGTCGACGGCGATGTCTCGGGAGAACTCAGCGACCTACTTCGCGACCTCGAAGACGACGTCGATGTGTCTCCGAGTGAGGCGGAGGCCGACGCAACCTTGGCCATGCCCCCCGTCTCCGACCGAGAAGCAGAGGTCGACCAAAGCCTGACGGCAGACGAGCTGGCGGCTCTCTATGATGGGGTCGCGGAAGACGACGACGTCGATGCGTTGATCGGAGACCCCACGGTCGGGGTTGGGGGCCACGTGGGTGGTTCGTCGGAAGATGAACCGGTGTGGGGAGCCCTCGACGATAGCGGGGGGGGCGCGGTGGTTACGGATCCGCCGACCCGAGACGCTTGGAACGAACTCGAGGCCGAACGCACCCTCGCTCCCAGCCAGACCGGTGCCGTGGCCCGTGGTCCTCGCACCGACCGGCTTCCTCCGGAGCCCTTGGACGAGCGGACACTGGACGGGGTGATCAGCGAGGAGCTCGCCGAGCGCGTCGTCGAACCCACGGCTCGGCCCCGGCGCCGGAGTTCGCCGGTGGCCGCCATCGCCCTGGAGCGACGGGAGGTCCCCTTGGATGGTCCGAACGCCGTGCCTTTTGAGCCCAACGCGGCGTTCGAGCCGGAGGGCCAGCTGAGTGATCTGTTCGGCGGGGACTCCGCGACGGACAGCGACGCCGAGGCCCAGTCACCGCATCTGCGACCGCGCTCTCATCAGGACGAGTACTCGGCCCTCGTGGCACCAGCTTCGCCGCTTCCCCGAGAGTCGGTGCGTCCCGCCGACCACGCGTCCAGCTCCCGTCTCCAGGCCCTCCCAAGTCACGCTTCCATGGCCGCGCGGTCGGCTCCGTCGATCTCCCGCTCGGTGATTGGTCGGCAGATACGTGAGGTGGTGCGAAGCACCTCTCAAGCCGGGGATTCCTCCCCGCGTATCGTGCCCACTCCCGTCATGACCGGGGCCGCGCCGGCCTATCCCACCCCGAGCCCAGCGCCGGTGCTTACCGGAGCTCGTCCCTTCACTCTCCGCTCTCGCTTGCTCACCGCGGCGAAGACCGCGTTGGGTGTGGTGGCGCTCGCGGCCGCGACGTATGCGGTGCTCCTGTACCTTCTGCCTCCCGAACCTCTGCTCGAGGTGGCCACGGACCCGCCGGGCGCGACCTTGCGACTCAACGGAGCTCTGATTCCTGGGCAGACCCCGATCACTCTCCGTCTCGAGCCCGGCGTGGCGTATCGACTTCAACTGGAGCGAGAAGGGTACCAAACGGTCGCGGACGAGGTGTCGGTGGCTCCGGATCAGGGCCGAACGTCCTACCGGGTACAGCTTCAGCCGCGACCCTAGGCCGGGCCGTACCAGAGGCTTCTTAGTCAGGCTTCACGCCGGGCGGTGCTGGGCAGGAAGGACGCCATTTCGGCGTTTTGAAAGCACGCTTTCACCTCGTCAGCTCCGAGGATACCGTGGGTGACGAGGAGCTCGACTTCGCGACGAAGGTCGGTGCCGAGCATGTAGGTCGCGTCCGTGTTGATCGTGAAGCGCACCCCGCGATCGAGGAAGGTGTGGAGGACAAAGCGCAACTCCTCCACGTCCTTCACCGCGCGAGTGTGGAGGTTGGATGTCGGGCAGATCTCCAATGTTATGCCTTCGCCGACCAACACCCGCATCGCCTCCTCGTTGTAGGCGGCGCGAATCCCGTGTCCGATGCGGTCCACCCGGAGACGCTTCACCGCTGCAATCACGCCCTGTCCGGCTGTGCTCATGGTCTCCCCGGTATGGACGGTGGTTCGAAGGCCTGCCTCCTGAGCTCGAGAGAAGAGCGCCGCGAAACGCTCCACGCTCTCGGGTTGAAGCTCGAGGTTGTGCTTCTCGGTCCCGGCAAGGTCGATCCCGATCACGCCGCGGTCGCGATAGCGAATCGCCTTCTCGACGATGATCTCGTTGAGGTCCGCGTCGAACTCTCGAGCTAGACAAAAGATGAGTCCTCCCTCGAGGTCATACTCGAGGCTCGCGCGGTCGAGACCTCGAAGCGCTGCGTGAATGATGTGGTCGAGGTCGCGCTCACCTCCGAGGTTTCGCTTCATTGGGTTGAAGCGCAGCTCCATTCGCCGCACGCGGGCTCCTCGATACTCCTTGGCGTAGATCTCATACACCGCTCTCTCGATCGCGGCGGGACTGGACTGAATGCGCTCCGTCCAGGTGTGAAGGATGGCGAGATAGTCGTCGAGGTTCTTCACCTTGTCCGGGTTCGAGGTCACGAGATCCACGAACTCGAAGTAGTCCTTCATCGGGAGTTTAAATCCCTGCTCGTGAGCCATCGCCCACAAGACATGCGGAGCGACGGCGCCCCCCACGTGCAGGTGCAACTCGGTCAACCAATCTGGAAGGCCGGGGATCGCGTTGCGCTCGGCGCTTCGGAGGGAGGGAACGGTGGGGGCGGATTTAGTCACGGGGTCTCTCCGGTCTTTGGGGAGGGTTGGGCCGGCGCGGGCGTCAGCTCGATGCGGTCGAGGGCCCGCTCAATCTCTGCTGACACGGCGGGAGCGTCACGGTCCGCGAACGTGGCGGTGATGGTCCTGAGCTCGCGCCCTCGACGAACGGTGGCCGGCTGAAGGATCACCAGCGACTGGTGCCGCACTCGTGTCCCGGGGGCCTCGCCAACGCGATACCGGACGCGAAGGCGAGCGGTCTCAAACCCCGACAGCTGTCGAGAGGCAAAGCCACTGCGCTCCAATTTCACCCCCGGACGGTCCCCGATCGTCTTTAGGTCGCTCAGGACCCGCGAAAACACCTCCTCTGGGGCTCCGTCACCCGCAGCTTCAGAGGTCACCACGATACGAGCAGGCACCAAAAAGGCGCCTCCGTTTCCTTCTCGACGTCGGGCCTCGGCCCAGGTCCGAACCGAGGTGGGGGCCTTCTGACCTCGCGGTCTCGCGGTCGGGCCGGTGGGAGCTGAGACCTCCCTCAACGTCCAGGAAGGTGGGAGCTCGAGCCGAATCCCGAGCTCGGGGAGGTCGATGGCGGTCGTCGCAGGGGGCGCACCGACGTCCTCTGAGGGAGGGCTCTCGGTACGACAGCCGAGGCAGCCCAGGAGCATCAGCACCCACAGCCCACTCCTCACGGCGCGGCGCCTCCGCCCCGTAGCATGCCGTGAATGAGCCGCACGCGACGGGCCAGATCGTCGCCCCGACGCCGGCCGAGAATCTCTGAAGCCCGCATGAGGGCAAAAAAGAGGAGCTCACCCAGCGCGTCGATGAGCTGCTCCGGGGTTGCCCCCGACATCTCATAGCGCACCAGCAGGGACTCGGCGTCGATCCGACCCGAAGGGTCGAGGCGAAGTTCTGAGAGCAGCTCACGGTAGGCGCCCCCTTCCCGTTCGAGGAAATCGTTGACCGCCTCGAGGAGCTCTCCAGCCCGGGAGGTCCGCTGAATCTCGTCCATGATCTCCGCGAGCGCGAGCCCGTAGATGCTGACGATCTCTCGTGGCTCCGAGGGGGTGGGAAGCGAAGAGCGGCTCTCGGTACGAGGTCGGGCGACCAGCTCCACGAGGTCGGCGCGGAGGAGGTGGTACACGGTTCGTGTCACCTCGAACTCGCTCCACCCGGTCCGACGCATCAGCTCGCGTATGCTGGCCGCTCCGACCAGGGCGCGGAGAACGGTCTCGGCCGCTTCGGGGAGATCCGGCGAGTGCGACCCGAGGTCGGCGCGGGTCTCGCCGAGGAGATCCGAGGACCAGCGGGGGCGGCGTTTGACCATGGTGTCGACGTCGCGAACGCGCTGTCGGTACACCTGGGTCTCATCCATGCGGCGGAGTCCGTCGACGAGGATGGCCTGCGTGGGGAGGCGGAAGGGCGACTCCGCGAGAGCCTCCTCCGCAAGCCGGGAAAAGCTCCACAGCCCTCGCTCGGCTTGAATCACGGCGTCGAACCGCTCCAGCACGAAAGCCCGCATAAGGGGTTCGAGTTCGTCGGGAGCGAGATAGCCGCGCTCGACGCAGGCTCGGCCGAGCCGAGCGGGACCATCCCCCAAAGCGGCCCGAAGCTGGTCCCGGGTGATCCGTCCGCGGCCAAGGAGGAATGGACCGAAGCGATGAGCGGGAAGGGTGCTCGTCCCCCACACCACTTCTCCCTGGTGAAAGAATATCGAGATCCGCTCTTCATCTCGGTCCAGGGCCAACATCCCGGTCTGGCTGCCGCTCGCCAGGAACGCGACGAGGTCCACGACAGACCAAGCGTCAGGGGCAAGAAGCCCTGCGGCGATGACCTCTCGAGCGGGGCCGAGGAGTTCCCGGGTGGCGGAAGGAATCTTGCTTCGCACCACCGCCCATCCCGGGCCGGTAGGGAGAACCTCAGCCGAACGCAATCTGTCCTTCAGAAGATCCAAGACCCGAGCCCGCTCGGCGCGAATCCGGCCGTCGGGGAGCAGCTCGAGGTCGTGGCTTTCGTCGGTCTCTTCGAGGCGTTCGAGTCTTTCGAAGGCTTCGGCCTGACGGAGGAGGTCCCCGCTCACGGAATCCTCGCGTCGAGGCTCACCTCGACGTGGGAGTCTCCGGGGCGCGCCGTGGTGGGGGTCGACGTGAAGAGATCGCCGGGGGCCTTGCTCATCACGTTCCCGTCCGCATCGAGGCGAGCTCGTACGTCGAAGGGCCCGTCGAAGGGCATGTTGGGGAGCATCACGTCCCCCGGGCCGATGGAGAACTGAACCGGAAAGACCGGGTTGGGGATGCGCCGCACCGCGACCGGAGGCCCGCGATCCGGAGTGCCTTGAATCCTCGCGATGACGAAAAGGGTCGCACCAGGCACCGCGCTCACGCCGGCCAACGTGACCTGCCCGCTCACGGCTCGCGAAGGGTCCGGGGCCGCTCGAGGGGGCGTCGACGCGGAGGAGGGCGGTGGTCCTCCTTCGAAGGGGCTTACTTCCTTCGGCTTGCCTTCGTTCATGACCCGAATCACGACGATGATGGCTACCAGCAAGGCGACGAAAAGGAGGAGGTTGGCGAGGAGACCGGACGCAGGCGCCGAGGCGGGGCGCTTTCGCGCGGCCTCGATCTCGGCTCGCGCCGTCTCCAGCGCATCCTCTTCGTCATCTTTTGAGCGCTCCGGGGACGGAGAGGCTTCCTGAACGGGTGAGGCGGGGATCTCGCTGATTTCCGGGGCTGCCGAGCGGGTCCCCACCATCCGAATCCCGCAGCTGGGACAGAATCGAGCCGAGGGCGGAACCGAAGCGTGACAAGACGGACACTGGGCCAGGGGAGCGAGGGCGGTCCCACAGGCTTTGCAGTACCGTGCGCCCTCCCGGGCGGGAGTTCCGCAGGCGGGGCAAACGACGCTCGGGGCCGGCTCGGCGGTCATGACGCGGGACGCTAGCCCAATCGCATCAAGGGTCAAACCGGGACGCTTGACCGAGCGCCACCGGGCCCGGACCGTGATGCCATGAGTCGACGCGCGGCCTTCGCGCTGGCCGTTCTGGCCGCCTCCGTGGCCTGTTCGCGGAACGAGTCCACCGCTCCTTCCACGCCGGCGGCGATCACCCCTGCGGCCTTCGAGATTCCGGAGGAGGTCGCCGACACGCGCTACATGCGGATGCGCCAGCTTCTCGAGCGCCCCGTGGACGACCGGCGGCGCGCCACCGAGCTGTTCGGGCTCGTCAAGCCGCTCTGCACGGATGCCGAGGCCCGGAGGGCCTGGTTGGACACCGCTAAATGGTCCTTGGATCACGCCGACGAGCAATTCTACCTCCCGTCACGGGTGACCTTGGACATGCTCGAGCATGTGGCCTCGGTCTGCGGGAGGCAGAGTCCGAAGGGGTTGTTCGCGTTACTGGACGGAGCGGAGCCTCTCCTCGGAGATGAACCGCGACTGCTCGTGATACGCGCGCGGAGTCTGGCCGCGGCCGGGCAACTCGAGACCGCGCTTGAAGTTGCCCAGCGGGCCGCGAGTCTTGGCTCTCCTCACGCGCTGGTTCTTGCTGCCAACGTGGAGGCTCGCCGAGCTCGGGACGCTGCCTCTTCGGACGGCTGGGCGCCGGGAATGCTGGACCGCGCGCTGTCCATCGCGAGGGCCGAGGCGAACGAGAGCTGGCCGTCCATTGACCTCGCCGCTCTCCTCGCGACGCGAGCCCGTCTGCTACGGGAGCGCGCGTTTTGGACGGAGGGGCAAGCTTCCGCGAAGGACCGCATACAGGCCGGACAGGTGTTCGAGCGCCTCCTGCTCGGACCGTTTCCGGAGGAGGTCCGTAGTCGGGCCGGCGACGCCCTATGCTTTACGATCGCCGACCTCGGCCTCGAGAGCGACGCCTGTCGCCGCAGCGCCCAGCGGTATAGACATCTCGGGGCCGCCGACCTTGCCGGTCTACCGCCGGGCGAGCCGTCCCGACGGGACGCCCTGCGCCGTCTCGGCGGGACGATCGACGATCTCAAGGAAGGCGATCTGGTCGTTGTCGTACTTCGGGGCGACGAGCAGGAAATTCTGGAATGGGGCTTCCCGACCGCCCGCCTTCTCCGAGCGCTCTCGGACTCCGGGGCCGACGTCCTGCTGGTGGACCGCACCCGTCTCGAGCGTGGTCCCGCCTTGGTGAAGCGGGCCGCGGCTTGGGCCGGGCTCGACCCGTGGCGCTTCGTAGAGGGGGATCACGTGGAGACCGTGTCCTGTTTAGCTGCGGTGCTCGCGGATCGACGCACCCCGGCGGGGTGTCCTCTCGAGGCGGGGCTAATACAGGCCCTCGAAGGTCGCGATGCTCCAAAGCTGGCCCTCCTCGTGGGACGAGAGCTCGAACCCGAGATCGAGGATCTCCGGCTCTACGAGCATCCTGTGGCCTTGGCCTCCTTCCGCAAGTCGAAGAAGGCGGACGAGCTCGTGGCCTGGCTGAAGAGCCTCTCGGACGTCTTCGTGGTCGTTCCGCCTCGGACCTCTTCGTGATCGAAGCCACGACGTGGGCGAGCGTTCTGTTCCTGGCCGTGGGGCCAGGCAAGGCGATGCCTCCCCAGGATCCCTGCGCAGCTGCTCAGCTCAATTCCGAGCTTGGGGGCCTCCCGCCCCCCCCCGCGGAGAGAGGAATAGCGCTGGGGCTCTTCTCGCTGGATCCGAAGTGGGCCGGCTACACCGCACTCGTGGACGAGGCCAAAGCCCACGGGGCGACCCACCTCAGCGTCGTCTGGGTGTGGTGGCAGGACCACTTGAAGGCCACCCGGATCTACGCGAAGCCCGGCTGGACAGCGACCGAGGACCAGGTCCTCGGGACCTTGCGCCACGCGAAGAGGTTGGGGCTGCACGTGACGCTCTTTCCCATTCTCCGTTTGGTCTCGCCCAACCCAGGGGATTGGCGAGGGCGCATACGCCCCGCCGATGAGGGCGCGTGGTGGGAGAGCTATGACGCGTTCATTCTGCGGGCCGCCGCGCTGGCCGCACATACCGACACCGATCGCGTCTCGGTAGGGTCGGAACTCCTGACGAGGGAGGGCATGCGTGAGCGATGGCGTTCGCTGATCGAGCGGGTGCGCCTTCGACACTCACGCCTGGAGATCATGTACAGCGCCAACTGGGACCACTTCGGACCGGTTCGATTCTGGGACCTCGTCGATGTGGCTGGGGTCACCGCCTACTTTGAGGTCGGACCCGTGCGCGGCGCCAAGCTCCCCGCCCTTATGGAGGCGTGGAAGGCTCCTCACCAGCAGCTCCTCGGTTTCCGCACGAGTCTCGGTCGCCCCCTGGTGGTGACGGAGATCGGCTACCCCAGCCTCGAAGGCGGTCTCCGATGGCCCTGGAACGAGACCCGACGGGCCCGCGCGGACCTCGAAGCGCAGCGCCTGGGCTATGAAGCCTTCGCCCGCTCCTTCGGGAGCTCCCTGGAAGGCGCCTACTTCTGGAATTGGTTTGGCTTCGGGGGAAAGAGGGACCGGAACTATACCCCGCGAGGTAAACCCGCAGCGAACGTACTGGCCTGCTGGTTTGGCCTCCTGACCCGCACGGAAGCGCGAGCGGAGCCGCGAACGTCACACTGAGGGTGATTATTGTTGCACCTGACGCGCGGTGTTAGCGTGCTTAGCACACCGAAGGGCATGTTGCGGCTCAACGAAATCGTGGATCGGGTGCAGTCGTATCACCCGAAGGCAGATGTGGAGCTCATCCGCCGGGCATACGTCTATTCCGCCCGCGCCCACCAAGGACAAGTTCGTAAGTCAGGGGAACCGTATCTGACTCACCCCCTCGAGGTGAGCGGGGTGCTGGCCGACATGCGGCTGGATGAGCACGCGATATGTGCCGGCATCCTTCACGACACGGTCGAAGACACCGACGCCACGACCGAGGAGATCGAGAAGCTGTTTGGGCGCCAGGTCGCGGATATCGTTGATGGCGTTACCAAGCTGAACATCCCCTTCAATACCCAGTTCGAAAAGCAAGCCGAGAACTTCCGCCGAATGCTGGTGGCGATGGCCAAGGACATTCGGGTCATCCTCGTGAAGCTCGCCGACCGCCTTCACAACATGCGGACGCTCGAGCACATGCGCCCCGACAAGCAGGAGCGCATCGCCCAAGAAACCCTGGAGATCTACGCGCCTTTGGCCAACCGGCTCGGTATCTATTGGCTGAAGGCAGCTCTCGAGGACCTCAGTCTCAAGTATCTTCATCCTCGAGACTATGAGGACATCCAGAAGCATCTGAGCTCCACCGAGCGCGACCGGGCGACCTACATGCAGGAGGTGCACGACACCCTGGTGGAGGTGATGAGGGATGAAGGCATTCCCTGTGTGGTTAACGGTCGCGTAAAGCACGCCTACTCGATCTGGCGAAAGCTTCGAGCGCAGAGCCTCGACTTCGACCAGATCCACGACATCATGGCGTTTCGCGTGCTCGTGGGCGATATCGGGCAGTGCTATCAGGCTCTGGGTCGGTGCCATCGTACCTGGCGGCCGGTGCCCGGGCGCTTCAAAGACTTCATCGCGATGCCTAAGCCCAATGGGTATCAGTCCCTCCACACCACCGTGATCGGTCCCGACGTACAGCGGGTCGAGATCCAGATTCGCACGGAGGGCATGCACGACATCGCAGAGAACGGCATTGCCGCCCACTGGGCCTATAAGGAGGGCAAGCCGACCACCGCGGATGACGACGATCAGTTCGCGTGGCTGCGCCAACTGATGGTGTGGCAAAAGGAGCTGAAAGACCCCACCGACTTCATGTCTTCGGTGAAGGTCGACCTCTTCTCGGATGAGGTCTACATCTTCACTCCGAAGGGTGAGGTGAAAGAGCTCAAGCGGGGCTCCA
This sequence comes from Myxococcota bacterium, assembly GCA_039819565.1. Classification (GTDB taxonomy): domain Bacteria; phylum Myxococcota; class Kuafuiibacteriia; order Kuafuiibacteriales; family Kuafuiibacteriaceae; genus JAHQVK01. The sequence goes on along the minus strand of JBCBRU010000107.1, from coordinate 1,084 downwards.
CCCCGGTCGACTTCGCCTACCTGATCCACACCGAAGTCGGCCACCACTGTGTAGGCGCTCGCGTAAACGGCCGAATCGTCCCCCTGCGCTACAAGCTGCGCAACGGCGACACCGTCGACATTCTCACCTCGCCGCAGCAGCGACCGAACAAAGACTGGCTCGCCTTTGTCCGTACGAGCCGAGCTCGGAACCGGATCAACGCGTTCCTCCGCACCGAGGAAAGGCGACGCGCGGTCGAGCTAGGACGCGACATGCTCGAAAAGGAGGCCAAGCGGTACGGACGGTCTCTGCAGAAGTTGACCAAGCAGGGGGCTCTCGTCCGCGCCGTCGGGCAAAGCCGCTACCCGCGCAGCGAAGACCTTCTCGCTGCCATCGGCTACGGGAAGGTGAGACCGCTCGAGGTCCTTCGGAAGATGATTCCGGACGAGATCGAGAAGGGTCCTCAGGAGGAGGAGCCTTCCACGGGACTGGGCCGGCTCATTCAGGGCCTCGCCAAGAAGCGAAAGAGTCAGTCGGGCGTGGTGGTGGCGGGCATCGACGACATGTTGGTGCGGTTCGCGCGATGCTGCAGTCCCGTCCCCGGGGACCCCATCGTCGGCTACGTCACCATGGGACGCGGCATCACTATTCACGCCATGGGCTGTGAGAAGACGCTCCATTTAGACCCCGAGCGAAAGCTCGAGGTCTTGTGGGACGACAAGATCGCCGAGCCTCGTCAGGTCCAGATTCGGGTGGAGTCGGAGGACAAGCACGGACTTCTTTCGCTCATGTCGAACGCCTTCACCGACGCGAAGGTCAACATCCTGAGCGCCAACTGTAAGACCCAGCGCAACGGTCGAGCGGTCAACCTCTTCCTGGTCGAGGTCAACGACGCGGGGCAGCTCCGCCAGGTGATGCGGGATCTCAACCGGCTTCCGGGGATCATCGCCGCCGAGCGGGTCGGCTCTTGATCGCCGGACTGCGGTAAGGTGGCCCTCATGAAAACGGCAGTGAGCTCCCCGCGTCGTTGACCTCGACCAGGAAGAGGTTGACCGCTCGACCGTTGCGCTGGGTCTTACAGTTGGCGCTCAGGATGTTGACCTTC
>JBCBRU010000106.1:0-18628 GCA_039819565.1 Myxococcota bacterium | reverse complement strand
TTCAGACATCTTCTCGTCGCTGATTCGAAATGGTCAGCTTCGCCGTGTAGCTGTCCGCGGTCTCGGAGAGCACCAGCTCGCTTGCGTTGGGGTAGAGCAGCTCGAGTTGCCGCTGAAGGTTTCTGAACGCGCTCACCGATGCCTGATCGTCGACGACGAAGCCCTGGGGCGGGAGTTGATCGCCTCGCATCTCAGCCAGCTGCCCCAGTTCGAAGTCGTTGCGATGTGCGCCAGCGCGATTGAAGCCGCCCCGTACCTGACACAGGACCGCGTCGACCTGATGTTTCTAGACATCGAGATGCCCGTCCTCAAAGGCACCGACTTCTACCAAGGGCTGAGCCACAAGCCCAAAGTGATATTTACCACCGCGCACCGCGAGTACGCCGTGGATGGTTTCGACCTCGCGGCGGTGGATTACTTACTGAAGCCGATCACCTTTGCGAGGTTCTTCAGGGCCGTCGAGCGCTATCTGAACCATTCGGGGGATGGAGACCGGTCCGGTCCCGCGACAGAGGCGGCGCGAGACTTCCTGTTCGTCCGCGCGGACAGAAAAGAGGTCAAGGTCCGATTCTCGGATCTGCTGTACGCCAAGGGGCTGAAGGACTACGTGGAGATCCACACCCCACAGAGGACATGGCTCGTGAAGACCACCCTGTCCTCCCTTCTGCAGTCGTTGCCCCCAGACTTCCTGCAGGTGCACCGCTCGTACATCATCAATAAGAGGCAGGTCACGGCCTACACTCGGCACGAAGTGGAGATCGGCGAGGTCGAGATCCCCATCGGGGAGAAGTTTCAAGCGGCGGTGCGGAGGGCGTTTCGATAACCCGCGGTCGCCGAGGCGTGGTTCGGCCCTGAGCTGCTGTCTCGGGGGGAAGGGTAGGTCAGGTCTTCGTGAGCACCCACAGCTCGTCCACTTCTTCGAAACCAAGCTTGCGGGCCAATCCGTAGGAAGCCTTGTTGCTCTCCGCCGCTCCCCACACGGCCCGCTTCCCTCGCTTGTTCATCATGTGGGCGAGGCCGGCGACCGCCGACGCCGCATAGCCCCGCCGACGATGGGAGCTCAGGGTGTCGATGGAGACATCCCACAGGGACTCGGTCTCGGAGGCGACGTAGGCGAAGGCGACCGGCGTCTCGCCGTCGAAGGCGGCGTAGATGTCCTTACCGTCTTCGGCGACCGACGCGAGCTCCGCGGCGAGCTCCGGCACCTCCGGGGCCACCTGAGGGACCTCTTCGGGGCGAAGGAAGCGGCAGGCGTGGTGGGGCTCCCCAACCCCCTCTTCGGGGGCGAGGAGAATCTTGGCCCGCTCCGACGAGACTTCGCCGAGGCATCCCCGCACGAACTCGATGTTCTCCGGGAAGGCCAGGAGCTCTGCGCACGCCGCCGCGGCTTCGCGCACGGCCTTGGCTTGGGGGGTCCCCACCACGGAGCCGAGCTGATCTTCTGGGCTCCACACGACGAAGCTCGGACTCGCCTCATCGTCCTGGTGCACGCGGGCCCCGTCCCAGCCGAGAAGGTCGCGGGTTTCGACCCACCGCGGGAGATCAGGGAGGAGATCGATGGCATTCACGGGGAGACCTATCTCGCCTCCAGGTAGGCTTTCTCGGAGACCTGCTGGAACTCGCGGGATCGCGCCTGGAAGTTGCTGAAGGAGTCGTAGATCTTCTTGGCGAGAGGAGAGCGCTCGGCCTCCTTGGCGAGCACCTCGCTCGAGAGCTCGCGGAACTGCTCGAGCACCGCCTTGGGGAAGGGCACGAACTTGACCCCGTGCTCGGACTGAAGCGCCGCCATCGCTTCACCGTTTCGAAAGGTGTACTCGTCGAGCATCGACTGGTTCGCGTAGTCGGCGGCGTAGCGCACGATGGCCTGGAGGTCCTTCGGGAGCTTGTCGAAGGCCGCCTTGCTCACGATGAGCTCGAGGGTCGTCCCCGGCTCGTGCCACCCCGGGTAGTGCACGATCTTGGCCGCCTTGTGGAGGCCGAAGGCGAGGTCGTTATAGGGCCCGACCCACTCGGTGGCGTCGATGGCCCCGGTCTGAAGAGAGGTGAACAGCTCGCTCCCCGGGAGCAGCACCGGAACCCCTCCCGCCTTCTCGAAGACCTCGCCGCCGAGGCCCGGGATGCGCATCTTCAGACCTTGGATGTCCTCGAGGCTGGCGACTTCCTTGTTGAACCACCCACCCATCTGCACGCCCGTGTTTCCACACGGGAAGGGGATGAGGCCGTGGGGCGCGTAGGTCTCCCTCCACAGCTCGAGGCCCCCTCCGTAGCGAAGCCACCCGTTCATCTCCTGTGCGGTGAGCCCGAACGGCACCGCGGCGAAGAACTGAGCCTCCGGGACCTTTCCCTTCCAGTAATACGCAGCCCCGTGGCCCATCTCCGCGGTGCCTCCGGCGACGGCGTCGAACACTTCGAGGGGGGGCACGAGCTCCCCGCCCCCGTACACTTTGACGGTGAGACGCCCGCCCGACATCTCGTTGACGGCGACCGCGAAGCGCTCCGGAGCGGTGCCGAGGCCGGGGAAGTTCTTGGGCCAGGTGGTCACCATCTTCCACGCAAAGGTCTCCGCTTTGGGGGCAGCCGCGGGCGCGCCCCCGGTGGAAGCCGGAGCGGGAGCCTGCGTGCAAGCCAGAGGACCGAGGGCGAAGAGTAAGGCGACGTGGGGACGAGAGCAGGGGGCGGACTTCATGGAATCATCTCACTTTCCAAGCGCTCAGGCGCCGTAGAGGCGGTGGGGCAGCCAGGTAGCCAGCTGCGGCCAAAACCAGAGAACCGTGAGCATGATGAGCTGCAGAACGACGAACGGCGCAACCCCCCGGTAGATGTCCGTCGTCTTGACGCTGTCGGGAGCGACCCCTCGGAGATAGAACAGCGAGAAGCCAAAGGGAGGGGTCAAGAACGAGGTCTGAAGGTTCATCGCGATCATGATCCCGAGCCAGACCGGGTCGAAATCCGGTTGAGCGAGCAAGATCGGGCCCACGATGGGCACCACCACGAAGGTGATCTCGATGAAGTCGAGAAGAAAGCCGAGGAAGAAGATCACCGCCATGGTCACGAAGAGCATCGCGCCCGGTCCCAGCTGGGACTCCTCGAAGGCCTGACGGATGATCTCGTCGCCCCCAAAGCCTCGAAACACCAGGGAGAAAGCGGCCGCCCCAACCAGGATGAAGAACACCATGGAGGTGACCTTGGCGGTCTCCTCGAGGACGCTCCGGACGTTTTCGCGGGTGAGGCTTCCCGCCACGGCGGCGAGGATGATGGCCCCCGAGGCCCCGACCCCGGCCGCCTCGGTGGGGGTCGCGACGCCGCCGAGAATGGAACCCAGCACCGCGATGATGAGGAGCAAAGGAGGAATCATCGCCCGCACCACCCGACCTCCCAGGCCGGGCGTCGACGCCTCACCCGCCTCCCGCGGCGCCGGGGCGAGCTGAGGGCGGACGGAGGCGGCGACCGCGATGAACAGGGCGTAAAGGACCACGAGCCCGAGCCCGGGAATGATGGCCCCCGCAAAGAGGTCTCCGACCGACACCGTCTTGGGAGAGAAGATGCCCTGAGAGAGCTGGGCCTGCTGATACGCGCTGCTCAGAACATCCCCGAGAAGGACCAGAGCAATAGAGGGAGGAATGATCTGCCCGAGGGTACCGGTGGCGCAGATCGTCCCGCAGGCGAAGGCAGGGTGGTAGCCCCGCTTGAGCATGGTGGGCAGCGACAGCACCCCCATCGTCACCACCGTAGCCCCGACGATGCCGGTGCTCGCCGCCATCAGCATCCCCACCACCGTCACCGAGAGACCGAGACCGCCCGCCACCCTTCCCAGCACCTCGGACATGGTCTCGAGGAGCTCTTCGGCCACCTTCGACTTTTCGAGCATGACCCCCATGAAGATGAAGAGAGGCACCGCGATGAGGGTCTGGTTGGTCATGACCCCATACAGACGACTCGGGAACGCGGACAGGATGGCGGGCTCGAAGCCGCCCACGAGGGTGCCGAGGCCCGCGAAGGCCAGGGCGGTGCCCGCCAGCGAGAACGCCACCGGATAGCCAAGCATGAGGACGCCACACACGGTGACGAACATCAGGAGCGGGATCACGAGGGGTCCTCGCGGAGCACGAGCCAGCACCGGCCGAGGCGCGCGAGGCCGGAAATGAGGAGCAGCACCGCCATCACGGGAATCAGGGTCTTGACCAAGAACACGCCCGGGAGCCCCCCCGCCTCAGGAGAGCCTTCGAGCAGCCTCCAGGATGCAGCCACATACTGCGCGCTGATCACCACTGCGAACACGCAGAAGGGGACGAGAAGAAACAACGTCCCCAAAAGGTCCACTCGCGCTTGGGCGCGCCGGGACCATCCTCGGTAGAGCACATCCACCCGCACGTGAGCATCGTGAAGGAGCGCGTAGCTCGCGCCGATCATGAATAGGGACGCGTGCATGTAGGCCACCGTCTCCTGGAGCGCGACGGACCCGACCCCGAGGCCGTAGCGAAGGACCACCACCACCGTGGTGACGAGGACCATGGCCAGGCCCAACCAGGACACCGCCTGGCCGAGCCGTTCGATCGCGACCTCGATGAAGCGGACCCAGGCTGGGGGACGCTCTGCCTTCCCTCCCACGCCGGCGCTCTTAGCACGTTCCTAACCTTTGGCCGCGTCCCTATCGGCCAGCCAGACGGTCAAACCCTTCGGGTCCATGGGGCCCAAGAGGAGGAAGCCCTGCACGGCATCCACCCCCAGTCGACGCAAGCTTGCCTGCTCTTCGAAAGTCTCTACCCCCTCCCCCACCGTCTCGATGCCGAGGTTTCGAGCCAGGTTCACTACCGCCGCCACGATCGCCCTCTGGGCCGGGGCCTCCGCGAGCCCGGAGATGAGGCTCCGGTCCAGTTTGATGATGTCGAGGGGAAACCGCGCGAGGTCGGTCAGGGAGGAGCGCGCACTGAAGTCGTCCAGAGAGATACGCGCCCCGATGCCCCGGAGACGATCGAGGACCCCCTGGCTCCGGTTCACGTCCCGGAGGATCACGTCCTCGGTGACCTCCAGCTCGAGATGATCCGGGGGAAGCCCCGTCTCCGCCACGATCGCTTCGATCTCTTCGGGGAGCCCTTCCCGATCGAACTGCTCCGAACTCAGGTTCACGGCGATGCGAAACTCGCTGCTGCGACCCCATCGGTGTCCCTCGAGAAGAGCGGCCCGCAGGACCCGCTCGCCCACGGCGCTCATGAGCCCGCGGGCCTCGAGCGCCGGCACGAGCTCGGCGGGGGGGAGCTCCCGCCACCGCAACAGGGCCTCCGCGCCGGTGACGCGGCCCAGGTCGAGGTCCAACTTGGGCTGAAACATCAGCTCCATCTCGCCGGGGACGAGGATGCGCTCGAGGTCGACGGGAAGGTGGGCGCCGAGCGTGTAGGCCGCACGCCCTCCCCGCTTCACCCGATACATGGCCGCGTCCGCCCGATCGAGGAGGGCCTCGACAGTGTCGTCGAACTCACCGAGGGCGATGCCGATGCTCGTCGAAACCTGCTGCTCCTGATCGCCCAAGAGGAAGGGGCGCTTCATGGTGTTCACGATGCGGGCGGCGACCCCTTCGGCCTCGGACGGGTGAGCGAGGTCCTCGAGAACGACCACGAACTCATCTCCGCCGAGCCGGGCCACGGTCTCGAAGTTACGAACGCAGCTCCGCAGGCGCTCCGCCACCTCGACCAGGAGGCGGTCCCCCATCTCGTGACCGAGGGTGTCGTTGATCTGCTTGAAGCGATCGAGGTCGAGGAAAAGGACCCCCATCCGCCGACCCCCTCGTGCGGCTCGGGCCTGAGCCAGGGCCACTCGGTCCTTGAGGCAAGCTCGGTTGACTAGGCCGGTGAGAGGATCGTGATGGGCCAGCCACGCGATCCGTCCCTCGGACCGTTTTCGCTCGATCGCGAAACGCAGGGAGCGAAGCAGCCCCTCGCCATCGATACCCCCTTTGGTCAGGAAGTCCTGCGCGCCAGCCTGCAAAGCCTCCACCGCCACCGCCGGATCCTCCGCGCCGCTCAGGACCACGATCGGAGCCAAGGGGGCCGCCCCGCTCACTTCCTTGACGGTCTCGAGCCCGAAGCCATCCGGAAGCGAGAGATCGAGCAGCACCACGCTGAACTCACGGCTCGACAGCGCGCTCTTGGCCTCCGCGAGACGACGAACGTGATGAACCTGAAAGTCCGACCGCCGCGTCAGGTAGCGCGTGACGAGGCGCGCGTCCCCTGGATTGTCCTCTACCAGGAGAAGGTCGCCCCGCTCTTGCTCCCCTGGAGCCCCCGCCGAGATCTCCACCGTCATTGGCTCTCGGCCGGACCGAGCCCGAAGTGAGCGATGAGGGTGGGTTCGATCGGCACGGAGGAGGGGTCGCGCAGAACTCTACTTCAGCCGCTCCCGGAGAAACTCTCGTGCCCCGAACACCGCCGGGGCGGGGATCTCGTGAAGTCCGTCGAAGGGGACGAAGGTGACCTCGGCCCCAGCCTTCGTCAGCGCCTCCCGCAGGCGGTCGGCCCCCGCAAAGGGGAGCACCGGATCCATGCGCCCGTGGGAGATGAAGACCGGCAAGTCCTTCGCTCTGGAAAAGCGAGGCCCCCACACGGGCTCGGCGAAGTAGGTGGGAGAAAAGAGGAGAAGCCCGTTCAGGGTGCCCTCGTCGTGCAGGGCGAAGTCGGTGGCGAGCATCGATCCCTGAGAAAACCCGCCCACCACGAGCGAGGTCGGAGAGAGCTCGGACCGGACCGCATCCACCAAAGACCGAAACTGCGCGCGGGCGGGGGCGAGACCCTCCGGCACGTCGTCGGTGAGGTTACGGAGCGACCCCGTGGCCATGGCCATCTGGAGGGCCACCATGTCGATGTGCCACCACGCCTTTCCGAAGGGCATGGCCGGCCCGAGATCCAGGGGCGCCTCGGGAAAGACGTAGCGCGTGCCGCTCGGCCCCGCGAGCACCTCCGCGAGACCGACGAGGTCGTCCCCGGAGGCACCAAAACCATGGTTGAGAACGACCACCGGGCCGGGTCCGGAGGGACCGACGACGCGCGCCTTGAGCGCACCGAGGCTCTGCATGCTCAGGACATAGCCTTCGGCAGCACGAAGGTGAAGCAGCTCCCTTGGCCGGGCTCGGACCAAATCCTCAACGCTCCGCGGTGCACCTCGGCCACCCGCCGGGCGATCGCGAGGCCCATGCCGTCCCCGGGACGCTCCGCGTGCAGCCGCACGAAAGGTTGGAAGATCCGCTCCCGCTGCGCTTCGGGTATCCCGAGCCCCTCGTCGCGCACCGAGATCTGCCAGTCTACGTTCGTCTCGCGGCCGAAGATCCAGATCCGGGCGGGACGGGCCCCGGAAAACTTGGCGGCGTTGGCGATGAGGTTCGAGAGCAGGCGCTCGATGAGGGCCGGGTAGCCGGTCACGACGGGCAGGGGAGGCAGGATCTCCACCTGGGCGCGCTGCGCCTCCAGATCCGAGGCAAGGTCCCGGAGGACCCGGTCCACGATGCCCAACAGATCCACGGAGCGCTTATCGCGGTTGTCCGCCCCGACGCGGGAGAACTCATAGAGCGCCTTGACCATCGAGCTCATGCGGAGAGCCCCATCGCGGGCGTGCTCGAGGGTCTGACGGGCATCACCGGACAGTTCGGGGAGCGCCTCGGCGAGCAGCTCGGTGTAGCTCGCCACCATCCGCGCGGGCTGACGAAGGTCATGAGAGACGGCGCTCGCGAAGTGCTCGAGGGCCGAGTTGGAGCGTTCGAGAGCTTCGGTGCGCGCCAAAATCTGGGCTTGCGCCTCCTGGAGCTCCGTCACGTCGGTGAGGGCCCCCACGACCTGGTAGGCCTCACCCCACGGGTCCCGAACCGAAGTCGCTCGGTCCCGGACCCACGTCAGCGCCCCATCCGGACGCACCAGCCGATAGACCTCATCGAAGCCCTCCCCGCCCGAAAAGAGCCGCTGACGCGCCGCTCGGAGCGCCGCTCGGTCCTCCGGATGCACTTGGGAGAGCCACGGCTCCGGCTCCCCCCGCAACGCCCCCACGGAGCTTCCCAAGATTCGCTCCAGGGCTGCGTTGCCGTAGAGAAGGCGCTCCCCCAGCTCCCCGAGCACCCAAAAGCCGTCGTCGACATGCTGAGCGATCTGCTCGAAGCGAGCCTGACTCGCGGCCAGGGCCCGAGCTCCCGAGAACCGCTCCGTGACGTCCTCCAGGATGAGCACTCCCCCCTTCGCGTTTCCCTGCGGATCTCGCAGCGGCCGACCCGAGCCCGCGAGCCAGCGGGCCCGGCCCGACACCGGGTCGCGAAGGTAGGTGAGCTCCTCGTCGAAGGACTCCCCGCGCGCGACGCGACGCGCAAAGGCCGACTCCGCGGGCAGATGGGAAGCCAAGGCCCCGCCGTCCCAAACGTCCAGCCAGAGATCGCGCTCGACCGCCGCCTCGAGCTTGGAGAGCCCCTGCGCGGTGCGGTTCACGAAGATGATCTCGCCCTCCGAGGCCACGACCACCACGCCTTGGGGGAGGGCATCGAGGAGGGTGGTCAGGGCCGCGTCGAGACTCCCGTCCCCGCCGACCGCGCACAGGAGGGAGGCGAGAGACGGGAGGCCAAAATCTCGGCTCCGCGCTTCACTTGCGCTCGTCTGCCCGAGGACCGCCGTATCCATGGTCGAGACTTCTTACGGCCACCGGCGGCTCGACTTGAGCCAACGGCCATGTCTCCCTGTCCCAGCGCTTTCGGCCATGCAGGTTCTCTACGTCACCTTTCAGCTGGTCCTCGGCGTGGTGCTCCTCACCGTGGGGGCCAACGTGTTCGTGGACGGCGCCTCCGGCCTGGCCCGCCGCCTCTCCGTACCCCCCATGGTCATCGGCCTGACCGTAGTGGCCCTCGGGACCAGCGCCCCCGAGATCGGGGTCAACGTGGTCGCCGCCTTCTCGGGTCAACCAGGGTTGGCGGTGGGGAACGTGGTGGGCAGCAACATCCTGAATATTTTCATCGTTCTCGGTATCTCGGCCATGGTCGCGCCGCTCGTGGTGCACGCCTCCATCATTCGGCTCGACGTGGCGGTGATGGTGGGCTCGGCCGCGGTCCTGTGGATCTTCGCTGCGGACGGGCGAGTGAGCTCCCTGGAGGCGGCGCTCTTCGTCCTCGCCCTGGCCGTGTACTCGACCACCCAGGTCATGCTCGCCCGGCGCACCCGCATCGCCCGAGACCCTGACGACGACCTCCCCCCGGAGCGCCCTCTTTATCTACAGCTGGGAGCGATCCTGCTCGGCTCCGGGATGCTCGTGTTCGGATCCGACGCCTTGGTCGCCGGAGCCACCACGGTGGCCCTCGGGCTCGGGATTCCGGATCGCATCATCGGACTGACCGTGGTGGCGATCGGCACGTCCCTTCCTGAACTCGCAGCCAGCCTCACCGCCACCCTCAAAGGGGAGCGCGATCTCGCGGTGGGAAACGTGCTCGGCAGCAACATCTACAACGTTCTGGCCGTGGTCGGCCTGACCGGTCTCATCGCCCGGGGCGGCATCGAGGTGAGCGCGGAGGCTCTCGCGGTCGACTTCCCGGTGATGCTCGGCGCGAGCCTCGCCTGCGTGCCGATCTTCTTTGTGGGCAATCACATTGCGCGGTGGGAGGGCACGAGCTTCGTGTTCTACTATCTCCTGTATCTATTGTACCTGGTCCTCTCGACCATGGACGCCTCCGCCGCTCCTCTCCTCGCCCGCTGGTCCCCCGTGATCGTCGGTGCGGTCATCCTCGCCTCGACGGCGCAGTGGGCTCGCATCGCCATTCGCTCTCCCTCGCCAGGATGACGCTCCTCTCCGCCCACGGCCTCGAGCGGCGCATCGGGGAGCGCGCGGTGCTCGACGGCGTCGACATCACTATCGAGGACCGAGACCGCATTGGCCTCATCGGCCGCAACGGAGCGGGCAAGTCGACGCTCATTCGCTGTCTTCTCGGCTTGGAGACCCCGGACCGGGGCGAGATCATCCGCAAGCGCAACCTCACTGTCTCCCTCGTGGAGCAGGTGCCTCCTCAGGATCCCCGCCACACCGTGGGCGAGGCGGTCCTGGAGGGCCTCTCTCGGCAGCGGGCCCTCGCATCGCAGCTCGAGGCCGTCGAAGCGAGCATGGCCGCGGTGAGCGGCGCCGAGCTGGACGCTCTGGTCCTGCAGCAGGCCGAGCTGGGGGAGCAGCTCGAGCGTCTAGGGGGTCGCGCGTTCGAACATCGTAGCCACGCGATGCTGGACGCTCTGCGCGCACCGCCGGTCGATCGGGTGCTCGGGACGCTCTCGCTCGGGGAGCGACGCCGGGTCGGCCTTGCCGTCGGGCTCCTTCGGCAGGCTGAGCTGCTGGTTCTCGACGAGCCGACCAACCACCTCGACGTCGAAACCATCGAATGGCTCGAGGGATACTTGGGATCCTACTCGGGGGCCGTCCTCCTCGTGACCCACGATCGGCACTTTCTGGACCGCGTCACCACCCGTATGGCCGAGATCGATCGCGGCCAGCTCACGCTCTACGAGGGCTCCTATACCACCTACCTCCTCGAGAAGGCCGAGCGCGAAGCCATCGCGGCCCGCGCCGAGGCCAACCGTCAACGCGCCATCCGCAGCGAGCTCGACTGGGTACGGCGAAGCCCCGCCGCCCGCACCACAAAGTCGAAATCCCGCCTTCAACGTTTCGATGAGATGGTGGCGGACGCCCCCGTCCGGGCCATGGGAGAGGCGCGGTTTCAGCTCCCTCACCCCGCCCGCATCGGAAAGACCATCCTCGAGCTGCACGGAGTGACCAAGGGTTACGGCGACAAGCGGCTCGTGGAGGACCTCGATCTTCTCCTCACCAAGGGGGCTCGGATCGGCATCGTGGGCCCGAACGGGGCGGGTAAGACTACCCTCCTCCGGATGATCCTGGGTGAGGTCGAGCCTGACGCGGGAGCCGTCGAGGTGGGGCAGAACACGAAGATCGTTTACGCCGACCAAGGGCGAACGGACCTCCACGACGAGCGGACCGTCCTCGAAGAGGTGGCCGAGGGAAACGACAAGATCTTCGTGGGCGAGCGCGCCGTCGGCGTGCATGGGTTTCTCGAAGGCCTCCTTTTCGACGGGTCTCAGCAGCGGGCCAAGGTCGGAACTCTGTCGGGAGGCGAGCGCACGCGGGTGGCCCTCGCGAAGCGACTTCGCCAGACGGGGAACCTGCTCATCCTGGATGAGCCCACCAATGATCTGGACCTGGCCACGCTCCGGGTCTTGGAGGATGCGCTCATCGAGTATCCGGGCTGTGTTCTGGTGGTGAGCCACGACCGCTGGTTCCTGGACCGCGTCACCACCGCCATTCTCGCCTTCGAAGGTCAGGGCCGGGTCACCCTCTTCGAGGGCGGCCACGCGGACTGGCGACTCGCACGTCGAGACGCGCCGCGCGCGCCGCTTCACGGGGAGCCCGAACGCCCGGCCGGGAGTACATCCGCAGGGGTCCCCGAGAGGAAGGGCTCAGGCCCAGCCCCGTCGACGCCGGCGGCCGCCAAGAAGAAGCGGCGGAGCTTTCCTGAGCAAAAGGAGTTCGAGGCCATGGAGGACCGCATCATGGAGGCGGAGCAGGCCATCGAAGACGAGGAGGCGGAGCTGGCGCGCCCCGAGGTCATCCGAGAGCTGGGAGCCGAGGTGTCCAAGCGTCTCGAGGCCCTCGAAGGCCGGCGGGCGGAGGTCGAAGCTCTCTACGCCCGGTGGGAGGCTCTCTCCGAGCTGGACCCCTACGGGGGCTGATCCATACCGAAGCGACGGAGGGCTTCTTCGAGGCGATCCTGCTCGATCGGTTTCCCGAGCACACCGTTCATGCCCGCCGCCGAGCAGGCCTGCCTCGCTTCGTCCAAGTTACCCGCGGTCAGCGCGATGATCGGTTTGGTCGCGCCTTCGGCGCGTAGTCGCCGAGTCGCCTCCAGTCCGTCCATGACCGGCATATGCCAGTCCATGAGCACCAGGTCGTAGTCGTCCTCTCGGTACAGCTCGCAGGCGGCCGCGCCGTGATCGACGATCACGACCGAGCAGCCCAGGGATTCCAAAATGGCCTCTGCCACCTCTTGGTTGATCGGGTTGTCCTCGACGAGGAGCACCCGCAACCTCCCCCGCGGAAGCACGATGGTCGGATCCTCCGAGGTGCCCTCGAGCCAGGCCAAGAGGGTGTCGCGGGTGAGCGGGGACGGGATTTGCTCGAAGCGTTCGGAGGGAAGATCCCGAGTCTGGTGCTCCTGCCCGGTACGGATCACCAGCCCTACCCGCACGGCATCGAGATCCGGGGCCAGCCTTCCCTGCAGCTTCTCGATGCGGCGGGGCGTCCAAGAGCGCCCGTCCGCCAAAAGCAACGACGGAGCCTGACCGTCGCCGTCCCCCCACTGGAGGGCGGCGCCAACCTCACCTTCGGCATCCGCGACGTAGTAGGGCACATCCCACGCCCGCAGCCAGCGCTCGAGCCCCTTTCGGGTGTACGCGGAGATGCCCAGGAGGATGACCGAGCCCTTGATCGCAGGGCTGCGCACCAACGAAGCCTCGGGCGGCAGCGAGGCGCTGAACCAAAAGCAGCTCCCTCCCTCTCGACCGGGTATGAATCCCGCGTCGCCGCCCATGAGCCGCGCCAGCCGACGGGTGATGGCCAGGCCGAGCCCGGTCCCGCCGTATTTTCGGGTGGTGGACGCGTCCTCTTGCTGAAACGCGTCGAAGATCCGACCCACGCGACCCGGCGACAGCCCGGGGCCGGTGTCCTCGACCGTGAAGCGCACCAGGTCGTCCGCGCGGCGCTCGACGGCCACGTGAACGAAGCCCTTCTCCGTGAACTTCACGGCGTTCGAGACGAGATTGGCGAGGCACTGCCCGATGCGGAGAGGATCCCCGACGACCGTCCCGTCGAGGGAGGGATCGATCCGGGAGGCGAGCTCGAGGCCCCGCACGCTGGCTTGCGGGGCGAGGCTGGCCAGGACCCGCTCCACCTCCCGCACCAAGTCCATCGAGGTGGCCTCGACGTTCATGGCCTCGGCCTCCATCTTCGAAAAATCGAGGATGTCGTCGACGAGCGCCCGGAGAGTCTTGGCGGAAGCCTCGATGACCCCGACGTAGTGTCTTTGTCGGCGGGTGAGTTCGGACTTCTGCAAGAAGCCGGACATACCCAGGATCCCGTTGAGAGGGGTGCGGAGCTCGTGGCTCACGCTGGCCGTGAACTTCGACCGCGCTTCAGCTGCGGCCTCGGCCTGTCGCTTGGCCACTTCCAAACGTCGCACGACGTCCGAGATGTTCCCGATGATGGGATCCACGGCCACGCGTGACACGCTGAGGAGAACGACGAGTAAGGCCCCGAGAAGGCCCAGCTCCAGCCACAAGAGACTCGCCAGCTCATCGTCGGCGTGGGTCCGGAACGCGGCCGTGACCGACTCGGCGTCGAGCAGGTGCGCCTCGGAGGCACTCTCCAGCTCAGCCCGCGTCGTCACGTCCGGAGCTTGGGAGAAGGCCCGAACCGCGTCCGCCAGTCGCTCCGTGCCCGCCTGTGACGCTTCCAAGCGCAACCGAAGCTTCGGGGCGAGTCCTGCGGTGTGGACCAGCCGTTTCCGGAGCGCCTCCAGCTGACGCATGGACCGCTCGGCCTCGAGGCGCGCGAAGCTGCGGTCTCCCTCCATGGCCGAGGCCAGCGCGAAACGCGTCCCTCGCTGCCCGAGCATGCGCTGGCGGGCGACGTCGTTGACGATATGGGTATCGGCCTCGAGGCCGCGAATGAGCAGCAGCGCCGCGATGTGGTCAGCGATGCTGATGGCGAGGACGACGGCGACGGTGAGGCCAAAGCCGAATTTGAGCCTGCGTGCCGCGCGACTGGGAGCATACGAAGGCAAAGGCGTTCACCGACGGGTCGACGGACCCTGCCTTCAGCATCGGATGGCGGGGCGGGATGGAGACCCAAGACACCGTGAAGGTGCCCCGGACGACTCGATTTTGGGCGGTCAGACGGGGGCGAGCTCGCCCTTGGCGTTGGCCAGGAGGAAAGCCTCCATGAAGTTGTCGAGGTCGCCATCGAGCACGGTGTCGAACTGGGGCGTCTCGTGGGCGGTGCGGTGGTCCTTCACCATTCGATAGGGATGGTTGACGTAGGAGCGAATCTGCGAGCCCCACTCGATCTTGAGCTTCTCAGCCGCGATCTTCGCCCGCTCTTCCTCTTGCTGAGCCTGCTTATAGTCGAGCAAGCGAGCCATCATGATCTTCCGGGCCGAAGCGCGGTTCTTGTGCTGGGAGCGCTCGGACTGGCAGTTCACCACGATGCCCGTCTCGAGGTGGGTGAGCCGAATCGCAGACTCCGTCTTGTTGACGTGCTGCCCTCCCGCCCCCGAGGACCGCAAGGTGTCCTCCCTGACTTCCTTGGACCAGTCGATGTCGATGTCGACGTCATCGTCCAGCTCGGGGTCGACGGTGACCGCCGCGAAAGCGGTCTGGCGCCGAGCGTTGGCGTCGAAAGGTGAGATGCGGACCAGCCGGTGCACGCCGCTCTCCGCCCGCAGCCAACCGTACGCGTGATCACCTCGGATGAAGAGCGTCGCTCCCTTCAGACCCGCTTCCTCCCCGGGCTGGTGATCGACCTCCTCGACCTCGAAGCCCGATCGCTCCGCCCAGCGCAGATACATGCGGAGGAGCATCTCGGCCCAGTCCTGGGCGTCCGTACCCCCCGCCCCCGCCTGAATGGTCACGACCGCGTTCGAAGCATCGAAGCGGCCGGACATCATGCGGCGCAGCTCCATCCGGGAAAGGTCGGCTTCCACCCGCTCGGCGGCGCTCCGCACCTCATCCTCGACGGAGTCGTCGTTGTCTTCGAGACCGAGCTCCAGCAGCACCTCGGCTTCCTCGACGAGCTTGTCCTGAGCGACGAATTGATCGAGCAGGTTCTCGATGCCCGCGCGTTCCTTGTTGAGCTTCTGAGCTCGCTCCTGGTCGTTCCAGAAGTCGGGTTGCGCGGCCATGGACTCGAGCTCGGAGACCCTCGCTCGCTTGCCCTCTACGTCAAAGATACCTCCGGAGGGCGTCCACCCGCCCCCGGAGATCTTCGAGCTTCGGCTTGAGGTCGTTCAGCGTCATGGCGGTGGGGGGGCTTAACACGCGGCCCACGGAGCCGGCCACGTTCTTGTGCCCCACAAAGATCCGTGGGCATGAAACACGCAATGTCCGAGGTGAGTTACAAACACGCCGTCTACGCGGGCTCGTTCGATCCGATCACTCTTGGACACACCGCCATCGTCGAACGCGCCGCCCGTCTGTACGAACGGGTCACGCTCGCCATCGGCTTCAATCCGAAGAAGGCGTCGAGCGCTCTGTTCACCGTCGAGGAGCGCCTCGAGCTGCTTCGTACTTCGACCGCACACCTGCCCCACGTCGAGGTGACCTCCTTCGAGGGACTGCTCATTCACTTCTGTCGACGTCAGGGGGCAGGGGTCATCGTGCGTGGTCTCCGGGTGCTCACCGACTTCGAGTACGAGTTTCAGCTGGCCCTCGCGAACCGGGACTTGGAGCCTCAGGTGGAAACCACCTTTCTTGTGACCGAGCACTCCCACGTCTACATCTCGAGCTCCCTGGTGAAAGAGATCGCGATGAACGGCGGAGATCTCCACCAGTACGTGAGCGACCCCGTCGCAGAAGCCCTCAAGCGGAAGTTCCCGAGCTGACCTGAGCGGACGCACCGAATCCGACCGATGGGGTCGGAGCGCAACGGCAGCCCGCAGGTATGAAGAGTGAAGCGGAGCGAGCGCAGCCCGAGGGGGCGAGAGCATGCAGCCGTGAACTGAACTGTTGGCGGAGCGTGACATCGAGGTCACCAGAAGGCCTCGTGCTTACGGCGTTCCGTGCTACCATCCGTGCCTGTGACGGACGCTGATGGCCCCAGGGCCCTGCGTCGGTTGCCCGCGGTTGGGCGGTGGTTGGACGACCCTGCCCTGGTGAGGCTCATCGAGCATCACGGACGCCCTGCGGTGACCGACGCGGCGCGGCTCGCCATCGAGGAAGCCCGACGAAGCATTCTGTCGGGTCAGGGCACACTCGACCCTAAAGCTCTCCTTTCCGCCCTCTCGCGCCACCTCGAAGACCGCGCTGCCCCGAGTCTCACCCGGGTCTTGAACGGCACCGGCGTGGTGCTCCACACCAACCTGGGCCGCGCCCCCCTCTCGGCCGCAGCGCGGGAGGCGGTGGGGCGCGCGGCTGAGGGCTACTCGAACCTGGAGATGGACCTCGAGAGCGGCCTGAGGGGCCGGCGAGATGGCCACGTGTCGAGCCTGGCCGCCGAGCTCGTCGGGGCCGAGGACGCGTTCGTGGTCAACAACTGCGCTGGAGCCACGATGCTGATGCTCGGCGCGCTATGCCGCGGGGGAGAGGTCATCGTGTCCCGCGGAGAGCTCGTCGAGATCGGCGGAGGCTTCCGGGTCCCGGAGATCATGGAGGAGTCGGGGGCTCAGCTCGTGGAGGTGGGCACGACCAACAAGGTCTACCCGCGCGACTACGAGCGGGCGGGCACCGCAGCGACCCGAGCGGTCCTCAGTGTGCACCGGTCGAACTTCGCCGTGGTGGGGTTCACCCATACCCCCTCTCCCCAAGAGATGGTCAACGCCGCGCGCGCCCTCGGCGTGCCTCTGCTCGTGGATCTCGGTAGCGGCCTCATGGCCGAGGACCACGCGCTGGGGCGGGCGGCGGCCACGGTGGGGGCGGAGCCTCGACCGCGCGACTGGATTCGCGCTGGGGCCGACCTCGTGGCCGTGAGCGGCGACAAGCTCATGGGCGGCCCGCAAGCAGGCCTTCTGGCGGGACGAGCAGAACTCGTGGAGCGCTGCCGACGCCATCCGCTCGCTCGCGCCCTCCGTCTCGACAAGCTGGGGCTGGCCGCCCTAGAGGCGACGCTCCGGGACTACCGGGACGGACGCGCCGCCGAGGTGCCGGCGGTGCGGGCCATGGCCGAGCCTCTCGAGAACGTGGCCGAGCGCGCGGAGAGACTCCGCGCTGCGCTTCTCCCCTTCTTCACGACGGCGGACGCTCCGAAGGTCGTGCCCTCGGTCTCGCGACCGGGCGGGGGCTCCCTTCCGACCGTCGAACTTCCGTCCCGAGCCGTGGTCTTCGGACCGCCCGGCGGCGAGGCCGAGCGCCTCGCGGCCCGGCTGCGCTCGGTACGACCCGCCATCGTCGGGCGCATGCTCGACGACCGCGTCGCCCTGGACGCGCGCACTCTCGACGACGCCGAGATTCCCATGGTGGCCACGGGAATCGAACGCGCCCTGTCCACGGCCACTCAACCGCCCCTCCCGAGCGACGCCCCTGGCGCCTTCGAGAGCGCGGCCCAAGGAGGAGACCTCGGATGACCGTCCTCGATTCGAGCGTGTTGGTACTCAACCGACTCTATCAGCCGGTAAACATCACCACGGTCAGACGCGCGTTTACCCTACTGTATCAGGGCACGGCCAAGGCCATCGACGATCAGTTCCAAACCTTCGACTTCGAGTCCTGGGCGGAACTTTCGGAGACCGTGCACTCGACCGACATCATTCAAACCGTATCGAGCTCTATCCTCGTCCCCCGCGTGATCGTGCTGCAGATCTTCGACCGATTTCCCCGCATGCACGTCCGCTTCTCGCGCCAAAACATTTTTCTCCGCGACCAAAGCACCTGCCAGTATTGCAACCGACGTTTCGCTCGAATCGACCTAAACCTCGATCACGTCGTCCCCCGCGCCCGCGGGGGACGCACCACCTGGGAAAACGTGGTGTGCTCCTGCATCAAGTGTAACCTCAAGAAGGGGTCGCGAACCCCGGACGAGGCCGGCATGAAGCTCGCGAAGACCCCTGCCCGTCCCCGCTGGTCCCCCTTCGAGCAAGGGCGCGACGGCGTCCGCCCCCGCGAAGAATGGCGTCCTTTCCTCACCTTGACGGACGCCTCGTACTGGAACACCGAACTGACCGAGGACTGAATGGGATCACCGAAGAACCGCCGGCCGTCCTCCGCGCCGAAGAAACCCCCCGACCCCGCGTCTGCTGAAGGCCAGGCGGCAACTCCCGCTCCGGCGAAACGCGCGGGTCGCTCGTGGGACGGTGCGGCGCTCCGAAAAGCGAGAGAGAACGAGGGCATGACCCTTCAGGAGCTGTCGAGCCGCACCAAGATCAACGTCGCCATCCTCCGCGCCCTGGAGGAGGAGCGCTTCGAGGAGACCCCCAAAGCGCGGGTCTATGTTCGAGGCTTCGTGGGCTGCATCGCGGAGGAGCTCGGACTGGACGTCGACGCCGTTACGCGGGCGTACGTCCCCCGTTGGGAGGAGTGGTTCGCCGAGCGTCCCCCCGACGAGTACGCGGGCTGACCGGGATTCCGGTGTGAAGCAGGGACGGCCACGGAAGATTACGAGGAAACGACGGCCCGAGGGGCTTGACGGCGCGGGCGAGGAACGGCGTCCTTGTCCACTGTGGCGCAGATCGATACCCGCGAAGGCGCGATGAGGCTGGCGCGAGCCATCGCAAGCGACATCGCGCTGTACAACGAGGACAAGGACGCCGTTCCTCGCCCGCGCCGTCAAGCCCCTCGGGCCGTCGTTTCCTCGTAATCTTCCGTGGCCGTCCCTGCTTCACACCGGAATCCCGGTCAGCCCGCGTACTCGTCGG
>JBCBRU010000105.1:0-18768 GCA_039819565.1 Myxococcota bacterium | reverse complement strand
CTACAATGAGAAGTTCGCCAAGCCCGGCAAGGCGCTGATGGGCGCCCTGCTCGCCGAAGGACTCCGGAGCAAGACCAACTTCGACGAGGAGGTCGAGTGGACGTGGTTCTATCTATGGCATCACGAGGGTCGGCGGGCGCGGCACGGAGCTTCGATGATGGCCCCCGACTATACGCACTGGCACGGCATGTTCGAAGTGGCAGAGCGCTTCTATATGGAGATGGTCCCTCAGATCCGCGAAATCCTGCACGAGGCGGAGGCCCACGGAAAAGCGGAAGGGGCAGCCAAGGTCCGGGCCCTACTCGACGAGATCCTGCGGCGGCCCGAGCACGCGTGGTTCGAAGAAGGGGCCGAAGATGCCATCGAGGCGGTTCGGAAGGCCATGCGGAAGCGCTATGGGCAGTGAGGGCAGCGAGATGAAGAGGCGATCGTTTCTAAAAGTGCTCTCGGCTACGGGCGGCGTCGCCGCCTTCTCGGCGCAGGACCGAGCGCTTGCCCAGACCCTGGGCGAAGAGAAGAGCGGCTACCCCGGGGACATCTCCTGGGGAAAGGCACCCTGCCGGTACTGCGGCACCGGCTGCGGGCTCAAGGTGGGGGTTCAAGACGGGAGAGTTGTCGCCATCAAGGGGGACGAGGCGAGCCCCGTGAACCGGGGTCTCCTGTGCGTAAAGGGCTATCATGCCGCGGGGCTCCTCTACGGGGAGGACCGGCTCACCCATCCGCTGCTTCGCCAGCCCGACGGAAGCCTGAAGCGCATCTCTTGGGACGCTGCCTTGGACCGCATCGCCGAGGTCTATTCCGAAGCCCTCGAGGCCCACGGGCCCGAGTCCGTAGCCATGTACGGCTCCGGTCAGTGGACGGTCTTCGACGGGTACGCAGCGACGAAGTGGCTGCGGGCAGGGATGCGGAGCAACAACCTCGAGCCCAACGCGCGTCTATGTATGGCCAGCGCCGTGATGGGATTCGTCACGCAATTCAAGAGTGACGAACCCATGGGCTGCTACGAGGACTTCGAGGCTGGAGACGACTTCATCCTGTGGGGAAACAACATGGCGGAGATGCACCCCGTGCTCTTCAGCCGCATTCTGGAGACGAAACGGCGGCGGCCCGGCGTGCGCATCGTGGACATCGCCACTCGGCGCACCCCCACCAGTGACTACGCCGATCTCTACGTAGAGATGAAGCCCGGCTCAGACCTCGCCATTGCCAACGGCATTCTCCACGAGATCGTGACCCACGAGTGGGTCGACGAAGCCTTCGTGAAAGAAAACGTGGTGTTCAAGAGGGGCATTGAGGACCTGGAGGCGATCGGCTACGGCTGCTTCGGGGATCAGGCCGAGCACTACACCTTCAAAGACAAGGGCCGAGAATCGAGCCTGCAGGAGCTGAGGACCTTCCTGGCTGACTACACCCCCGAGAAGGTCGAGGTCATATCCGGGGTGCCCGCGGCCACGATTCGCGCCCTCGGGAAGATGTTCGGAGATCCGAGTCGAGGCACCGTGAGCCTTTGGTGCATGGGCGTGAACCAGCACTCCCGGGGCACCTGGATGAACAACCTCATCACCGACCTCCACCTATTGACGGGCAAGATCTCTCGGCCCGGGGCCGGTCCTTTCAGCCTCACCGGCCAGCCCAGCGCCTGCGGAACCGCCCGTGAAGTCGGAACTCTGGCCAACCGCCTCCCCGCCGACATGCTGGTGACCAAGCCCGAGCACCGAGCTCGCGCCGAGGAGATTTGGAAGCTCGAACCGGGCACCCTGCCGGCCAAGCCCGGCTATCACACGATGGACATGTTCCGGGCCTTTGCCCGGGGGGACATCAAGGTGATGTGGACCCAGACGACGAACCCGTGGGTGTCCATCCCCAACCTCGATCGCATCCAGCGGAAGCCCGGAGATGGTCGCTTCCTCATCGTGAGCGAGATCTATCCCACCCCGACCACGGATGTTGCGGATCTCATCCTCCCTTCGGCGGCCTGGGTGGAGCGGGAGGGGGTGTTCGGAAACTCGGAGCGTCGAACCCAGCAGTGGGACCAGCTCGTGGCCCCTCCCGGGGAGGCCAAGGAGGATGCCTGGCAGATCATCGAGGTCGCGAGGCGGATGGGTATGGGCCATCTCTTCCCGTGGCCGGAGGACGATTGGCACGAGCCGATGTATGAGGAGTACCGGCTGTTCACCCTGGGGGTGGGTAAGGACCTGGCTCCCTACCAAGACCTCCGAAAGACGCCGGGCCTCCTTTGGCCCTACGTGGACGGCCGCGAGACGAGATATCGCTACGCGGCGGGCTTCGACCCCTACGTCCGAAAAGACAAGGGCGTGCACTTTTACAAAGCCAAAGCCTACGGCGAGAAGGCCGCCTTCTGGCTCCGGCCGTATCATCCGCCGGCCGAAGTCCCCGACGAAGGCTATCCCTTCTGGCTCACGACCGGTCGAGTGCTCGAGCACTGGCACACCGGCTCCATGACCCGCCGCACCCGAGAGCTCCACCAGGCCCAGCCGGAGGCCTTCGTCGAGCTCAACCGCGCCGACGCCAGCGCCCTCGGGCTGCGCTCGGGGGATCGGGTGCGGGTCGAGTCCCGGCGAGGGTCGCTCGAGCTCCGCCTCGAGGTGGACGGCCGGGGCAAGCCTCCCCAGGGTACCGTCTTCATCCCCTTCTTCGACGAGCAGCGACTCACCAACCTCCTCACGCTCGATGCCATGTGCAACATCAGCAAAGAGCCGGACTTCAAAAAATGCGCGGTCAAAGTGACCAGGGCCTAGCGCGGCCCAGGACCCGTCTCGGCCTCGCGGTGCTCCTCAGTGTCGCCGCCATGGGCTGCCCTCCCTCCTCGAGCGACCCCGCAGGTCCACGTTCGGACCCGACCGATTCCGCCTCTCCCGCGGAGCTGCGGGCGAAGCGGCGCGCCTTCGACGGGGCCCCGCCCGTGAAGCCTCACGGGGAGCTGGGGATGGCCTGCACCGAGTGCCACAACGAGCGAGGCGTCGAGGTCGCGGATCTCGGATATGCGCCCCCGTCGCCTCACGAAGCGACGCCGGGGCTCAGCAGCCTGTCCAACTGTCGTCAGTGCCACGTAGAACGCCGAACTGAAGAGGAGTTTCGATCCAGCCGCTTCGAGGGCGCCCAGCAGGATCTTCGACCGGGCAAGACGGCCTTCGTCGGGGCTCCGCCGGTGATGCCTCACTCTGCCTTCATGCGAGAGAACTGCCTCGCCTGTCACTCCGGCCCCGCAGCCCGAGCGGGTATCCGCACCTCCCATCCCGAGCGCACCCGCTGTCGGCAGTGTCACCTGGAGCAGGTCGTCGACACGCTCTTCCGGTCAGGGTCAAAGCATTCTGAAGGGCCGGGGGGCTAAGCCTAGGGGTCAAAGCGTTCTGACGGGCAGAGAGGCTAAGCCTAGGGGTCAAAGCGTTCTGACGGGCAGAGAGGCTAGGCTTAGGGGTCCGAGCATTCTGATGGGCCAGGAGGCTAGCGTTAGGGGTCTCTTCGCTCCGCGTACGCTATAGTAAAAAAAGAATCGCCCTCTCGTTCGTCATCTTAAACGAGACCTATTCTTTTAGGCCGATCTGCTTCGTTCGCGACCCCGGACCCCCTAAAGCCATCGCCCTTTTTGAGAACGGTGATCAAAGAAGGCTAAACTTAGCCCTCCGGCGGTCGTCCGATCGGGAAAAGGCGGTTCGATCATCGGGTGATGCTCGGCGCGGCCCAAAGATCCCTAAAGCTCTAGGCCGATTCGCTCGTCCCACCTTGCCGCGCCCTATCTCGATGGCCCGAGCCAGATGGTGCCGAACCGCCCCCGGGTGAGACCTTCGCACGGCCGGGCCGTGGCGGCCTCGAAGAGCTTCGCGCCCGCCGGCACGCGCTCGGGGTCGAAGCAGAGCTCGAGGACCCCGAAGGCTCCGCGTCGCCCCACCCGCACAAGGCGGCCCTCGCGGACCTCGACGTCCGGGACCCCGCGCTCCGCGCCGAGCTGCCGCCACAGGGCATGGGCGCGTCCCAGGTGCTCGGGAGTGGGGAGGTCTACGGCCTCATCGAAGGTCTGCTGGCCCCAGTGGGCGAGAAAGCGTCCGTCCCCCGCGTTCCATAGGCCCTGCGCCCCGTAGGCGTGGCCCGCAGCTCCGGCGAGCATCGAAAGCCAGAAGGCCTGCATTTGCTCCTGACCCCAGAAGTCGTCTCGGATGCCCTCGTACCAGGGCTCGAGGTTCAGAAAGGGGCGGTTCGGCTGGGCATGGAGGTAGGGGAGCTGCCACAGGAGGTCCTCGGAGCTGCGCGCGTGGCCGGTCTGAGCGGTCTCCGCGGAGAGCAGCTCGGGGGCGTTCACGCAGGCCGAGCCCAGGCCGTGGGTGGGGTGGACGACGATGGGTAGGGAGGTGGCGGCCCGCAGCTCCCGCAGGACCTGGGTCCATCGCGATCGACGTCGAGGCGCGAGGACCCGATGCTCGGCGACCCCTTGGAGCCTTCGCCGCACCCGGCCCCGCAGGCCCCGGCGTCCGGGTTCCGCAGGTGGAGGGGCATCCTCCTCGCCCGTGGATCCGTCCGAGCCGAGGCGTCCCGGGCGCGAGAGCCAAAGGTCCGCCTCTCCGGTCAAACACCACACCACGTCGA
This sequence comes from Myxococcota bacterium, assembly GCA_039819565.1. Taxonomy (GTDB): domain Bacteria; phylum Myxococcota; class Kuafuiibacteriia; order Kuafuiibacteriales; family Kuafuiibacteriaceae; genus JAHQVK01. The sequence continues at coordinate 14,166 of JBCBRU010000105.1, read as the reverse complement.
GGTCGCCGAGGCGGTCCACGATCGCGGACCACCACCTCGCCATCGACGCGACGCCGATCAGATCGATGTGATGGCCCCAGGCCCCGTATACCACGGGGCGCAATCCTGATTTCAGAAGGAGCTCCAGGCGATCGCGGGCGAGGTCGAGGTAGCGACGGTTGGGTCGACCTCGTGGATCCCACGCCGGGCCCACCTCGCTGGCGGCGCTCGGGTGCAGGGGCCCCACTTCGGGAGGCACTCCACACACCAACTGCACGGCCGTAAACCCCTGTTGCGCGCGGAGCTCAGCTAGGGCGCGAAAGCGCTCACGCGAGAAGCGACAGGTCAGGCCGAACCACCAGGTGTCGGCCAGGACGGCGAGAGAGGAGGCAGTCAGCCGAAGACCCCTGAGCCCTCGACGGCGGCAAAGGCGTAGAGGCGGGAGGTCTCCACCGCGGCCTGGCGGTGGTACACGATGGCCTGGTAGCCCGGGTCTTTGACCATCCCCAGGAAGGCCTCCTTACTCGGGTAGGCGGCGATGAACCCGAGGTCCCAGGTCTCCGTGGAGGGGCCAATGAGAGGGAAGAAGGGCTTGCCCCTCCACATGATGGTGCCCCCCTGCTTCTGAAAGAACGGCGCCGACTCCCGCCCGTAGGCGGCGTAGGCTTCACGGCCGGTGGCCTCCCGGCCGTCTTCGTAGGTGGCCTTCTCCTTGAGGCGGAGAAGATTCAGCATGTGGAGGGGGCCGTTGAGCGGGGCCTTGGCGAAGGCCCCAAAGCCCTCGCGGGTGGGATCGACGTAGAGCACGCGGGGAGCCTACCCTGTCGGGGAGGCCCCAAATAGTCAGTCCCAGCTCACGCGGATGGGCCAGCGGACCCGACCGGCCTTCGTGGAGGCGGGGAAGCGCAGTCCGCGCATCCGAGCCTGGACTTGCTGCTCCCAAGCCGCGCCGCTGCCTTCGAGGATCTTCGCGGCGGTGACCTGACCGTTGGCCCCGATGCGGAGCTCGACCGTGAAGCGGGCGGGGACTGCTTCGCCGGCGCGCCGGGCTCGACCGAGGAGCTCGCGGATGTGGCTCTTCACCGAGGCGAGGACCTTCTCCACCCCTGCACTATCCAAGGGCTCCTCCACGATGACGGGCATCCACTTCAGCTTCGGCCCCGCTTTGGCGATGTCCTTTTTCTTCTCGGCGTCGGCCTGGGGGGGCTCGGCCACACTCGCCTCTGCGACGGGCGCCTTGGCGTCATCCATCACCGGACCTGGAGCCTGGGGAGGCCTGGGCGAAGCGCGGTAGCGGCGGCCGTAGGACCCCTGAGGGATCCGATCGCGCCGGGGCGCCGCCTCGCGACGCACGACCCCTCCCCCGGCGCTGCCCAGGCCCGCAGCCCCGAACGCGGTCGCACCCCCCACCGGCGGGGCGGACGTGCGGAGGAACTGAGGGGGCGCCGCCGCCGCCGCCATGCCCTTGGGATGGGGTCCCGTCTGCACTACCGAGCGCTTGTCTCCCGGGGCCGCTCCGCCCTCCGAATCGACGGCCACGAAGGAGGTGTGCTCGGTGAGCAACCCGTACTTCAGGCCCAAAGCGGTGATGGTCTCCGCGTCGGCGCCGCCGTCGGCCAGGGCGCGATCGTCCGCCACCCGCTGCAGGTGGCGACGGGCCCACAGGGCCCGGAGGGGCGCGTTCTCACTTGCAGGCTGAGTTTCGGAGGCCGACAGGCGTTGCTCGAAGGAGCTCGCCGCCGTCATCCCGGACAGGCGGAAGCTGCCCCGCGCCGCCCCGCGATACTTGCCCACCACCACCACCGGACGGTCGGCGTAAAGGTCGGGCAGAGACGGCGGCTCGAGATCGTAGGCGTCGAGCCCCTGGATGCTCAGCTTCACGTCCGTCATGACCGGGGCCCGCAGGTTCTTCACCAGCCGCGCCGCTTCCTCCTTGGCCGCGGCTTCGTCGTGGGCCACGTAGGCCACGCCGCCCCCAGCTCGGGCCACGCCCTCCACCAGCATGCGGTTCACGTTGGCCCCAATGCCGAGGGTGAAGACCGTGCCCTCGATGCGCTCCCGGATCTTGGCGAAAGCCGCCCGCTCGAAAGACACGAGGCCGTCCGTCACCACCACGATGCTTCGGGCCAGACCCTTGGCTCGAGGGAGCTTGGCCACCGCCTCCAGGGCGTGGACGAGCTGGGTCCCTCCGCCGCCTCGGCGCACGTCCACGGCCCGCAGGGCTGCCTGCACGTTCTCGGGCGTCGCGGGCTGAGGGGTCGGGGCATAGGTCCAGCCTCCGGAAGCGAAGAAGTGAATGTTGAAGCGGTCGGTGGGGCGGAGGCGGGTCAGGCTCTCCCGCATCACCACCTTGGCCACGTCGAGAGGAAAGCCCCGCATCGAGCAGGACACGTCGAGGAGGAAGTCGACCTCCCGCGGGGGGAGGCGATCCGGGTCCACGCGCTGGGGCGGCGCCACCGTCATCATGAAGAAGCGCTCGTCCTGGCCTTCGTAGAAGGTGAGCCCGGCCGCCGGGGAGGTCCCTGAAGCCAGTCGCCAGCGCAGCACCAGCTCCGCGTCCCCCGGGGTCTCGAGAGCCACCTGGATGCGGCCCTGCGGATCCACGCGCGGGCTGATCGGGTGGGTGGGTGAGGTCACCTCCACCACCCCGAGGCCGTCCCGAAGCCGGATGTCCGCGGACCACTTCGCGGGCGGTCCGGGCGGGTTCAGGTCGGCGCTCCAGCCGCTCGGGCCGCGCTCCGCTGGCCCTTGTGGTTTGGCGGGACCGTGGGGGCCGGGACGGGATGGGCGGGGGCGGGGATCCTGGCCCTGCAGCCAGGGGCTCGGGGTCTTTGGCGTGCCCCGCGGAGTCGGGACCGCAGGGGGTGGGTCCTCGCCTTCGCCGCCGAAACGAGGGGCCACCACCCCGGGGAGGGCGAGCTCGAACTGTCCCTCCTCCGGAACGAGGAGCTCGGTGTAGCCGAGCTCGACCTCGACCGTCTCCCCGGGCCGGATGTTGGTCAGGGCCATCTCGAACACGTTGGGGCGACGCTGCTCGAGGAGCGAGGCGCGATGGCCAGACCGCCGGGCCGCCTCGAAGTCGGCCCGCGCCTCCTCCTTCTTCTTGAGGACCGCGGTCACCGTCCGCTCGCCGATGCGCATCACCAGCGACGCCACCGCCGAGTTCGGCGAGCCCGGGAACACGTAGGTCGCGTCGAGGAGCTTTTCGCCCGTGTTTTCGTAGACCTGTGTGACCGTCACGTGAGCCACGGGACCCACCACCTCGACCGCGTGGGCCGTGGAGCGAAGGGGTAGGGTGGCGCCTTCGGGCACGATGAAGCGCGGAGGCTCGGGGTGTTTGGGAGGAGGCGTGAACGCCGCATCGGCGGTCTGAGCGCCGAGGAGGACGAGGAGCGTCGCCGCCGCTCGGGTCTTCATGGTGGCCATAGGACTCCCAACGGACGAGCGAAGTTCCGGATCTATGCAATCGTCCGCTTCTTGACTCGGGTCTCGGCCCGACGCGTGGTCGGGCCGCGATGCGCCGCGTCATCTCGATCCTCGTGCAGCTCGCGGTGGCTGGCGTTCTTCTCGGGACCCTCGTCACCGCCGTCCTCTTCGCCGGTCGACTCACCGTGCTCCGGTGGGAGCTCGATCTCCCCGCCTACACCCACGAGATCGGCGAGTACCGCGATACTTGGATGGAGACCCGAGACGGGGTGCGGCTCTCGACGCAAGTCATCCTGCCGGAGGGGGAGGGTCCCTTCCCCACCATCGTTTTGCGCAGCCCGTACAACGTATTCCGCGCGGTCACGATCTTTTGCGAGGTCTTCGCCCGCTACGGCTACGCCTGCGTGCACCAGGACGTGCGGGGGCGGCTGACCTCGGAGGGGGAGTGGTCGCCCCTCCTGAACGAGCGCAACGACGGCCTCGATCTGCTGGACTGGCTCCGAGAGCAGCCGTTTCAGAACGGTCGCTGGGCCCTGTGGGGGATGTCGTATCTGGCCGGCGTCCAGTGGGCGATCGCGGACCGCCTGCCCCCGGAGGTGAAGACGATGGTCTCGATGGTCTTCTCCGTCGAGTCCTACGACGTCGCCTACGAAGGCGGTCTGTTTCGCCCGAACGTCTTCGCCGCATGGGCGGCGCTGATGCCGGAGCGGGGCATGGCGTTTTGGAATGGCCTCCGCTACGCGCGCCTGATTCGCCACCGGCCCGCCCGCGAGGGAGACGAGGCCCATCTCGGCCTCGAAATCCCTTGGTACCGCAGCTGGGTGGAGCACGAGCGCCCCTCCGACCCTTCGTGGAATACGCCGGACTTTCTCGAGTTTCACGCCTCCCCGACCCAGGTCGAAGTCCCGGTGCTGATGTTCGCGGGCTACTTCGACTTCTTTGTGCACGGGCAGCTCCGCGACTTCGCGCGACTGAAGACTCGCCCGGAGAGCAAGCTGGTGGTGGGGCCGTGGAATCACCTTCAGCGCTCCGCCGCCGACATCCCCCTCCCCGAAGACTTCGATTTCGGAGGTCAGTGGGGGCTCTTCCTGGATTGGCTCGGGCATCACCTGAAGGATGAGCCTCTCGATCAGTCCCTCGGGGTGATCTCGAGCTACGACGTCGGCGCCGGGGGCTGGCGAGAGCGCGCGGAGTTTCCGCCGATTCCCGATCGGAGGCAGCGTTTTCATCTCGTCGAGCTCGACCGCGCGGACTGTGCCGGTCGGGGCCCACGGGGAGAGGGAGAGCTGCGGGTGGAGAACCCCTTCCCGGAAGACGCCGCCGTCGACTACGTCTACGACCCGGACGATCCGGCCCCTTCCTTAGGGGGCGCGGCGGCCCTGTCCTTTGCGTTTCGGACCTTCCCGGACAGCGTCGAGCCCGGAGCTCGGGTCCAGGAGCCTCCCTGCGCCCGGGACGACATCCTCACCTTCGTCTCCAAGCCCCTCCCGGCGGCCACCCACATGGTGGGGCGGCCGAGCGCTCACCTGCGGGTGAGCTCCGACGCGGAGGACACCGCCTTCGGTTTCGAGCTGATGGTGCAAACCCCGGACGATCCCCGCTGGATCCACGTGCGCGAAGCCTACTCCCGCCTGTCCTTCCGCTTCGGCCCAGATCGGGAGGCGGCCTACACGCCCGGCGAAGTCGTGGCTTTGGACCTCGAGGGGTGGCCCATCGAGTGGACCCTCCCCGCGGGCGCGCGGCTTCGCCTCGACGTGCGTTCGGCGAGCTTTCCCCTCTATGCCGCCCACCCGAACCGCCCCGGCCGGTGGAGCGCCGTGTTCGAGGCAAAGACCGCCCGACAGAGCCTGCATCCTGGGTCGTGGCTGGACCTCCCGGTGCGAAGCGGTGATGTCTCCGTGCTTTCGGGCGCGGACTTGGCTACGGTGCCGCCCGCAATGGCGTGCAAGTTCGAGGTCGACGTCTCCGGAACCCCCGAGGTCATCGTAGACAAGGCCCAGAAGATGATCATCGACGCGGGCGGCTCGTTCAGCGGAGACACCGCGGAGGGCAACTACAAGGTCAAGCTCCCGGTCGGCTCCGTCGAAGGCAAGTACACGGTGAGCGGAAGCAAGATAGGCTTCGAAATTACCAAGAAGCCGATGCTCGTGCCCTGCTCGGCCATCGAGAGCTTCCTCCGCGATCGTCTCAAGAGCGCATAGCCGTCGGTGCGCCAAAACCAACGCCGGCATTCGCGCGGTGGCCCGCACCGGATCTGCTAACCCACCCTCGGTGCAGGTACTGCTCACGGGAGCGACGGGCTTCGTCGGGCGCGCGCTTCGTCCCCACCTCGAGGCGAAAGGTCACGACATCGTGGCCGCCAGTCGGCGTCCCCCGGAAGAGGCTCCGGGGTGGGTGCGCCTCGACCTCGACATCCCCGCGACGCTCGAACCCGCCCTCGCCGGCTGCGACGCCGCCATCTATCTCGTGCACGCGATGGCGGAGGGGGACGGCTACACGGAGCGGGAGGCTGCGGCGGCCTTCGCGTTTCGTTCGGCCGCCGAGGCCGTGGGCCTACGGCGCATCGTGTACCTGGGGGGCGTGGACCCGGCGGGGAGCCCCTCTGAGCACCTCGAGAGCCGCATCGAGACGGGCCGGATCTTGCGCGCAGGATCCGTGACGACCGTCGAGCTCCGCGCGGCGATGGTCACCGGCGCCGGCAGCACCTCGTGGCAGATGGTCTCGGACCTCGCCCGACGCCTGCCGGTGCTCCCCTGCCCCCCCTGGATCCACCGCGGCTCGTGGCCGGTGTATATCGAGGACATCTGCGTCGCGCTCACCGCCGCGCTGGAGATGGATACGCCCTCTCGGTGGTTCGACGCCCCCGGGGCCGAACGGGTGAGCCACGGAGACATGATCCAGCGGGTCGCCCAGGCCATGGGACGCAGCCTCCCGGCGCTGCCTCTCCCCGAAATTCCGGCGGCGCTGTCCGCGTTCGGGCTGGGGCTGTTCACGGCCGCCGACCTCGTGGTGGCCAAGGAGCTCCTCCACGGGCTGGAGACCGACCTCGACCCCACCGGCCCGCTGATCTGGGACGAGATGTCGAGCTACCGGCCCCACGGCGTCGACGCCATGATCGCGCGCTGCCTCGAGGGCCGATGATCCGGAGCCGCACCGCCCTCGCGGCCGGGCCTGACATGAAACGCTCCGGACGAGCGGCCCGCCGGCGGTTGCGCGTCAGCGGCGCTTCTTCTTCTTTTTGACCCAGTCGGTGACCTCGACTTCGAGGTCGTCCGAGGCGCCGTTGTCGGCCCGCGCAATGACGGTTGTCTTGCCGATGGCGCGGCCCTCGAGCTTTCCGTCCACGCTCATCGTGCCCGCCCAGGTGGTGCTCTCCCACTTTACGCGGGCGTCCTCGATGACCTCGCCGCGGTCGTCCCGCACCACGGCCTCGAAAGCCATGAACTCGCCCATGGGAAGCTTGGGCATCTCCCCCTCCGCCACCGTCGGGGCCACGATCTCCACGCCGTCGATGATCACCGCCTCGATGTCGATGGACGCCTCGAGCGGGGGATTCCCTTCGAGCGTCCGGGCTTGGACCTGAGTCTTTCCGGAACCGAGGATCGTGACGAGGCCGGTCTGACTCACCGAGGCCACGGAGGCGTCGCCGCTCGTCCAGCGCACTTCGGCCGTCCCCATGTATCGTTCCTGGTCGTCGAAGGCGCTCACCCGGAGCTTGATGGTCTCGTTCTTCTCCTCGAACACCGGCAGCTCTACGATGCCGTGGGCAGCAGCCAGGGTGTGGGCCGGCCCCTTCACCATGATCTGGGCCGGTTTCTCGGTGCAGGCGGTCAGGAGCACCACTCCAGCGAGCCAAGGACGCATGTAGGGGTCGTACCTCGGCCCGGAATCCTCGTCCATTCTCACGGGTTGGCTACGACGCAAGCTCAGGACCGGCCATCGCTTGGCCGTGGCGCCCGAGCGACGATACAACATGTTTTCCATGACCGAGCTCCGCCCCCCTCATCTCCTGCGCGCGGCCGCCTTGCCGCTCGCTCTGTGCTCGGCCGCCTGCGTCCAGACTCGGAACGCGGAAGCGGCGATCCTCCAGTGCGACGACCTCGGGGGACTTCTGGCCGCCTACCAAACGGTGCACTACTCGGTCCGGCGCATCGATGGCGCGGTCAAGAGTCGCGCCGTCGAGCAGTTCGTGGAGGGGCTCGACCCCTCTCGCACCCTCCTCTTGGAAAGCGAGGCGAAGAGCCTCACGGCCCGCCTCGAGTCCGGCTTCGACAAGCTGCGCCGGGGGGAGTGCGGAGCTCTGGATGAGGCCTATGCCGTCGTCCTGAAGCGCGCCGCCGAAGACACGAAGCGCGCCGCGCGGGTGGTGGAAGGCAAGTACGCGGTCGATCGCTCGGTGAAGATCGTTCTCGATCCGGATGAGCGCGGCTACCCCGCCACCGACGCCGAGCGCGAGAAGATCGGGTCGGACCTCGTTCACTTCCAGATGGCCAACTATCTGAAGTCGGGCATCGACATGGACAAGGCCAAAAAGCAGCTCGTCCACCGCTACGAGCTCGCGGAGAAGCGTCTCCAGGAGCGCGCTTCGCAAGGTCGATTGGCGGAGATGTTCGCCGAGGCTTTCGCGGCAGCTCTCGATCCCCACACGTCGTACCTCTCCCACGACTCGCTGGTGGATTTTCAGATCAACATGCGCCTGTCGCTCGAGGGCATCGGCGCCGCCCTCCGCAGCGCGGATGGCTTCACCTATATCGACCAGATCATCCCCGGAGGAGGGGCTGAAAAGAGCGGTAAGCTCCGCCCCAAAGACAAGATCATCGCCGTGAAGCAGGACGGCGAAGAGGCCCAGCCGGTGTCGACCATCGACATGTCGCTCCGCGACGTGGTGAAGATGATCCGAGGCAAGAAGGGCACGAAAGTCACGTTGACGCTCCTCCGCGACTCCGCCGAGACCAAGACCTTCGACGTCACCATCATCCGCGACAAGATCGACGTATCTCAGCAAGCGGCCAAGATCGACTTTCAGGAGCGCAGTCTCGACGGCAAGACCTCCAAGGTCGCGGTCATCGAGCTTCCATCCTTCTACGGGAGCGGAGCGAGTGACGAAGGGCGCTCCTCGTATGAGGACATGAAGAAGCTCGTGGCCGAAGCTCGCGCGGCCAAGGCGGACGCGATGGTCCTCGACCTCTCGAAGAACGGCGGCGGCTACCTGGAGGAGGCGGTGCGCATCTCCGGCCTGTTCCTGGCTCGAGGCGCGGTGGTGTCCACACAGGACACGGACGGCGACGTGAGCGTGCTCTCGGACGACGATCCGGACACGGAGTGGGCGGGGCCCTTGGTGGTGCTCGTCTCCCCCATGAGCGCCTCGGCCAGCGAGATTCTCGCGGGAGCCCTCCAGAGCTATCGGCGAGCCCTGGTGGTGGGGGCCGGCAAGTCGTCCTTCGGCAAGGGCAGCGTTCAGACGGTGCGGCCGCTCCCTCGCAACCTGGGAGCGATGAAGGTGACGACGGGGATGTATTTCCTCCCCAACGGAGAGTCGACGCAGCAGCGTGGGGTCGACGTCGACATCGTCGTCCCCTCCCTCCTCTCGACGATCGAAATGGGGGAGAAGGACCTCGACTACAGCCTCCCGCCCCAGAGCACGCCGCCCTTCCGCTCCGCCGGCGTCAACGCCAAGGGCGAAGATCACTGGCAGCCGGTCACGGCGCTCTCAGTGGCCGACCTGGCCGAGCGCTCGCGAAAGCGCGTGGCCCAAAAGCCCGCCTTCCGTGAGGTCGAGTCGGAGATCGAAAAGGCCAATGAAAAGAAGGCCGAGATCTCTCTCGCCGAGCTCCTCGACGAGGAGGAAGACGAGAAGGCCGAAGACGCGAACAAGAAGACCGAGGCTGCCGACAAGAAGGCCGAGGCTGCCGACAAGAAGACCGAGGCCGCCGACAAGAAGACCGACGGGGACGCGGTCGCGGAGGCGGAAGAGGAAGACGAAGAGGAGTCTCTCTTCGAGCGCCTCGAGAAGGTCTTCGTGGCCGAGGCCGTCGATGTCGCCGTCGACCTCGCCCGCCGCCAAGCGCCCAAGCAGATCGGGGCCCGGACTTCGGGGCCCGGCGAGCAGCGTCTCCCTGCGAGACGCTGAGTCCGCTCTGCCTACCCCGCGCTTCAGCGGTTCGGGAGGCGGCCGAACCTGGGATCGATGGCGTGCTCGCTCCTGATTTCGAGCCTCCTGGCCGCCGTCCCCCCTCCGACCGCCCGCTCCATTCAGGATCGCATCGACGCCGCGTCGCCCGGCAGCGTGCTGGAGCTTCCGCGGGGGCGTATTCAGGGGGTGCTCCGCGTCGACAAGCCGCTGACCGTGCGCGGGGCCCGAAAAGGCCGCACCACCTTCGAGTCTGAGGGCAAGAAGGCGGCGCTGATGGTCATGGCGCCGAAGGGCACCGAGGTGGTCCTGGAGCACCTGACCTTCACCACCGCCCAAAAGGCGCTCTCGAACCGAGGCGCGGGGGTCATGATCTCCGGTCCCGGGCGTGTGGTTTTGCGCGACGTGATCATGCGCCGGACCATCCAGGGGCGCTGCCTCGGCTCTGCGGTGAGCTTCCGGGGCCCCCTCGACGCCCACTTCGAACGGGTCAAGATCGAGGATCACCGCTGTTTCACGGCCGGAGCCCTCATCGTGGATCCCGGGGTGAGCCTGACGGTGGTGGACAGCCTCCTCGCCGACAACTCCGGTGAGCTCGCGGGCGCGGTTTTGGTCACCGGGGGAAGGCTCCGGGTGGAGAGCACCGTGTTCAGGGGCAACCGCTTCGAGCGAGGGAAGGACGGACACCACCTGGTGCTGTCCGGCCGCTCCGAGGGGAAAGTCGAGCTGATCGCGGTAGATTTGGACAGCGACGCGCGTCACAGCGTGGCCATCGACTCCAAGACGGTGGAGCTGCGGGTGGAGCGCATGACGTGGAAGGACTTGGATCCTCGTCCGTGAAAACGGCCTCCCGTGCTAGCCTCCCGAGGCCCGCATGCCTGGCTCTCCCCTGGACACGGTGGTCGAGATCGCGACCCCCGAACATCTCGCGTTCCGGAGCCGGGTAGCGGGGCCCGGACGCCGCTTCCTCGCTTGGATGATCGACGGACTCGTAGCCATGGCGGCGCTGGTGGTGGTGGCTCTCGCCGCCCAGGTCCTGGGTGCAGCCGGGCTCGGGGGCGTCGACCAGGGCGTTTTCCTCATCGGTCTGTTCGCGGTGTGGTGGGGCTACTTCTTCGTGTCCGAGCTCGTATCCGGGGGCCGATCCGTCGGTAAGGCCGCCCTCAAGCTTCGGGTCGTGCACAGCGACGGACTCCCCGTGACCTGGCGCGCCTCCCTCCTGCGAAACCTCCTCCGGGCTGCCGACCTCTCTTTGGTGCCTCCGATGGTCCTGGTGCTCGGCCCCTTGGTCATGGCCCTGGATCCGCGCTTTCGGCGCCTCGGGGATCTCGCGGCGGACACCCTGGTGATCGTGGAAGAGCGGACGGAAGCCGAGCCGGAGACCGCGGGCCTCGAGGTCTCCCCGGAGGTCGAGGCGGCGCTCCCCAGCGCCCTCCTCGCCCTCGACCCGCATGAGATGGAGGCGCTGGATCTGTTCGTGTCACGCCGAGCCATCGGGCCCGCGCGGCGCGAAGAGCTGGCCCAGATGGTGGCGCCCCACTTCGCGGAGCGGCTGGCGGTGCCCACGCCGCGGGACGCCACGAGCTTCTTGGTGGCGCTCTGGAGGCGAGCCACCCAGGCCCTTCGCGACCCCGCGGAGTCGCCGTGAGGACGCGTCAGCATCTCGTGGCCGAGCGGGGACAACACTGGACGGATCTCGAGACCCTCGTGCATCGCGCCGAGGGCGTGACCGGGAGTCTCAGCCCGGAGGAGGTGTCGACGCTGGCCACCGAGTATCGGGGCTTGGCCAGTGACCTCCTCCAGGTGCGTCGGGACCGCCTCGGCGCCGACCTCGAGCGACACCTCGACGGCCTCGCCGCCCGGGCTCACAACGTGCTCTACTCCGGGGCCCGACGGTCCCGGGGCCCGCTCTCCTTCCTCGAGCTGGTCCTCGACTTTCCTGGTGCCGTCCGCCGCAACTTAGCCTTCTTCATGCTGGCCAGCGTGCTCTTCTACGGCCCCTTCATCCTGGGCGGATGGGCAGCCTTCGTCTCCGAGAGCTACGCCTTGGCCATCCTCGACCCCACTCAGCTCCAAGCCATGGAGGAGATGTACAGCCAAGAGCCCAGCCGAGCCGCCTCCGGTCAGAACGCGTCCATGACGGGGTTCTACATTTGGAACAACGTCGGCATCGCCTTTCGCTGCTTTGCCACCGGGATTCTCTTCGGGCTCGGCTCGATTTGGTTCCTGGTGTTCAACGGTCTCTTCATCGGAGTCGTGTTCGGGCACCTGCACCGCGTGGGGCTCGGGACGAACCTCCTCACCTTCGTGGCCACCCACAGCCCCTGGGAGCTCACCGCGATCGTCATGTCGGGCGCGGCCGGCCTCCAGATGGGGCTGGCCTTGGTGGCGACCCAAGGGCGGAGCCGGCTCAAGAGCCTACAGGCGGTGGGCCCCGAGCTCCTTCGCCAGGTGGTGGGAGCGGCCCTCTTCCTGATGACGGCGGCCTTTCTCGAAGCGTGGGTGTCGCCGTCGAGCTTGCCCGCCTCGGTGAAGGCCGGGATCGGCGCCGCGGGCACCCTCTGCGTGGTCCTCATCCTCGTCCTGGGCGGTCGGGGGCGAAGGCCTTCCGACCTCACGGAGCCGCCGTGACCGCCGCCGAGGCTCCGAGGGAGCGGGCTTCCTTTCGGGCCCGCATCGTCCTGCGTCCCCGGACGCTCGACGAGGTCTTCGATCTCGCTTTGGCGTACGGACGTGAGCACTTCGGGGAGCTCCGCGGGGTCATCGCGTTTTCGGTGTTCGTGCCGCTGCTCGTCGCGGGCGCCACCGTCGGGGGGTGGTGGGCCTCCGGGGGCAGCCCGGAGAGCACCATGGTCTTGGGGGCCTTCGTGCTGGTCCTCGGATCCGCCTGGGCGGAGCGGGTGGTGACGGTGTTCGTCGGCCGTCATCTCTTCGAGACCCGGGTGACCCTCCGCGAAGCGATCCGAGGGGCCCGCCGCGCCCTCCCCCTGCTCCCGGGGACGGCCCTGCGCTGGTCCCCCCTCCTCCCCTTTTTGCTCATCGACGCCGGCGCCCACGACGCCGCGGGGGCGCTCTTGCTCCTCCTCATCTTCGCGGCCATGGTCAACGCGACCTTCCACGCCCGCAGCTTCTTCGAGGGCGAGGTCCGGCTCCTAGAGCGCCTGAGCGGAGGGGCGGCGCGACGCCGAGCCCACGACCTGGCCGTCGATCGCCACGGTCGAAACCTCATCTTCATGGTTCCCGCGCTCGTGTTTCGAACCCTCTTCGTGATCTCCGCGCTCGGCGCCTCCCACACCGTCTTCTCCTTCGTGCTCCAGTTCGAGGGGGTGAACGAGGTGGCGGCCGGGCCGGTGGCGGCGCTCGGCTACGTCCTCTCCGGGCCCTTCATCGCGCTGGCGCGACTCTTCGACTACGTCGACGCCCGAACCCGAGGAGAGGGATGGGATATCCAGGTCCGTTTCCAAGAGATCGCGCACCGCAGCGTGGAGCGCGCCGCGTGAAAGCGGTCGTCGCCCTCGGCGTGGCCACCGGACTGGCCCTCAGCTGGGCCGCAACGTCGGGCGCGAGCCCCGACGAGGAGGGGTACGAGGAGAGCCTCTTCGAGGATCCGGGCGAAGCGCTCGAGGATGAGGAGCCGCCGAGTCGTCCCGACGCCGAGGCGGTGGAGGCGAGAGCGGTGGAGCGGCGCGAAGAGGTCTTTGCCTCTCCGAGCTATCGCTTCTGTCACGACTCTAGCTTCGGTCAGGACGGCACCCTCGGCCTGGAGTTCTGCCCGCTGTTCGACGCGGACACGGACGCGGTGTGTCCCGCCGCCCGGGAAGCCTGTTCGAACTGGCGCGCGCTCGACGCTGCCCGCGACCGACGACGTCTGCTCCATCGCCCCGAAAGACGGGAGAGCATCCCTCTTTCTCTCGACCTCGCGAGTCTCCTTCCGCAGTCCGTGGCGCAAGCCATCGTGCTCGCGGCGCTGCTGGTGGGCGGCGGGATGCTCCTCGCGTGGGTGCTTCGACGTGCCCAAAAGGGCACCGTGTTTCGGCCCTCACTCAAGACCTCCGAAGTCGAAGGCTCCCCCGGGGTGGCCGAACTCCCCGGCGCCCGGGCCACCACCCTGCTCCGCGAGGCGCAACTCGCCCTTCAGAATGGGGACAGCTCCGCGGCGGCCACGGGGCTGCACGTGGCCCTCCTGCGCTTCCTCGACGACACCGGCCGCATCCGCTTTCACGCTTCCCGAACGAACGGCGACTACGCGCGCCGACTGCGCGGAGAGCCCGAGCTGAGAGCGCTGTTTCGACAGGCGGCCCAGGTCGTGGAGCGGATGCGCTTTGGCGACGGTCAGGTGGACGGCGCGGCCCTGGGGGCTCTGTTCGAGCCGGCCGCGCGCGTGATGAGCGAGAGGGGCCCACCGCCGACGGCGCTCCTGGCGCTGGCCCTCGGGCTCGCGGCGGGAGGTTCGACCGGGTGCGGCGAGGATGGGGTCCCGGCCTATCGCTTTCACGGCCCCACGGGGATGTCGGCGCTGCCCGAGCTGCTGGAGTCGGCGGGGCTCGATGTCTCCATCTCCAACAGGGGCGGCAGCGCTGCCGTCCGCAGGACCACGACCGAGCCGTAGAAGGGCTGATCGCCCCCGTTGG
>JBCBRU010000104.1:0-19041 GCA_039819565.1 Myxococcota bacterium | reverse complement strand
GTCATCGACGCTGGCATACTTCCCCCCGCCGCACCTGTGAAGGTGTTCCCGACTGGAAATGAAGAACGCGCGCTCCTCGGCGTCAATTCGCGTCGCGGATTTCACGCCCTCTCGCCCTCAGGGACCAAGCTGGTGTTCAGTGCCTCCGGACGAGCGATCGCAGACCCGTCCCAGCTCTTCGTCGCCGACTTCACCGACGGCATTCCGACGGTTGCGGAACCGGCCTATCCCGTACACGACGTGGTCGCGGAGGGGGGAGGGGCGTTCCCCAACCCCTTTTGGGGCTTTCAGTGGGCGGCCGGGGACCGCCTGGTCTTCCGCGCGGCGCTTCCGGGGGACGCCGCCTTCGACCTGTACTATGTCGATTGTTCACGGTCCGGCTCATGCTCCGCCCCCTATCTCATCAACGTAGATACACGTCAGGGCGAGCAGAGAATCTATAGTTTCGCGATCTCCGACGATGGCCGACACCTCGCCTATATTCAGGACCTCGATCTGGATGGACGTACCGACATCCACTACGTGGATCTCAGCGGAGCCACGCCCACGGCGCCGCTGACGATGACCCCCACGAGCCTCGGCGGCACTGCCACCTGCGTGTCCTACCCTCGGTACCTCCCGAGCGGACAGATGGTCTTCAGCTGCTATCTGGACGACGATGCCCCGATGGAGCTCTTCGTTTCGGACCTCGATGCCGGACCGGGACCGTCGGTGCGCCTCCACGGACGGGTCACGGCGACCGGGACCAATCAGTTCGAGAGGCAAGACCCCCACGTGCCCGACGGCTTCTTCAACCCGCTTTTCCTGGAGCTCCATGACGGACGCCTTCTCGCTCGCGGAACCTGGCGCCAAACTCGGACGACCGAGGTCGTGCTGATCGACCCGGACCGCCCAGGTATGCATGTTCCCGTTCACCCCCCCCTCGGGGAGGGGCAGAACGTGCGCCTCATCGTAGGCGAGACTCGATGGGTGGGACAAAACGTCTTTCCGTACCGGCCCGAACCCTAACGCCCTCGGCCGGAGGCTCACCGACACCCAAAATCATTGGGTTCCGGCGGGGCGGAGCGCCCCAGCCACTTCTGGGCGCACGGCGTGGGATCCCACCCTCCTTCGAGCTCTATCTCGTCGAGAAACTCGGTAAATCGAAGAGCTTCGCCTTGCCGGTGGACCGCAATGTTGCGCAGAGCAGTGTCGAGAGAGGAGCGGCCGATGCGCTCTTCGACCGCTCGGAAGAAGAAGGCCCCTCGAAAGTATATGAGATCTGTATAGATCATGAGCGGGTCGATGTTGGTATCGCAGGCGTTCGACTCGAGGGCAGGCCAAGCCGCATGACTCCCCACGGGCCCGAGCCGACCCGCGTACTCTTGCCATAGGGCCTGAGCGGGGAGCGCTCCCTCCACCGCTTCGAGAGCTCGTGCCGTGAGATAGGTGGTGGTGCCCTCGGACAGCACGGCATCCTCCCAGCATTCGAAGCGCACGCCGGTCCCGAACCAGCCATGTATGAGCTCGTGGATCTAGAGACTGACCTCGTCTCCGGCCCCAGCTGGAATCTGGGGTGATGGATGGGTTTCGAGCGCATAGAAGCGGCTGCCCGCCACGACGGGAGCGTAGCGCGGGCCCCAAGCGTAGGCCCCGAACCTTTCCTCGAGCCAGGTCGCGATCGCGACGAGGCTCGAGGTCCCCGCCATCGCTTCCGCTCGGCGCTCGGTAGGAGCGTAAATGCCCAGCTCCAGGCCGTTCGGCGTCCTGCCCAGAGGGATGTACTCGAGCTCGGCAACCACCCACCCCACCTGGAAGGCAAGAGCGGGCCATTGTAGTCGCTCCGGAAAGACGGCCGTACGTCCGGGACCCGCCTCTTCGATCGACACCGCAAAGGGCGCTGCGTCTCGAGGGTGTGGTCGGCAGGGAAAGGCTTCTCCGCAGGTGTCGGGAAAGAAATCCCGAGCACCTCGGAGGTCATCGAGCTTCATACGATAGTTGATGGTGACGGTGGTCGTCTGGGTCGAGCGGGGGAGCCCGATGTCGAGCTGGCCGTCGCGGGTGGCAAAGGCGAGAGGGCCCACCGGGGAGTCGACGGCGAGGAGGGTGGGGCCGTCGAGATCGACCGTGAGACCGGGTTCAGGGGACGGTCCGACGACGAGGGCCGCCGTGGCCTCTCCGGTGCGAGCATTCATCCGTAAATGGGTTCGCTCGACACGACGGGTTCGGTTCATGGCGGGCTCTCCGCCCACCGCGTCGTCCACGATGTTGATGTCGAACGTCCGCTCGACCTCTCCGTCGGCGCGATCCCGAACTTCGAGCGTGAGTGGGTAGCGTCCGGGCTCCTGTGGGTAGCCTTCGAGGGCAGCGGTGGAGGTTCGGGGCACCAGGCCCACCCCCGGGGGCAGGGCGCCGTCCACGACCCGCCAGCTGAGAGGCCCGAAGCCTCCCTCCGCTCTCACCGCCGCCTCATACCTCCTCGTGGTGGCGCCATCGCGCACCGAGCTTTGTACGATGCGGAGGGGCTCGCTCTCGACCTCGAGCTCGAAGCCGGCCCGAGCGACCTCGCCTTCGAGGTCTTCCACCTGCACTTCGAAACGAGCCGTCTCGGGGCGACGAGGTCGCCCCTCGAGGACACCCTCGTCGCTCAATTCGAGACCGAGGGGGAGGTCGCCGCCCGCCAGGGACCAGGTCCGGGCTCCCTCCGCGCCGCCCGACGCCTGCAGCCGAGACCGGTACGCCTCACCCACCTGCGCGGACGGAAGCGGTTCTGTCTCTATGACCAAGCCCGGCGGCGCTACGGAGGCGTCGATGGGCTGCTCGCCGGTATCCCGCTCCTCATCTCGTAGAGTCGAGGGCTCGGCACAGGCGGACAGCACCAGCAAGGCGAGGGTACACGGTGCACGCATGAGAACGCATATGCGCTTCGCATCCACGTCTGACGTGGCGGCCGCCGAAACTCGCTGCGATGGGGGTGGGCGACCCTTCCGTTCGCCAGCGACAACCCAGGGCCGGACTACGGAACGACGTTGACGGATCCGACGTCGCAGCGACTCACGATGAAGGTCCCCAAGCCCAGGAAGACGTTGGCGATCACGTCCACGTTGTCGACGTCGACAGCGCAGAGCGCGGCCGGGTCATCGCCGAGCTGGATGCCCACCCCCAGCGTCGTGGTGGTGATCTCATTGTCCGAGAGCGTGATGGGGTCCGCTTCGCCCACGAGAATGCCGACTCCGGAGGCGGTGAGCGAAGTGATCGTGTTCCCATCGACTACGGCGCCATCGGTGTCGAGCAGTCCGATGCCGACCTGCTCGGGCTCAGTGATGGTGTTCTCGGCCACGTCCACGCTGGTCGAGTTGGACACCGAAATGCCTACGGCGGGGGCCGCGGCCCCGTTCTGGCGAATGCGGGTTCCGTCCCCCCGCTCTAGGATGTAGCCCACGCCGAGGCCGGCCCCGGGAGGCGCGAAGGTATTGGCCTCGATGACCGAGTTGGGTGCGTCGGTCATCTCGACACCCAATGACGCTTCCAGCGTATTGTTGATCACCATGACCGCTCCTTCGTTTTCATCGACGGCGATGGCGGTGCCGGCGACCTCGATGGTGTTGCGGGTGATGATGCCCCCGTCCGACTCGCGAGTTGAGATGCCGTTTACGCTCTCCGTGATGGTGTTGAGCCTCAAGAAGTCGTCCGTGGCGTGAGTGCTGCCCGATAGTTCAATGCCGAGTGTGGTCCGAAAGGTCGTGCTGGGGTTGGAGATCGTGTTGTCTTCGATACGCGTTTGCTCGGACACGGTGGCCTTGATGCCGGTACCCACGAAGCGGATACGGTTGTCGTTGAAGATCTTGGTCTCAGCTGCTCCGAGGAGGAAGATCCCGATCTGATCGTCGCCTTCGATTCCGAAGATGCGGCTGCCTGAGATCTGAAAGCGGGTGGGTACCCCGTCTCCCAAAGCACCGTAGTCTACAAGGATGCCGTAGCTAGGGCCCTGGCTCCCCTTCAGCCCGAAGCCGTCGATGCGATTGCCTGAGAGCGTCGCATCCTGGACGGCGCCGAGGAACGTCATCGCCGTCTCCTCGACGTCGCTGATCTGATTGCCTTGGATTCGAAGATTGGTCGTCGGAACCTCCTCGGTGGCCTGGGCGTGAAGGCCGAAGCCCCAGTGGCCCTGGAAGACGTTGTTGCGAACCCGGCCCAGATTGGTGCCTCGTACCACCTCGATGGCCGTGGTGAGCGCCCCGTCCCCGGGGATGCGTCCGTTGAGGAAAAAGTTACCGAAGACGTCGAAGAGGTTCCCCTCGGCCCGCACCCCGACCCCATCGTCTTTCATCATCTCCGATAGACTGTTGGCTCGAGCAACATGTCGAGACCCCTCGAGGTGTATACCCACGGAGCCATTGCGGGAGAGGATGTTGCCCCTCAGCATGTTGTCTGCCGTCGCGCCGTCATCCCTGTCCGCGCTAATCCCGGTCTCGAAGCCCCCTACGTCACAGTTCATGACGGTCACTCCGTCGGCCCTCGACATGATCCCGGTCGAGTCCGCAACGAAACCTGTCGCCCCCGGTGTGGAGGGGCGGATCAAGCGGTTGTTGCAGTCGAGAGTGACGTTGTCCGCGGTGACTTGAACGGCGGCGCCGCCGCGGCCGCTCAATGGACACGTGAGGTCCCCACCCAGCACCGTGTCGCGGTCGATCAACACCGGGCAGTCCGGAGTCAGCACCAGTGAGAAAGCCTGCGCTTGGGACACGAGCCGGTGGACCTCGACCCGCGCCTGCCATGGCCCTTGCTCGACGGTATAGGAGCCCGCGAGCGGATCTGCGCGAACCATCTCGAGGTTGTTGAGGCGGTCCTGGCAAGCGGGGGCGGTGCACGGCGAGGCGCCGGGGTCGTTGTTGTTTCCTACCGGAGGAGGGTTACTGAGATCGTACGGACGAAAGACAGCCCCCGAAGGGCTCACGAGCGTGAGATCCAGGTCGTTCTTCAGGGCCATGGTGGCGGTGTGCTCTCCCTCTTCGTCGTCCCAGGCGAGAGTTGCCTTGAAGAAGGAGTGAGGGGAGCTGACCGTGAACGGAAAGACCAAAACGGTGGTGGCGCTGTCGAGGACCCCCTCTCGACCCCAGCTCGACCATTGATCGGCGATATGCATGGCGGCCTCCGGCTGCACCACGCCATACCCGCTTCCGTAGTCGGGACCGCTAGCATCGATGTCCCGCGCGGTGTGGGTGAGGATCGCCCGGTACCGGGCTGGGGCGATGGCGTTGGGGTTCTCGCTGTTGGCCAGGAAAGCCTCCCCCAACAAGCCGACGATACCCCCTGCAAAGGGGGTTGCCGCCGAGGTTCCGCCATAGAGTCGGTTCGGGTCTCTTTGTTCAGTTGAGTTGTCGTAGCCTACCGCAAAAAGAGAGGTGCCTGGAGCGACGACATCGGGTTTGAGTCGGCCGTCCGCGGTCGGCCCGGCGGAGCTGCTCTCTCTCATTCCGTCCAGAGTATACGGCTGGGCCGTACTCACTTTGACGTTCCCGACGACGAGCGAGTTCTTGCCGACGTTGGAGTGAGGGAGGCTATGGAGGTCGGGGACGAAAGAGCAGTTGCCGAAGTCGTCTTTGGGATCGTTGGGGGCGCGCCCGTTGCCTGCCGATTTCAGAATGGAGATGCCCACGTCGTAGGCAGCCCTATCGAACAGCTTGGCCCTTCGGGTGTACTCCCCGATCTTCGCGCAGTTGTACTTGCTCCACGAGTTGCTGTTGAGGAGAGCGTTATGCACGATCCTGGAGTCCTGAGGAATGCCGAAGTGGATACGCTTCAGCGTCGGGCCGATGTTGGAGAAGGACACGACCGAGGCTTGCGGAAGGAGACCCACGCGCTCGGGTCCGACGTCACCGTTGCCGACGAGCACGCTCACCGTGCCTCGGACATGGTTGCTCTCGGGTGCAAAGATGGGGTTGTTGCCCAGCGAAGCGCGCCCCTCCCAGTCGGGAAGGTCGAGGGGGGCGATGAGCCCAGACTCCGTGACGGAGAAGACGGTGTTCTCGCCGGTATAGCCGTAGAGCTCGGGCAGTATGTCGGCGCCCACCGCCTCTTGGCCGTTGGTGCTGTCGTCTTCCCCTTCGCCCGGGACGTCCGTGATCCACTCCACGCTGTCGCGGCTACTCCACCACTGAATATGCCCCCAAGCGGGGACCTCCACGCGATACGTGGAGTCGTAGAGGTGGGTCCAGCTCGTGGCTCCCACCTGCAAGTCCTGGAGGCGCACGGAGGTCGAGACGTCGGCGAAGAACTCCACGTCCAGGGACATACTGGTTCCGCCTGCGATTCGTCCTTCCAGAGGACCGCGAAGCCTCACTTGCGGAGCGACCTTGTCTGAGGGCTGGTAGGCACTCACACCCTCGACCCAGGGAAGGGCCCCGACGGAGGCCACGGCGTTTCTCGGTAGGCTTGCTGCGTAGGTGCGGTGAGGAAGGTAGTGAAGAAGCTCGACCCCCCGCGTACTGAGGGCCTGACGCTGGGCGTCCGTGAGCACCACGCCATCGTCGCTGGCCGCCAAGTGAATCATCGCGTGGACGCGGGTGAGATGGGCCAGCTGATTTGTCGGAGGTACGCCGGTGGGAATGGCGAAGGTCCGCGATTTTAGGAAGACGGACTGGTCGAGGACGTTGACCAGCGCTGGGCCGCAGACGGCATTCTGGGCTCGATTCGGGATGCGGGGGCACGTGTCCTGGGAATTGGAGAAACCATCGGCATCCAGGTCGAGCTGCGCCGGATCGTAGCCGGTGGCGGCCAGATCTTCGAGAAAGGTCGAGAAAGCGGCTGGCTCCGGAAGCTCTACGGCGGCCCGATGCATGAGCAGTTGATGCGCAGGGTCCGACGGGGGGGGAGAGACCTGAGCAAGAGCCCTAGCACCGGGCGCGAAGCTGAGTATCGCGGCGAGGAGGGTGAGGACCTTCGTGGGGGGACTAGCTGAGAGAGGCGGCGTCATGCCCCGGTCTATGCAGGCAGGGTGCTGGATCTCACGGTCGTACTTCTGAAGCTTCGACGATGGTTCGAGGTGAAGGCGAAGGGGGGCTGCGGACGTCGCGGGCCGCTTGCTTGCCTCGAACCCCTCCAGAGATGTTCGAGTCGAGCGAAGCAAGAGGTCAGATTGCGAAGCGACGGGGGCTCACCCCGAAGGCTATTCGGCGCCCACGGGCCGCCCGGAGGTCAACCGCTTGGGTTGAAGGACCCTTCGCAGATGGCCCCTGCGGTCTCTCAATCCCCAGCGCGCTGGTAGGTATTGCCCAGCTCGTCTTGTATCGACTCTAAGTTTCCGTCGACCTCGATCCGGCGCTCGGTATCCAGGACGGTGGCCTGCCAGGTCCATCGGTCGGGCAGACCTTCCAGACGCGCTCCAACCCCCGGGAGCTCGCTCAGGTCGAGTACATTGTTGAGATCGACCGTGATCATGGTGTAAACCTTGCCTTCTTCGGTGATCAGCTCATAGACCTCCGTCCCCGCATTGAAACCCTTCACGCTGGTCTGGTCGATGAGCGAAAGCGTGTAGCCTCCACCCGTGGCCGTCGAAGGGTCGAACGCGGGAATGGTCGAGACGAGCTGCATTTCAATCCCACCGTAGACGCGGACTTCCTCCCCTAAGCCCTCGAACTCACCGCCAAAGTCCGTAATGCCAGCCCTCGGACCATTGGGGTTGACGAAGAGGGCGCCGTACTCGGCTTGGATGGCCTCGAAGTCGAGTGCGTCCCACTTGGCCTGAGGACAGTCACCGATGAACTGAGAACCCCAGACCTCGAAGGACAGCAGGCCGCCCTCGGCGGGATAGCCGAGGAGTATCTCGCAATAGCGCCGCGGGATTTCGTCTCTGGGATCGGTCGCTGCGCCGACGGGCTCCTCGAGATCCGTCGATCCGGCATCGGTCGCTGGGTCGCCGGGCTCCTCGAGATCCGTCGATCCGGCATCGGTCTCAGAGGATACCGAATCGTCCCCGCATCCGGCGAGCAAGGCGAGGATGGCTGCGTGCGTTACGAACGTCGTCTTCTTCACGGGTGTCTCCTGTCTTTTGATAGGGGTGTATTCGACAACGCGCTCTCGGTCTCAGTCGGCGGCGCGTTGGTAGGTATTGCCCAGCTCGTCCCGCATCGCCTTCAGACTGCCGTTGGCTTCGATCCGCCGCTCCGCATCCAAGACGGTGGCTTGCCAGACCCAGCCTTCGGGGAGGCTCTCCAGTCGCGCGCCCAATCCCGGCAGGTCCTCGAGAGACGAAACGACGTTGAGGTCGATCGTCACCAGGCTGAAGACCTCGCCCTCGTCGGTGATCAGCTCGTAGACCTCCCGACCGGCGCTGAAACCCTTCATGCCGTCCTGGTCGACGAGCGAGACGGTGTAGGGGCTGCCTTCTCCGTCCGTCGATGGGTCGAAGTCACGAAGGAAGGAGACGATCTGCATGTCGATGCCTCCAAAGCTCCGAACGTTCTCCCCGAAAGCCACCCCCCCGCCAAAGTCTGTGAGTATTGCTCTCGGGCCGTTGGGCAGGACGAGCAAAGCGTCGAGCTCGGCCTGGAGGGCGTCGAAATCGAGTGCGTCCCACTCGGCCTGAGGGCAGTTGCCCAGGGATTGAGAACCCCATATCTCGAAGTCCACGAGCCCCGCCGTCTCCGCCGGATAGCCTATGAAGATTTCGCAGAAACGTCCGGGGATGTCGTCCCTGGGGTCGGTCTCGGAGCCGACGGTGACGCCTGAGTCTACCGGCTCAGGAGCGATCGGTGATGAAGCGTCTTCGTTCGAGGACGCATCGGGCGATGAGTCTTCGGCTGTCGAAGCGTCACCGCAGGCGGCCAGCGCAGCTAAGATGAATACCTGGAACGAGGGCGTCTTTCTCATGCCTGATATATACATCGAGATAGATGTTCGGTATGCCCCGCATGACTGTTGAGTTTCGTCGCTACTCACAGGTGCACCCCGCGCCCGCCTCGAGCTGGCCAGCCGCCGCTTCCGGAAGGCAGGCGCTGTTGTCGAACGGGAGCTGGCTTGCCGAAGCCGGGTTGCATTCCCCGCAGCAGCGATAGAACTCACCGCAGCTGTCCGGTGCACACATCTCGATGCTGCAGAATCCCCCCGTCGCTCCTGCGGTCAGGCATGTGGTGGCCACCAGGCCCGCGCAATCCGCGTCTGTCGTGCAGGGGGTGCCCGTACCGTCGGACGTGACGGGGAGGCTGGGGAGTTCGGCTTCGCAGCTCGCCTGAAACTCGGCAGCCCGGGCCTCGCCCCGGAAGAACGCCACGAGACGTTCGGCAATTTCTTCTCCTTGGTCGTCCTGCAGAAAGTGACTCGCTTCCGATAGCCGGACATGTGCCTGCCCCTGAGCGCCGTCGATGTTGCAGGTGAGCTCCTCCTGCACCAGGCAGGCGCCGGGCTCCTTCGGATCGTTCGCACCCCAGATCGTCAAGAACGGCCGTCCAAAGGAGGTCAGGTTGGCCCAGGCGTCCTCGTTCAGGCCAGTAAAGTCACCGCGAAGGGAGGAGAACACGCGGGTGCCCGCCATGTAGTCTCGACTCGGGTAGGGAGCGTCGTAGGCGGCCTCCTCGGCGGCGGGAAGGTCGAACCAGGTGAGCGCCTCCACCACCGCGGCGGGGTGGAAACTCTCGCCTTTCACGGCCCACTCGAACGAGGTGAAGTTGTCACCGTCGTCGACGCGCTCGCAGCCGTCGTAGAAGGGCTCTTGCTGCGCGGGGATCGAGGCGTAGGGGCTCGGGATATCCTCGACCTGGTCGGGGTTCTCCACCGGAGTGACGAGCTCGATCCCTTCCGGGACGCGCGGGAGCTGGCCGCTACCGACGGTGATGCTCGCGTACCTTTCCGTATTCAATCCAGCCACCCGAAGCCCGATGCTGGCGCCCCAGTCCTGCACGAACAGGTTGATGTCCCGCAGATCGAGAAGCTCGATGAAGCGCTGAAGGCGGTCGGCGTGGCCGAGGTAGCTGTAGAACTCGAGGCTCGTCGGCTTGTCGGACCGGCCCATGCCCAAGTGGTCCATCGCGATGGCCCGGTAGCCCGCCTCTGTCAGTCCGGGAATCATCTTCCGGTATAGATAGGACCAGGAAGGTTGCCCGTGGAGGAGCAGGACGACCGG
Source organism: Myxococcota bacterium (assembly GCA_039819565.1). Lineage (GTDB taxonomy): Bacteria > Myxococcota > Kuafuiibacteriia > Kuafuiibacteriales > Kuafuiibacteriaceae > JAHQVK01. The sequence goes on along the minus strand of JBCBRU010000104.1, from coordinate 8,942 downwards.
ACCGCCCTCGGGCCCTTCGTCGACATAAGCCTGCCGCATGCCATCGATCTCGATATACTTGGCCTCAAACGGCCAGTCGGGCAGGTCCTCGAAGCAGGACTCCGGCGTTCGGAGAAACTCTACCCCGCTGCTCGTCGTCAACAGCTCCGGTTCGGCGTCGCATGCGCGCGCCTCGCCTGCGTCTTCGCCGGTCGCGCACGCAGACAGAGCGCCTGCCAAAAGCGTGAGACCGACGGACGGCGCCGCGGAGGGAAAGCTCGACGCGGTGGACCAAGGGATGGCGTGCTCTTTCATGGCGGGTCGAGCGTGGCGCCAGGAGTGTTGAGCAATCGTGGAGGGCGAGAAGTCCTGCGCTGGGACTCTGAGAGTCCTCGCGGCGCCTACCTCGGCGCTGGGAGTGTGGCAACGCAGGATTCGTCCCTCCGTACACTTCGCTACAAAGTATCGAGCCGGACATCACCAAGAGGGCTCGCGAGCCGTCTCAACAACTGCTCAACACCCGGCAACTAGTTTGGCTAGGCATTGGGCGCGAGTTCGACGGCGATGACTATGAGATATCCTCCATACAGGCTTCGATTCCTGCTTGCCGGGTTCATGTCCTCGCTGCCCTTGGCAGCGGCGGCGGGCAGGGCGCCGGCCAAGTCGCTCACCATATCGTCCGTCGAAGAGGCGATCGCGCACGCGGAGAAGCACAACCCCGAGCTCCGCGAATACGGCCTTCGAGGGGAGCAGGCGAACCGTAGATACGAGGCTCTGCGTTTTCACTGGCTACCTGACATCTATGCCTCCGGATCCCTGAAGATCAACCCCGAGCTCCCCGTGACGCCGGTGCCCGGAGAGCTCTTCGGGCAACCGGGCCGGACGGTCGACGCCCAGTTCGGCCAGACCTACAACTACCAGGCGGGGCTCAGGCTCTCGACAACCCTCCTCGACCTACGAACCCACTTCGCGGCCAGGGCCGCTGGGTCGGCCTCCCGGGGCGCGGCCGCGAACGCCGGCGCGTTCGGCCAGCGGCTTCGTGAAGAGGTGGCGGTCAACTACTACACGGCGCTCGCTACTCGAGCGCTGCTGCGCGGCCAACGTTCGAGCGAACGAGAGGCGGCGACCCTGGTGGAGATCGTCGAAGCGCGCTTGGTGCAGGGCGTCGTCGATCAGATCGCCCTAAACTGCGCGCGCATGAACGAGAACGCCGTCCGGCAGGACGTCGCCAACTATCTCGACATCTTGGAGCAGACGCTCACCAATTTGAGGATTCTCCTGGGGGTCCCGGCTGGGACCACGCTGACCCTCACCGAGGAGCTGCAGACTCGGGAGGCCGCCCTCGTCGGCGACGCCCTCGGCCCCGACCTGACCCTCGAGGTGGAGGAGGCGTACGCCGTTCAGACCCGCTTTCAGTGGCGGGAGCAGCGAGCTCGCTGGCTTCCCAAGCTCACCCTCGACGCCTATCTGGGCGGGCAGCACCTGCGCGACGACTTCGGCCTGTCCTTCGGGGACGGGGCCTGGTCGGGGATTCAGTACCTCACCCTGTCCCTCGATATCCCGCTCTTCACGGGCCTCGATCGCTGGAACGAGGTCAAGGCGGCGGAGGCGGAGCGCGCCTACGCCGAAGTGGCCTTGGCGCGCCGCCGGGACGAGTCCCGGGCCATCGACGAGAGCCTCGTAAAGCGGCGACGCATCTACTGGAAGCAGGTGACGTTGACGCGGGTCAGCCACCAGCTCTCGCGAACGAACACGAAGCTGACGTTGCAGAAGTACGCCCAAGGGGTCAGCGGCCTCGAGCAATACCTGAGCGCTCGCGAGGAGCAGAGGGGCGCCGAGGCCGCCTTCCTGAACGCTCTGCTGAGCTACTACCGACTCGTATCCACCTACCTTTCCCGGGAGGGCCCCCATGAATTCGACAGCTAGGTATCTGCCCCTTGCGCTGATCCTGACCGCCTGCGCCGTTCGCGACGAGGTGGTCTCACCCGTCCGTAGGGACATCGTCGAGGCGGTCTTCGCGACCGGACATCTCGAGATGTCCGAGGAGTATGTGGCCGCGACCAATCAAGAGGGTTTCGTGGATGAGGTCTTCGTCAAGGCTGGAGACTATGTCGACGTCGGCGAACCGCTGGTTCGCCTCGCGAGCCCGGTCAAGTCGTCGGAGCTCGCGACGGCCCGGGCGCAGTACCAAGAGGCCCTACGAAAGGCGTCGCCCACCTCGCCGTCGGTGGTCGCGCTGAAGTCGCAGATCGCTCAGGCCGAGGAGCAGCTGAGGCTCGACCAGACCAACGTCGAGCGATATCGGGCGCTCCTCCGGAGCCGAGCGGTATCGCAGCTCGATTACGACAACGCCAAGGCGCGCTTCGAGTCGGCGAAGAGCAACCTCAGGGTGCTCCAACAGAACCTCGAGGACCTGCAGGACGAGCGCGCGCTCAGCGTCCGGGTGAACGAGAATCAACTCCGAATCGTCGAGTCGCAGCAAGACGATCACCTCATCAGGGCGGTCCGCGCGGGGCGCGTGCTCGAGGTCTCGAAAGAGCGGGGCGAGCTCGCGCGCAAGGGTGAGTCCCTCTGCCGGATCGGGGGCGGGCATTTCCAGGCGAGCCTCTACGTCGCCGAAGAAGACGTGCACCTCGTGGAGCTCGGGCAGGTCGCCAAGCTCGGCCTCAACACCCACGTCGGACAGGTGTTCGAGGGTGAGGTCACGGCCATCTACCCCGCCTTCGACAGCTCCGCGCAGTCGTTCCGGCTCGGAGCATCGATCGCCGCCGGCGACGCTCGGCTGTTCGTAGGGACCCAGCTGCAGGCCAACGTCATCGTCGAGGTCCGGGAGGACGGGCTCACCATCCCGATCGACTCCCTCGACGCCGGGCACGTGCGCCTCGAGAACGGCCGAGTCGTCGCCGTCACCACCGGACTTCGGTCCGAGGAGTGGGTTGAAGTCACGGGGGGGCTCTCGGACTCCGACCGGCTGGCCGTGAGGACCCAGCGATGATCGGCACGAGTGGAAAGATCGCGTTCGTGCATCTGACGTCGCGCATCAAGCAGACCATCGTAGCCACGCTGAGCGTCGTCTTCGGCGTCAGCATGTACGTGTTCATGAATAGCTTCATGACCGGCGTAAACAACCTCCAGAACGACCTGGCCTTCAGCACGCTGGCGCATATTCGAGTCTACAACGATGAGCCGAAGGAGCCTCGAGCGCTCCTCGCGAGCCTCTCTGGAAGGGCGCTGGTCCACGTTCGCAACCAGAAGAAGCAGCTGTTGAGCGACGGCATCCGCGACTCGACCGAGACCATCGCCGCGCTCGAGCACGAGCCCGCGGTGAGGGCGGTCGCTCCCGAAGTCAACTTGGGCGGCTACATCCAGAGCGGTGCGATCAAGATTGAAGGCACGGTTTCGGGCGTCGATGCGAAGCGCGCCGATCGAGTCTTCGACGCGTCGGAGTACATGACCGAAGGGAGCTGGGCGGCGCTCGGACATCGACCGGACGGGATCGTCTTGGGAGTCACCCTGGCCGAGAACCTCGGGGTCGGCACGAACGACGGGGTACAGGTCGTCACCTCCGAGGGCGTCCACCGCGCGTTGCGGGTGATCGGAATCAGCAAGTACTCGATCGAGTCGGTCGACGGGCGAAAGGCCTTCATCAACATCGCGACCGCCCGACAGATGACCGCGCGAAACTCAGACTTCGCCACCGACCTCCAGGTCCGCATCGACGACCATACGACCGCAAGGCAGGTCGCGAGCCGCCTGCGCACCCCCCAGCCGTACACGGTCGAACCTTGGCCGTCGGCGAGCGAGCAGCTCGAGGCGGGCAGCCGCCTCCGCGACATCATCGCCCTCGCCGTATCGGGCGCGATCCTCATCGTGGCCGGTTTCGGGATCTACAACATCATGAACATGACGGTGAACGAGCGACTGCGCGAGATCGCGATCCTCAACGCGATGGGCTTCAACAGCCACGACATCGTCACCATCTTTCTGCTGCAGTCGGTGATCATCGGGCTCCTCGGGGGCATCGCCGGGGTCACCTTCGGCTTCGGGATCTCCGCGTTCTTGGACGGCCTGCCCTTTCCGGTCGCGGCGATCGGGACCTACCCGATCGCCTACGAGACCTCGGACTACCTGATGGCCGTCGTCGCGGGACTCACGACCACCTTCTTCGCGGGGTTTCTGCCTGCTTACAAGGCGTCGCAGGTCGACCCCGTCACCATCCTGAGAGGAACATGATGCAGGACGCATTGCTCTCCGCCACGTCGATTGTGAAGTACTTCCATGACCCGCAGACATTCCGCGTACTCGACGGGATCTCCATCGAAGTCTTCCGTGGTGAGTTCCTGTCGATCGTGGGTAAGTCAGGATCCGGAAAGACGACCCTCCTCTACGTGCTCTCGACGATGGACACCGACTTCGAGGGCCACGTCGACATCGACGGTGTTGCTCTGAACGGAATGAAGCGACGGGCCCTCGCCGCCTTCCGCAACGAGCACATCGGCTTCGTCTTTCAGTTCCACTACCTGCTGCCCGAGTTCACTGCGCTCGAGAACGTGATGTTGCCGGCCATGAAGCTGGGCAAGCGCTCGAACGAGGAGATCCGGGCACGCGCGCTCGAACTGCTCGACGCGGTCGAGCTGAGGAGCCACGCTGAAAAGCGCGCCACCCAGCTCTCCGGAGGTGAGCAGCAGCGAGTCGCGATCGCCCGGTCGCTGATCAACGACCCCGCGGTCGTCATGGGGGACGAACCCACCGGCAACCTCGACAGCAAGAACACCCAGATGGTGTTCGAGATCCTCGCGGAGCTCACGCGGAGCCGAGGACAGACGATCGTCACCGTCACCCACGACACCGAGTTCTCGGCGCGGTCCGACCGGATCATCGAGCTGGCCGACGGCCGCGTGGTGTCCTGAGCGGCCCCCCGAATTCTGACCTCAGCCTGTGAGGCTACTCGACCCCTGAGACCCGGAGGATGAGGTCGCCTGGCCCGCACGCGCCGCGGCCGTCGCAGTTGCGGGTCGTAACATAGACATGGCCGTCCGGCCCCATCACCACGTCCCGCAGACGACACATGTGACGGGCGCGGCTTCGGACGTTGGCTCCGGTCCGCTCAGGCTGAGCACAGGCCAGCCCGGGCTGAGCACGGGCCTGGGCGTCCTGGCGTCGCGGTGCTCCTCCGCCCCGGACCTCATCGGTCAGGGTCCATACTCTCTCAACAAGCCTCGCCGATCATCTCCGGGACCCTGGGAGCCAAGCTCCCGTGCAGAGGAGGTATGTGATGACGAAGCCCTTTCCCTTCCTGAAACCCGAGATCGTCTACCCGCTCGCCGTGGTGGTGGCGTCGCTGACCGCGTACGGGTCGGATTCGACGCCTACGGACGACGTCGACGCGGGGATCGACGCCCCTGCGGCGGACGCGAGCGCCGCAGGGCCTGAGCGCTTCTACGGGGTGGCGCCATGACCCGCCGGGCCTGGCTGCTCGTCGCTTCGGTAGGGCTGACCGCCTGCGAGACGTCGACCGCTGAGGAAATGCCCGCCGAGGTCACGAGCGGCTGCCTCACCGCGGCGTCCGAGACCTTCGAGCGCCCGTTCGAGATCGACCCCGAGCAGTACCCGTTCGAGTCCTGCGCGTTCGAGACCGCCGCCGGCACGATGCATTACGTCGACGCGGGATCGAAGGATGCCTTGCACACAGTGTTGATGGTGCACGGCAACCCCACGTGGTCGTTCTTGTACCGGAACATCGCCCAGGATCTGCTCTCCGACGGCCACCGCGTGGTGATCCCTGACCATCTCGGCCTGGGCCTGAGCGACGTGCCGCCGACGTCGGCCTTCGACTACCGACCGCGCAGCCACGCACAGAACCTGAGGGACCTCGTCGCAGCGCTCGATCTGCGGAACATCACCCTGGTGATCCAGGACTGGGGCGGGCCCATCGGGCTGGACCTCGCAACGAAGCAGCCCGAGCGCATCGGGCGCATCTTCATCATGAACACCTGGGCGTGGTCGGTGGACATCGAGGATCCCGGCTACGCCCACCAGATGGTCCGCTGGTACGAGCAGGTCCAGTTCGCCCAGGCCGTCCCGGACATCTTCTGCCGGGCCTTCCTGCCCGGTCAGTCCGCCGCCAACGCCATCGAGGCCGACCCGTCCGAGGGCGCCGTCTACGACGCCGTGCTCGCCGCGTACCTCGCGCCCCACATCGTCCCGGAGACCGGAGCCTACCGACACGCCGAGCCCTGCGTGCCGATGCAGATCTTTGCCGAGTCGATCTTCGACGACGACGCCTTCCAGGCCGAGATCGAGGCCCGCCTGCCGACTCTTCGCGGCACGCCGTACGCCCTGCTCTTCGGCCTGTCCGACATCCTGTTCGGGGCGCAGCGCTGCGACACGACAAGCAGCACAACTTGCCCGAGGGGCTCGACGTGCGAGTGCGACGCGGATCTGTTGCCCGACCGAGTGGAGGCCGACTGCGCGACCGCGCCCGAGGAGTACTACGTATGCCAGGACGCGGATGGCGTAGCCCTCGAACCCTTCGCCGACCAGTTCGTCGCGCGGCTGGGCGAAGAGGGGCTGGTGTCACGCGCGTCGGAGGCAACCTCGGACCACATGGTCCAGGAGGCGGCGCCCGACCGGGTGGTGGCGGCCATCCGTCGGCTGATCCAGGCCGCGCCCTGAGAGGCTCCGGTAGGAGCGTCGTGATGCGGTCGAAGCCGATGTCGGCGACACGTAGAAGTGTCCGGTTTCCGTCCGTTAGAGATGCTCGCTTCGGTAGGTCGAGCTAGCCGGAGGCTTTCCTGAGCCGATTTCGAGCCAACCGGCGTTCTCGCCACGTCTTGGCCGTTTCGAGCGACCCGTGATCCTCCTCGAGCGGGTGGTCCCACATGAAGCTGAGGACCCCTCCCAAAGAGCTCGTTTTCGACGATGTCGCCCGGACGGACCGCGACTCTCGGTGCCTTCGAGAACGGGCGGGCCGCGAGCTCCCGCCCGCCGGGACCTCGAAGGCTGACCTGGCCATCATCGTCCTCTTAGACCTGGACTCGCTTCGCCTTGAGTCCTGGGCTTCGGGGTGGGCTCCAAGGCTGGGCTTCGAACCCTCCCGGAACCTCGACTTCGCCGCCTGAGAACGGCCCGAATCGAAGCACGGCCCCTTGCACATCCTCCGACCAGCGAAGAACCTATCGCCCCGACCAGAAGGAAAGTCCCGATACTTTGTCTGACCCTCCGGTAGGAGGCGGCGGCGGCCGGGGTCAATATCTCATATGGAGCGAAACCTGCTGAATGCTCCTCCCCGTCTTATCTAGAGGCCCCTCGGCCCCTCGAGGACGGTTGAGGCTTCAAAAGGTGCCCTCGACCCCCAGGATTGGGAGGATGGGCAGGCCGCCGACGACCTCCACCTCCTGGAAGTCATAACTGTAGGCAAGTCCCTGAGGGTTGGTGCGGTTGTAGGCGTTAGAAACACTCAGATAGGCGGTGAGGGCCCATTGATCGAAGTACCACTTCTTATCGATGCGGGCGTCAAGGGCGTGAAAGGGCCCCAGTCGAGCGCTGTTGAGCGACCCCACGCTCGGGTCGTAGCCGTCCTCGGACTCGATGAAAGTGCCCCCCAGGATCGGGGTGTAAGGGGTCCCGCTGTTGAAGCGCCACCTCACCCCCACCGCCCAGTCGTCCGGGAGCTGGTACCGCAGGAGTAGGGCGAGGAGATGGGTTTGATCGAAGTCGAAGAGGCGCACCGCGCCGCCGGCCTCGTCGGTGCGCTCGGCGCGGCTGAGGGTATAGGAGAGCCAACCGGATAGATTGTAGGCGAGGTCTTGGCGAAGAAATATCTCTAAACCGTAGACCCGCCCGGCACCGTCGTTGGCCAGAACTTCATCGCCGTTGCTCCGGCTCACCACCTGGTCGAGGTCCTTGTAAAACAGAGTGACATCGGCGCTGAGAGAGTCGAGAAGCCGCACTCGAGCTCCCAACGAGACGTGTAGCGCTCGTTCGGGACCGAGGTCCGGGTTTCCGAAGGGTTCGAAGACCTCGTCGATGAACGGGGGCTGGTGGAACAGGCCGGCGCCCGCGCTAAGTTCGAGACGTTCGTGCAAGCGAAGGCGTGCCTGCACCCGGGGGTCGACGGTGACGACGTCGATCAGGCTAAAGTAATCGACGCGAACGCCCGGTACGATCGTCAACGCTTCGGAGGGCGTCCACTCCGCCTCGACGTAGGCGGCTAGTTGAGCCTCGTCCTGGGCGACGACGACGCTGAGGCGCTCGTCGTCGAGGTCGAGCGCGCCGGGCGGATCGCCTTCCCGGCTCGGTCGAATCGTGGTCACGTCGGCGTTCGTACGCCGAGTGAAGCCGTCCACCCCGAAGACGAGGGCGAGAGCTGAGTTGGCGCGCACCCTCGCCTCGTCGCGAAGACTCACCTCCAATAGCTCGAACTGAAAGTCGATGAGTCCGAAAGCAAGATTGCGCCCCTGATCTCGGCCTACGCCGATGCGGAGGTCGTTGGTCCAAAGTGAGTCCGTGTAGACGTACTGAAGACTCACCCGCTGGTACTCGGAACGGCTCCCGATCGCATTGCTGGTGGCCTCCAGGGTTTGGTCGGCGGCGGTGCCGGTCCGGAGCTCGAGCGCGTCGAAGGCGCCGATACCAAAGAGTCGGAGCCGGTGCTGAGGGTGGAGGCGCGCCTCGAGGATCAGTTGGTAGTCGTACCATTCAGGAGCGGTGCTGAGCTCGGTGTCGCCGTCCTCCGACAAGACGCCTTCGAGCACCGCATCCAGGTAGCTCCGGCGTCCCGCGACCGCGACCGCGGCATTGTCGCCGAGGGGCGCCTCGAGGTAGAGGCCCACGTCCAGGAGGCTGACATCGAGCGCCCCGTGGATTTGGTCGGGCTCGAGGGAACGAAGCCGAACGTTGACGACGCCCCCCGTACCGCGACCGAAGCGGGCGGAGAAGTTACCGGGGAAGAACTCCACCTC
>JBCBRU010000103.1:0-19076 GCA_039819565.1 Myxococcota bacterium | reverse complement strand
TTCGAAACTCCGGACGGCGTCAAGGTCATGACGGTCACGCCACAGCCCACGGAACATTCAGTCACAAGGCCAGGGCCAGCGGGAGGCCGCAATAGATATCGAAGCCGCCGCCACAGCCGGCGATCAGTACCCGCTCGGCCGAGTCGAGCCGAGAGAAGAGAGGGTGGTGCGCGATCGAGGACATCGCAGGGGAGAACGACAGGGGCCGACCCGATAGTCCTCCGAACCCCACACGCCGAGGAGCCCGGTGATCTGCCGCGAGCCCGCGCCGCGAGGTCGACGCGATGGGTCCGGTCTCGAAAGAACTAGCGACTCAGCCCGAGAAGAGGCTCTAGGGCCTCGAGGTCGTCGACGACGGCTTCGACCTGGCTCGGGTCCAGGGGCTGGCCGTGGTTATAGCCGTAGCTCACCGCGTAGACCCCCCGAAGACGGGCCCGCCGGCCCGCCTCCACGTCGCTGATGGAGTCACCCACGAGCACCGCCGCCTCGGGGTCCAATCGAAGGACGGCGAGCGCGTGCAGCACCGGGGCCGGGTCCGGCTTCTTGGCTGCAGCGGTGTCCCCCGACACCACCACGTCAAAGAGCCCCTCCCACCCCACGTGCGCGAGGAGGGGATGGGTGAAGGCCGCCGCCTTGTTGGTCACCAGGCCGACTGCGAAACCCGCCGCCCTACACTTCTCCAGGAGGGCCCGAGCATGGGGATAGGGGCGGCTCAGCCGGCCGTTGTTGTGGGCGTACCGCGCTTTGAAGACCTCGTAAGCACGGTCGAAGTCCGCGTCGGAGCCGAGCGCGCGCTCCACGAGGTTTTGCAGCCCGTGCCCCACCCAGGTGCGCACGGCTCCGGGCTGGGTGCGGGGCCGCCCGAGCGCCGTCAACATCTCGTCGATGCTCTGGGTGAGGTCCGGGATGGAGTCGACGAGCGTGCCGTCCAGGTCGAAGAGCACGCCGCGACGAGACACGGCGGAGATTCTCTCCCCCGCGGCGCGTAGGCGGAAACGAGAAGAGCACTGGCCCCTCGTGGCCGGGCGGATCGCCCGCAGGGGGGCCTTGGGCCCGTGCGTCAGAGGACGCCGGCCGTAAACACGAGGTTGAGGCGAACCTCGATGTCGAAGAGCACCGGTCCTTGGTCGGCGGCGCCGTCGATGCGGACCTCGAGAGGCTGGGACTCATCCGCCTCGAACACCAAATCCGTGATGACCTCCTGACGGTCCGCGGGGACGTCCACGAAGAAGGTGTTGTTTTCGACCACCGCGATGGTCTCCCAGGCGCTCACACCCTCCGTCCAGGGGGCGGACTCGTCGCCCGCAGGCCGGATATCCGCCTGGCCGAACACGTACGTGGCCTCGTTTTCGGGGGAGAAACGGACGTTTCGGAAGGTGAGCTCCATGGACTCGATGGTGCCGGTCTCGATGCGGTCGCGGTTCTCCCGAAAGTCGTCGTTGTCGTTCGGGTCGAACATGTCGATGGACTGGTAGATGTTGTCCGGGTCGTCGACGACGAAGTTGAGGGTCACGGAGCCCTCGAAATCGGACTCGAGGAGGCTGCACGCGGGCTGAGCGGCGCCCAGGGCAACGAAGAGAGTGAGGAGCCGGCGGTCCATGGCCGGGAGCATCACGGATCCGTCCCCTTTAGCGCAATACGTTGAACCTCAGGATGGCCGCCATCACGATCACCGCCCAAGCCAACCAGTTGGCCAGAAACCCGGAGCGGACCATCTCGATGATGCGGATGCGTCCGGTCCCGAACACGATGGCGTTGGGACCGGTGGCCGCGGGCATCATGAACGCGCAGCTGCACGCGAGGGCGGTAGGCCACACCAGAGCTCGAGCGTCCACCTGCGCCTGCTCCGCCGTCGACGCCAGGATGGGCATGATCAGATTGGCGAGCGCGGTGTTGCTCATGATCTCGGTGCCGAAGGTCCCGAACAGGCTGACGATGGCCATGAAGGGGGTGATTCCCCCGGCCGCCACCTGAGCCAACGCTCCCCCCAGCCACGTGGACACGCCGGTGGCGTCGAAGCCCTTCGCGAGGGCGATGCCGCCTCCGAAGAGAAGGACCAGACCCCAAGGGACCTGAACCGCAGTCTCCCAGGGGAGCAGGCGCTCTCCGTCTCTTTCGCCGGACGGGAGGGCGAGGGCCAACACCGCCACCGCGATGGCCACGGCCCCGTCGTGGGTGCCGGTGAGCCCGAGGGTGGAGGCCCACCCGGGGATGACGAAGGTCGGGGAGAGCTTCAGGTCCGGTCGGGTGACCCACAGCAGCGCGGCCAGGCCGAAGACCAACACCGCTCTCAGCTCGCTCGCGCGCATCGGCCCGAGTCCCTTGAGCTCGCTCCGCAGGACCGCCTCCGCGCCGAGGGGAAGCTCGGCTGGCACCTTGGGATAGATACGGGTCAGGGAGTACCACACCAGCGGCACCACCAGAGTCACCACTGGGACCGAGGTCAGGGCCCAGGTCACGAAGGTAAAGGGCGGGGCCGGGCTGGCCTTGAGGGCCTCGAGGGCGATGAGATTGGGCGGGGTCCCAACGGGCGTCCCCATGCCTCCCACCGACGCGCAGTAGCCGGTGCCGAGAAGGATGGCCACCGCGAAGGCGCGCCCCGTCTCAGCCGGCACCCCGTCCTGATTCGCCCGATCGGCGATGGCGAGGGCTACCGGCATCATCACCAGGGTGGTGGCGGTGTTGCTGATCCACATGGACATGAACGCGGCTGCGATGCCGAAGCCGAGCACCAAGCGGCGCGGCGAGGTGCCCACCCCGAGGAGGACGTGCAGCGCCAGGCGGCGGTGGACCCCCGAGCGCTCCACGGCCAACGCGAGGAGGAAGCCACCCAGGAGGAGGAGGATGATGGGGGTAGTGTAGTACCCCGAGACCTGAGCTGCGGGCATGATGCCCAGGAGCGGAAACGCGGCCGCGGGGATGAGCGCCGTGCCCCCGAGGGGGAGCGCCTCGGTGACCCACCACACCGCCACCACCACCGCCACTCCGAGGAGCCGGTAGGCCACCGGCTCGAGCCCCTCGGGCCGCGGAAGCGCCCCCGAGAGCAAGATGAGGCTGCCTCCGACCCCCAGCCCCGCCAGCAAGCCCGCCTTCTGGGCGGGCGAGTAGGAAGGGGGAGGCGAGGCGGGGACGTTCACGCCGGCGAGGCTAGGCGATTACGGAACGGGCGCCTATCCAACCCCCACCCCCGCACGAGCGCCAGGGCTCGAGACCTCCTCCGTGGGGGGCCGCCGTCCGAAAGCCGCTGGGCGAACCCGCATCGAAAAAAAAGCCCCAGGGCCCTAAAAAGGGGGTGCCAAGAACGCCGCGTGGGTCGGTTACCCCAGCGAAACCACGGAGGCCCCGCCCTCCAGGGAGCTGAAAAGATGAAGAACGCCCGATTTCACCCCACGCTCATCCTTGCCGTCCTCGGCGGTCTCGCTTGTTCCGGAGAGGAAGGACTCATCACCGCGGACGACGATGGACAGACCATCGCCACCCTCAGCGGCACCCTAGACGCGACGAGCGCTCCCGACATCTCCGGCAGCATCTACTTCGCTATCCTCTGGATGCCGGAAGCCTCGCTGGCCGCGATCTTCGATGCCCCGGACCTCTACGATGGCTTTCAGAGCAACTGCACCTGGACCAGCGGCTTCGGGCTGGGTTCGAAGCTCACGCTGACCGAGACCATCGTCAGCGACTGGATCCCCGAGCCCGTCGAGTTTCAGCCCGAGTTTCCCCTGGACTTCAGCATCCCCCTTCGTCGGGTGCCTCCCGAGGCGTCGCGCATCGACCTCGGGGGCATGCTCGACGGCGGCGAAGGTGAGATGGCGATGGGTCTCCTCATCGCCTACGAAGACTCCGACGGAGACGGCGTGTTGGATCTCCCTTCTCCTGGGGAGGACGGGGACCATCTTCTCGCCATCTCCAGCGACCAGATCATCATGTACCTCGACGGCACCGTGAACACCGACGCGGGCTTCTTCAGCAACGTGACCGACGGCGAGTTCGAGCCGGGTCTGAACGTCATGACCTACGACAACACCACCCGGACCTTCGAAACGAGGGCGAGCCCGGACAGCCTGAAGATGACCTTCCTTCCGAACGATCCTGCCCTTCGAGCCGGGTCGGTGTCCCTCACCTGCTCGGTCCTCGAGAGACGCCACGTCTATGGCGGCCCCCGGCCGGAACGCGTCGACAGTGCCACCTGCAACGAGTTCCGGGACTACGTCTGGCGCGTGACCGAGCAAGACCCCGGGGAGCCGTGCGTCATCGTCGTCACGCGCGGTCGGGAGTGTCTCACCCCAACCCAGTCCGAGCCCGCCAACTGGCCTTGCCCCTGAGCACCACGAGGACCCCTCCGGTGGACCGCCCCAACGTCCGCGCGCTGTATGAGCAGTACGGCTACGCGGTGCATCGGAGATGTCTTCGTATCCTCGGCAGCCACGCCGAGGCCGACGACGCCACCCAAGAGGTCTTCATTCGGGTCATGAAGTACGGTCAACCCCAGCAGCTCGACGCTCCCCTCGCCTGGCTATACCGCATTGCGGACCGGCAGAGCTTCGACCAGCTCGCCAAGCGTCGCCGGCGCGCCGGCCCCTCCGAGACCGAGCGCGCCCTCGCCGCCGAGGAGGCCGCAACGGGAAGCGAGCTTGACCCTACGGACATCCGCGCCATCGCCACGGCGCTGGAAGGATGCCGGACGAGCGTCCGCGAGGTGGCGGTGCTCTACCATTTCGACCAGCTGACGCAGGACGAAGTGGCAGCGCGCGTGGGCGTGTCCAGAAAGACCGTGAAGCAGCGCCTGGCGAAGTTCATGCACATCGCGCGCAAGCAGTTCGGCGTCACCCCGCCGACGCGAAAGGAGGCATCATGAGCCCCCATCCGAAGCCCGCGGTCCTGGAGGCCGTCGCGTTCGGGGCCCCGGAAGCAACCCCGGAAGCCATCGCTCACGTGGACAGCTGCAGGCTCTGCCAGAACCACGTGGCCGCGCTGCGGAACCATCGAGCGGCGTTCCTCGTCCAACATCCGCCCGATGCGTTCCTGGCCAAGATCGAACCCCAAGCCCCCCAGCGACGGGCCTGGGTGCCTCCCGTCCTCGCGCTCGCGGCGGCGCTGGGCACCGCCGCGATGCTGGTGGTGCCTCGAGCGCCGGTCGACTCGGCCCAAACCAAGTTCAAGGGGGAGCTCCAGCTCGGGCTGAGGCTTCACCTGAGCCGCGACGGACGCCCCGCTACCCCCTTTGATGTCCGCGACCCCCTCTTCGCCGGCGACGTGATTCGCTTCGTAACGGACCTCCCGTTCGCAGGACATGTTTCGGTAGGGAGTATAGATGCGCAAGGTCGCTTCTCTTCCTATCTTCAAGCGCCGATACCCGAGGCGGGCCCTTCGGTGGTGCTTCCCGGGGCGGTTCGGCTCGATGCCTACGTAGGGGAGGAGCTGATCGTCCTGGCCGTGGACGCAGCCCCCGTGGATCCCGCCACCTTCGAGCGGCGGATCCGTGCGGTGGTCGAGGACGCCGGCTCGTTGCGCGCAGCTCACGATCGGGGCTTCGGACCCCACGCGGTTGCGCTGCGCATCCTGAAACGGCAGGGCTCGCCGTGACGGCTTCGAAACGAGGTCTTCGGTGATCGGCAGCCTGGTCTTCGCCACCCTGCTCGCGGGAGCTCCGGACGCGCGGATCGTCGTCGCCATCGGCAACGACGTGGGCATCGGCCGCGACGTCCCTCTCGACTACGCCGAAGCCGACGCGAAGCGTTTTCACCAACTCATGATGGAGATCGGAGGCGTGTCCGAAGAGCGGAGCTACCTGGTGGTCGGGGGCGACGCCCGGAGAGTGCGCAGCGTCCTCAACGAAGCCCGCGGGAGGATCAAAGAGCTCTCGGCGCAGTCTCGAACATCGCTGATCGTCTTCGTCTCGTCGCATGCAGACGCCGAGGCCCTTCATCTAGGCGGGACCACGCTTCCCCTCGATGAGCTCCACGGCCTCGTGCGCGGGGCCTCGGCGGACCTCAAGCTCACCATCGTCGACGCGTGCCGCACCGCCGCTACGACCTACCGAGGGGGGCAGCCGGTCCCCGAGGTGGATGTCGCCTTCGGCACGCCCGCCCGGGTCGATGGCGACGTCCTCATCACCTCCGCCAGTCTCGGGGAGCCCGCGCAGGAACGGGCCTTCTTGCGAGGGGCTTTGTTCTCCCATCACTTGATGACCGGCTTACGAGGAGCGGCGGACGTCGACGACGACGCCGTGGTCAGCCTGACTGAGGCCTATACCTACGCCTACCGACGCACCGCAGCGGACGCGCCCCGCGGCGGAGCCACCCAGCGCCCGAGCTACGCGTTCGACACGAGAGGCTTTGGGAGCTGGGTGCTGACCCGGCCCAAGACCCTCGACGCCGGAGTGCGTCTGTCCTCGGAGCTGGAGGGGGTGTTCTGGGTGGCCGACAACCGACGGGCTCTCGTCGCCGAAGTTGTGAAGGCGCGGGGCGAGGTCGTTCGGCTGGCTCTTGCGCCCGGATGGTACCGCGTGGTCCGACCCGACGGTCGATTCGCGGGGGTGGCCGACGTCAACCTGGGCTGGGGCGGCGTCCGCACCCTCGAGGCCGACGCCTTCGTTCGGGTGCCGATGTCCGGGAGCACGCTCAAAGGTTCGGCGGCGATCGTCGCGCGCCCCTTGCGACTGGGCCTGGGTTACGGGGCTGGCCTCAACCCTCTGCCCGGGGACACGTTTGAGCACGCGCCCATGCTCCGCATCGGCTATGTCCTTTCCGATTGGGTGTTGCGTAGCTCTCTGACCCTCGCGACCCACGCGTTTCGCACTCAGACCTCGGACGTCCGCAACTGGAACGGCGCTCTCGCCTTGGGCCTCGGATACGAAACCCCGGTTGACATACTAACCTGGGGCGCGGCGTTCGACCTCCGCGCGGGCTGGGCCTATCAGGCCGTCCAGCAGGACGGCGAAGACGAGATCGCGCGCCTCTTCGGCACGACTGAACCCGATCGCCAGACGTGGATCCTCGGGGCGCAGATCAACGGTACCCTCGCCCTCCCCCTCTCGACCCGATGGTGGGCACGCCTGGAGCTCGGAGCCGGCCTCGAATACGTCCCTCTCGCCGAGGAGAGCGGATCCCTTCAGCCCACCCTCCGGGGCTTCGCCCTCCTCACCTACGCCCTTTAGAGCCGAAGGCGCCAACGTTCAGATGTGGTCTTGCTCGACCTCCAACCTCAACCAGCACCTCCGTCAGGAGGTCCTGCCGGACGAGAAGGGGCTCGACCTATCAGCCCGTGTCGCGAGCCTTCACGAAGAGTTCTTCCTCCAGGGCGACTACCTCACCACCCCGCACGACAACCACCTGTGCCAGCACGGTCTCAGCACCCTTCGCGCCGAGTTCACCTTCGAAGTCACCCAGCTCGGGACGTATGAGTTCGGAGGCGAGGTGCAGGCCGCGAACGGTTACAACGATTCACTTTGGGTGCCGGTGGACGGCGCGCCGAGCTCCGGAGACCGCTGGAACACCGGGGTCCGAGAGGATTTCAGCTGGGCTCGCGCGCGGGACCGAGGCGCCCGCCAAAACGTGGCCTTAGTACCAAGCCCCACACACACGGTCACGATCTTCGTGCGAGAGCCCAGAGGCAATACTCGCCTCCGTAGGGTGCGGCTGGTGCGACGGCTCTGGGTTCAGCTCGACAGAGACTTGAGGAATCCCTCGATCTCGTCCTTCATGGTCGCCATCGCGCTCTCGAACTGCGGCTTGACCTTCTCTTCGTACTCCTTCTCCCACTCCTGGCGCTTCTCGGTGAAGCGATCCACGGCATCCATATATCCGAGGTGGGCTTGGAGCTCGGCTGCATCCAACTTCCCCTGGGCCGAGGCTTGGAGCTCGTCGGTGGCCTTCTGAACCTGCGCCTTGAGCTCATCCCAGTCCTGGCGAGCCTCCATCGCCCCGAGGTGGGCCTGAAGCTCCGCTTCGTCGAGATTCTGCTGGAGAACGCCCCCGATCCGGCTGCTGATCTTCCCGATCGCTTCGTTGAGGTTCTTGAGCGCCCCCTCCGAGTCGGACTCGAACTCCTTGGCCTTGGCCTCGAGGCCGTCGCCCAGGCTCTTCAGGCCGGTCTGAATGTCTTCGAGATACTTCTTTGCTGAGTCTTCCATGATGAGATCTCCTCTTCCGTCACTAGCACGGTCACGACAACGAACCCATGACCGAAGGCGTCAAACTATACGAACTCGGCGACGATGATAGGCGAATATCCACCCAGCGGTTGTGAGGTGGAAGTCCGACCCGTCACAGCGAGATGTCATATGGATGGCGCCTGAGCGACGCCGGCGTGCCGGAGCCTCCAGCGTCACCGTCGAGCGCCTGTTCATGGAGCTGCTCTCCCGTGGCGGCGCTAGACGCGAGAATCTCTACTCGCTGTACGCGGCCTATGGCTTGACTTGATGGGTCGGGAAATTGACATCTTCGGACATCGGTCGGGAGGAGGTCAAAGAGCGGGTCGCCGTCACCTGGTTCTTCGATTTGGCGCTCCGGGAGGGGATCGACCGGAGCTTCCTCGCCGAAACCACCGGGCTCGACGCGCGCCGATTGGTCACCGAGCCGCACGAGCTCGATGTCTCGGATTACCTTCTCCTGTTCGAGGACACCGCCCGCCACGCCGGCGACCCCGAGCTCGGACTGCGCTTGGGGGAACGGGCGGGCCTCTCCGACTTCGGACTGTTGGGTTATCTCGCGGCCAACGCGCCCAGCGTACGGGACCTATGTTCGAGCGTGAGCTACTATTGCCCGATCTTCTCCAGGGCCTGGGGCATCGAGTTCGGTCGTACGGGCGGGCGCCCCTATCTGGGCTATCGAGAAGCACGCCTCGACGGACGACCCGCCCAGCAGGACGTCGCCTTTACGATGGCCTTCATGGCCAACCAACTCCGCCTGCGAACCCGCGAGGAGTGGACGCCCTCCTTTTCGAGCTTCAGCTACCCGCGCCCCGACGGTCTGGAAACCCACCGTCGTATCTTCGGACCCAACCTGGAGTTCGGGGCCCCGCAGAGCCGGATGGTCATCGAGGAGAGCCTCATGCGGCAAACCATCGACGGCGCCGACCCCGGGCTCTTCGCGGTGCTGCGGCAGCAAGCGGACTCGATCCTCGCGAGCTTTCAGGCGCTGGAGCGCAGCCCTTTCTCCGACAAGGTCAAGGTGCGTCTCGCAGCCGGTTTGGGGGGCGCTCTTCCGAGCGCGGAGGACGTCGCGGTGGATCTCGACGTTTCGGTGCGGCAGCTCCACCGGCTCCTCACGAATGAGGGCACCACGTTCAGGGCCCTCCGCGACGAGACGGTGCACGCCGCCGCCCGAGAGGCCCTCGCCCTCACCGATTCGAAGATCACCGAGATCGCCCTTCATCTGGGCTATTCGGAGACCAGTGCGTTCACGCGGGCTTTCAAGAGGATGCAGGGGGCGAGCCCGGTCGCGTTTCGTAGGTCGCTCCGAGCCCGCTACGCTCCCGCGGCGAGTCCCGACTCCGCCCGGGCGAAGTGAAGCCGCGTGACGGCCCGGCGGGGGCCGGGGAGTCATGTTGCTGGCCCCGTCCGTCGGGCGATGCGATGGACCCCGCGTGGCTTCGGACGTGGGCAGGGCGTTAGGCGCTGCGACCTTCCTCAGTGTCGGGGCGCTCTTGAGCGCCTGTCAGGGCGGCGGGGAGCCGCTGGTGGTGGCGTACGCAGCGCCACAAACCGGAGCCGATCGCGGAGAGACGATCCGGGTTCAGCGCCTCCTGGAGCACTACTTCGAAGAGGTCAACCGAGCCGGGGGGGTGGCCGGTCGTCGGATCGAGCTCCGGATCTTCGACGATCGGAATGAGCCGCAGAGGGCGCAGGAGGTGGCCGCGGACGTCGCAGAGAGTCCCGCCTTCGGCGTCATCGGTCACCGTCGCGGCGTCTGCTCCCTCGCCGCCGGACCGATCTATGCGGCCCGAGGCCTTCCCGCCATCACCCCCTCCGTCGTTCGCACCGCCCTGGTCCGCGAAAACGACTGGTACTTCGGCAGCAGCCTCAACGTACGCGAAGAGGTTCTCCACGGCGTCGCCTACATTCGCGAGGCTTTCGCGGCCGAGACCTTCTCGATCGTGTACGTGGACATTCCCGAGCTCGCTCTCGCGAGTCTCCAGGCGGTGGCCACCGCCACGTCCGCGGGACTGACCGTCGATGCCCGCCATGCCCTCCCCTCGACGCTGGACCGGGAGCGAGTGGGCGAAGTGGTGGCGGCCCTCTCGAGCGCCCCCGAAGAGCAACCTATCTTGCTGATGACGGACCTGGTGAGCGGCTCGGAGGTGGTTCGCCAGCTCCGCGACGCCGGCGTGGATCGCCCCCTCCTCGGCTCGATCGTGTTTGCGTCCCATCGCTTTCACGCCTCTTTCGAAGGGCTGGACCAGACCCGGATCCGGCCTCACTACTATACGGACGGGATCCACGTGCTCACCCCCGCGCTCATCGACATGGGTTCGCAGAAGACCACCAAGTTCGCTCGATGGTACGCCATGACCTTCAGAGAGAGACCAAGTATCGAAGGGTTACTCGCCGCCGACGCCGCCATGGTCTTCGTGGAGGCGGTCCGAGCGGTTCTATCGACCGACCCGAATCTCGACGGCCCCGCGCTCCGGAGAGCCGTCCGAGATTGGATCTCGAAGCGAGGCAAAGGCTCGGCCGTCGAAGGCGTGACGGGACCTGTCTACTTCGACGAGGGGGGTCAGCGGGTACGTTCCGCGTTCCTCGCGGAGCTCCAAGGGGGGCGCATCATCTCGGCCCCCACTCAGCTGCGGGTCCTCCCGCGCATCAACCGAGCGCGGGACCTGCCGCCGGGCCACGACCCCGACCGGGTGGTACGGGTAGGCGCCTCGACCTTGTATCGCACCGATATCGTCTACGCCGGCTTCAAGGTTCACGAGCTCGGGGAGCTCGACGAAGAGAGGCTGAGCTTCGAAGCGGACCTCGACATGTGGTTTCGACATCGCGCCGGCATCGACGGGTGGAACGTCCAGCTCCTCAACGCTTCGGAGGAGGTGGTCCTCGGCGACCCCGTCGAATACATCGAGCAAGGAGGCGTGGAGTACCGACGCTTCCGCATCAAGAGCCGCTTCGAGGCGGACGTCATCCCCGCTCCCTACGGGCGGCACACCCTCGGATTCGCTCTGCGACACCCCTACATGACCAGCGACTCCATGATCTACGCCTTCGACTTCGTGGGTTTGGACGTGGGCGACGGCTCGCGAGACCGCTTTCAGCGCTTCAAGGAAGCGCAGGCTCTCCTTCCACCCAACAGCCACTGGCTCGTCTACGACGGCGTCTTCTTCCAGGACAAGCTCTACGACACAACGCGCGGCCGTCTCGAAGCGGACGGACACCCGGCGGGGCGGATGGGCTTCTCTCGTCTGTCCTTTGGGGTGCGCGTACAGCGCAGCGACCTGAGCCCCCGAACCCTCACCCCGAGTAAGGTCGCAACCCCCACGGTGCTCGTCGCGTTCCTGATCACCCTGCTGCTCATAGGCATTTCTCGGACCGGGGCGGGGCAGAGGCATCTCGGAGTCCTCTGGTTTCTCCAGGTCTTCTTCGCCGCGATCCTGCTCCTCGCATCGGAGAAGGCGCTCGGGGACATGCTCTCCACCCTCGCGCCGAGCTACTATCAGCAGGCTTTCTCGAAGTTGTTCGGAGTGCTGTGGTGGATGGTCCCGGCGCTTTTCATCCACGTGGCCATCTATCGATTTCTCTGGCTTCCCATCGAGCGAGAGTCGAAGCGGAAGGTTCCGAGCATCCTCAGCCGCATGGTGGCTCTGACGATCTACCTTCTCGCCATCTTCGGCGTCCTGGCCTTCGTCTTCGACGAGAAGCTCACCAGCCTGCTCGCCACCTCCGGCGTGTTCGCGATGATCATCGGCCTCGCGATTCAGATTAACATCGCGAACATCTTCTCGGGCATCGCCATCAACATGGAGAGACCCTTTCGGCTCGGAGACTGGATCATGGTGCACGGACGGGCTCCGGATCCCGACCAAGGGATCATCGGCGAGGTCATCGATATCAACTGGCGGACCACTCGACTCAAGACGACGGACAACTCCGTCATCGTGATCCCCAACGCCGTCATCTCCGAGAAGACGGTCACGAACTTCATGCTCCCGGACGAGAAGAGTCGCTTCGAGCAGATCTTCTATCTCGACTACGCGGTGCCCCACGAACGGGGCCTGGAGATGATCGGACGAGGTCTGACTGCGGCCACGAAGCTCGACAAAGGACCGCTCGCCGACCCTAAGCCCAAGGTTCGCGTGAACGCCGCCGCCGAGCTGGGGGTGGAGTATCTCGTTCGATACTGGCTGATTCCTCGCCACGTCTCCCCGGCCTCGGCTCGCCACGCCGTAACCTCCTCGGTGCTGGAGGCACTGCGCGAGCACGATCTGGATCTCGCCTATCCCAGGAAGGCGGTGAGACAGGTGAAGAGCGACTAGCGGCGCCGGAAGGCGCCGGGAGTGCATCCAAATCTCGCGCGGAAGGCATGATAGAACGAGCTGAGGTCCACGAACCCGCTCTGCAGAGCGATCTCGAGAACCGTCCGGCCCTTCTCAGAAGGGTCCGCGAGAAGCCGAGCTGCGTACGCCATCCGGCGCTCGGCGACAAAGGCAGAGAAGGTCTCGCCTTGCCGAGCAAAAGCTCTTTGGATAGTACGCCCGGACACATCGAGCGAGGCTGCGAGGCTTTCGAGGCTGAGCTCCGCTCCGTCTTCGATGGAAGCCTCGATTCTCCCCTTGAGGCTTCGAAGACAGAACGGTGCGGGCTTCGAAGCCGGCGGAAGCTTCTGTCGAAAGGCCCACTGCAGAAGCTCGACAACCTGGCGGATCAGCGGCGCCGGGTCCAGCCCCTGGTGATCGAGCGCCTGAGCCGTACGAGCCGTGGCGAGGGCGTGCCGAGCCACGCAGCGTCCACTGTGGGTGTGAGACAACGCAATCCCTCCTGCGTCAACGAGCTGAGTCGAGAGCGAGGACTCCGGCACCGTCACCGAGACGAGGGAGAATCGAGAGGGGTTGAGGATGGAGAAGGGCTCCGTGGTTCTGACGATCGCCACGTCTCCAGGCCGGCAAGTTCTCTGCTGACCGTTCTGTTCAGTTGCGGATGTCCCGGCCACCTGAACGTTGATGAAGCAGAGCGCCTCGGCCGCGCCGGCGATGTGATCGCGAAGACGGGTCACCCGGTGCGCGGAGGCGGTCACGCTCGAGAGGGAGAAGTCAGATTGGCCGGCGGTTTGTTCGATCCGACCGAAAAACGCGGCTTCCCGCGAATCGGAGGGTTCGAGGCGTACGAAAGCCTGAGCCAAGGCGTCGGCCCAGGTGCCAAAGCGCTCCCTCGGGCAGCGCGTCCGCTCGTCGGAGAACCACTTCTGCACGGCATGTCCACAGGAGTTGAAGGGCGTTCAGTAGGCAATCACAACGCAGGGCTAGCCTGGGGGAGGGTGTGAAGAGGGTCGTAGGCGGGGTCAGAGAGGAGGGCGTGGAGCTGACGTCGACGTACGCCCATGTTGCCGCCGTCGAAGAGCGGGAAGGCCAGCGCGTCCAGCAAGTGCCGACCCAATGGGGTGGCATCCACATCGTAGGCATCGATGCCCACGACGCGATGAAGGTCCGTGAGACAGCGAACCGCGGTCTCCGAGCCGAATACTTTGGCGTGAAGGGCCAGCTCGGCTGCGCCGGGGTGGTTCGCGTCGGCGGCGGCGCAGGCTCGAAGGGACAGGGCCCGCACCGCTTCGAGCGCTCCCTTTACGTCAGCGAGGAGATAGCCCACTGCCTGATGGTCGATGATGGGCTTCGGTCCTCCTCGGCGCTCGCTCTTGGCGAAGCCGAGAGCAAAGTCGAAGGCGGCCCGCAGAACGCCAGCGGACATCACGCCCACCAACGCCGCGGTGCCAGTGAAGGCACCATTGACGAGCTCCCGACCTGCCCCCAGAGCACCCACTACGTTCTCTTGCGGTACTCGAACCCCTTCTAGCCGAAATCGAGGCGTGAGGTGCCCGCGATGACCGAGACCTCGAAGGTCACGTTCAGTCGTCAACCCCTGCATGGGCCCCTCCGCAGCCAGCACGCTGAGCGCTTCGGCCGTCGGCTTCGCGGGGTCGGTGCGGCAAACGATGGTCAGGATATCCGGCCCTCGCCCGTCCCACCCGGTGGCGGAGGACACCCATTGCTTACGCCCATGGATCACCCACTCTTCGCCCTCTCGGCGAGCCGTGGTTCGGCACCCCTCCGCCGGCTTGGGAGCATCGAAGTTCGCGCTTCCGCCCGGCTCGCTATTGGCGAGCGCCGCGAGGGGCGTACCCTCGGCCGCGAGAAACGGAACGAGCCATCGTCGATGCTGCTTTTCGGAGCCTCCGAGAAAGATCGGCATGAGGCCGAGAAGGCTGCCGAACATGGTCAGCGAGACGTTGACGTCGACCGAGTGGAACTCCTCGGCCACCACCGCCATATCCACGAGCCCGGTCCCCTCTCCGCCAAAGGGCATGGGAATGACGCGGCGCATGAAGCCCGCTCGAATCGCCGCTTCATAGGCGGGCCGAGTCGCTTCGAAGCGGGCCCGAGGCGTAGCGTGGGCGGCGATGGTGTCCTCGACGCGAGCGAGCACGTCGTGCGCAAACTCGCGAGCGCGCTTCCGAAGTTCGATTTGGTCGGGAGTCAGTCCGATCTCGGTCATGGCCCTCCCAGGCTAGATCGTCGCGCGCTCGTCCTGCTTCCGGTGCAGGCGACACCCCCCATTGATCTAAGGCGACACGGCTCAGAGCTCGAAGCCGACGGCGGTGGTTCTCTTCACCCGAGCGAGGTCCATGACGGTGAGCACCGTGGTGGCCACGATGTTCCTGGCGAACTCGAAGTCCAGGGTCTCGGGGGTGTCGCTCTCTTGGTGGTAGTGGGGGTTTCGAAAGTTGGCTCCGTCGGTGATGAAGAGCGCCGGAATGTTCGCCGTCCAGAAGGGTGCGTGATCGCTCCGCAGGAAGTTTGGGTTGCTGTCCGCTTCCACCGACCGGATGTCGAGGTCCGGGACGTACCTGGCTCCGTTGGCGTCGAACATCCGCCGCAGTGCTCCGAACTTGGGGAGGGCGATGTTCAGGATCGATGTATCCGGAAGCGATAGATGCTTACACTCGTCGCTGCGGCAAGGGTACCCGATCATCTCGAAGTTGAAGACGCCGAAGATCTTCTGACCTCCCACAACTTCGCTCACGTATCTCTTGCTCCCCACCAGGCCGTGCTCTTCGAGGTCGAATCCGATGAAGTCGATCGAGTTCTCGAACCCGTACTGCGAGAGCACCCGCATCGCCTCGAGCACCCCGGCCGTCCCCGAGGCGTTGTCATCCGCCCCGGGGGTGGTGGCGATGGAGTCGAAATGCGCGCAGACGATGACCGTGCCTCCGTCCGAAGCCTCGCCCCGATGACGTCCGATCAGGTTCAGGGCGGAAATGGTTCGCCAAACGAAGTCCTGGTGGCTCGCCTGGAGCTGAAACCTCCGAAACTCGGCCTGAATGTATCGACGGGTCTCCTCGAGGAGCGCGGGGGAGCTATGGTGCCGAACGCCGGTGAGCTGCTCGACGTCGTGTCGAATCCGGTCGGCCGAGACCGCCTGGACCACGTCCTGCCTGAACGCCTCGAGGTCCGTGACCCTCAGCTCGAGCTCGGCGTACTCAGCGAGTCCGGGGGCCACGATGGACTTGGCGACCCCGACCGCCACCTTCTCCCCGACGTCTCCGGACAGGGACGAGGAGACATCGCTAAAGTCGGCCTCTCCCGCCCTTTTCCCGAACACGGCCACCCCGACCCACGCATCGTCGTCCAAGACGTCGAAGCTCAGGACGTACTCATCCCCTCGCGCCTCTGCGACCAGGTTCAGGACCTGAGGCAGAGCGTTGGTGGACACCTCGACCTCGGGCGGAGTGAGCTTCTCGGCCTGGCTCTGCCCGCTGCAAGCGCCGATGCCGAGGGTCGTGAGGAGACCTAGACGCCGTGCGGCTCTCTTCGAACAGGACATACTTTCGACTACCAGCGTCGTTTCGTGAGGATCGGGGGATTTTTGTAAATCTTTGCCGGTCGGGAGATGAGGGCGAGGAGCCGGGGTCCTCAAGAGCCTCCCTCTCGCCCCACCAGAAAGGAGGTTGTAACTCTTCGCCCGCATGGACCACGAAGCCTCCGGGGCGACGGGAGGAGCCTCCGAGTCCACCGCTATACCTATGGATGTGACGACCACTCCTCTGTCGTATCCGTGGTTGCGGAGTCGCCCTGTAGGACTACCTGACTCCACTGACGGGCGTGGACCACTCTGGTCGGCCTCCCGTCCGTCACGTCCGTGGCGAGCTCGGAGTGGGGCGGTTAGACATTCCCCTAGGAAGTCCTTCGACAGCAGCTGCCTCTGGCGCGGCTCCCCCGCTCTCGAGGGGGCTCGGCGACGTTCGCATCGAGCTCTGACCGGTCATGATCGCGACCGTCTTCATGCATCGCACCCAAACCGGCTCCACCGTATAGGGGACGCCGTGTTTCTCGCACACCCGACGAACCGCCGGCGCCATCTCCCGATACGCGAGGGCGGGGAGGTTGGGCCATAGATGATGCTCGATCTGATAGTTCAGATAGCCACACAGAAAATCCCGCCACGGTGATCCTCCTGGGTAGTTCGTCGAGCCGACCACCTGCCGATAGTAGAACTCAGCTTTGTTCTGAGGAGGGCGATCGAAGCGTTCGAGATCCTCGCCAGCATGATTCGGCACGACCGTCGCATAGGTATGAAGGTTGGTCAGAATCTCGGCAGCGATCGAGTTCACCAGCACTGCCATCGAGGCTTCCGGCCCCAAAGGCCAAAACAGCAGGGGAACCAAGACAAATCGGGACAGGACGTTGGGGAGCACGCACTCCAGCCAGAACGCCCTCCCCGCCGGACTGAAGGGCAGGAGGAGACCGACACCGTGATACACCCGCGTAGGCTTCGAGGCCGCCACGTGGTCGGTTCGGGTCGTGCGCGGCCCGTCTCGCAAGGCCGAGCGCTGACGAAGGAGCCACAGCGTGTTCGGGGCGTAGTAGGTGAGTTTCCAGTTCCAGGCGAAGAAGCCGACGGCGAACCACTTCAAGGCGACCGGACAGCGGAGCTGCCGAATCGCCGTCCAGTTCTTCTCGACGAGGTCGGGGTCGATCCTCTCTCCGGTGTGGCCGTGGTGCAGGACGTTGTGCTCGAAGGACCAAGCTCTGGGCACCATCCAGTCTGGCCAGTCGATGAAGCGTCTCCAGCCCTGAGCGAATCCCCGGCTGGTGTGCCGTCGGGCTGCGAAGGAGAAGCGGTCATAGCCCCGGTGCAAGATGTGATGCGCGAGAATCGTCCATCTCCCGGACTGACTGAGCGCGAGGGCCACGATCGCGATCGGGTTTGGGCCCATCCAAGCTGTAGCGTAGCCGAGGATGGCGAGTCCCCAGATCCACCGCTCGAGATGTACCAAGTGACGATAGTGCCGGGCGGAGAGCATCGACACGGTGCTTCGATGAACTTCGTCCAGATCTGCTCGGAGCGCGGCGAGGTTCGCGGCCGTAGGCACCATGGGCAAGCCCATACCAAAATCTTTGTTCGAGACCGACGGCAATCTATCCTGCCAAAATCATGACACCGAATTGCGTCCAGATGGACTTTCCCCAGCACCCGGGGACCCGCTGCCGCAGGTCATGACACGTCGCGGGCTTTCTCGCGGGCGTCTCGACGAGATGTTTGGTCTGGGTCACGTGAAGGCGGCGATGCGAGTATCGAGAACCCGTTGCCGTCGGTCGGTGAGCCGGGCCACGGGAACCACGGGCGGGATACCCGCCGTTCCCGCGAACGTCTTGCCGATGCTTCACGCCGGGCACAGAGGGTCGTGGCCCAGCTCCGCGACCACCCCTCGCAGAGCCCCGACGAAACCCTCGATATCGGAAGTCGAGAGCGCACCTGTGTTGGCGAGTCGGAGGTCCCCGTGTCTTCGAGCTTCCCGGGATAGATGGTGAAGCCCCCGGAGGTAGAGGGCGTCATGAACACGAGACGGGTCATCCCGGCCGTAAGGGCGTGGATCGCATCTGACCGCGGTCCCGGAAGTAGCGCTCGGTCCGATGACGAAGCTCAGCCCCGGCATCGCGTGAAGATACTTGTTGCCGCAAGAGAGCCGCACGCATGCAGAAAAGTTGAGCGGTCTTCAGGATGAGCAGGCTAGCGCCGACGAGGCTAACGCTAGGGGTCGGCGCAGGGCAGAAGGCAGGGAGGCTAACGCTAGGGGTCGGCGCGAGACAGAAGGCAGGGAGGCTAGCGCTAGGGGTCGGCGCGGGACAGAACGCAGGGAGGCTAACGTTAGGGGTCGGCGCGGGGCAGAACGCAGGGAGGCTAACGCTAGGGGTCGGCCCGTCAGCGTACGTTATAGTAGTAAAAGAATCCCCCTCTCATTCATCATCTTAGACGGACCCTATTCTTTTAGGCCGATCCGGTTCGTTCGCGACCCAAACCGCCTAAAAGAATAGGCCTTTTTGAGAATTGTGATCAAAAAAGGCTAAGCTCAGGCCCCCATGGCTCGCTCAACGGCCCGAGGGCGGTTCGGGAATCGGGTGAGGCTTCGCGCGGCCGAGGATCCCTAGACTTTAGAGCCGGATCCCCCTCTCCCGTCCACGGATCTCTCTCTTTCTCTGGCGCGATGAAAGGGGTGGCATCTCCAGAGCTGTGGAATATGGCAGCTCCCATGGAAGCGCTGTCCCCGCACCTCCTCGCTCATCTCCGACGTGTCCTGTTCGCGGCCCTCATCTGCAGCTCTCCCGGTGTCGCGGTTGCGCAGAGTGGACCGAGCCAGCGCTACGAGGCGGAGTCGGCAACCCTGACCGGGGTGGCGGTGTTCTCGGGGCGGGGGGCGAGCGGCGGCGCCTACGCCGACTTTCAAAGCGCGAACGGGGACGCCATCGAGTGGACGGTGGTGGCCGGGCAAAGCGGCACCCATGAGCTCTCCATCGCCTATGCGCTGGGGGCCTCGGCCCCCAGGCCGGTGCGCGTCACCGTGAACGGGGCCGAGATGCCCCTGGCCTTTCCG
>JBCBRU010000102.1:0-19192 GCA_039819565.1 Myxococcota bacterium | reverse complement strand
GCTCCAGGGCCTCGGGGGTTGGGCGCTTCGACATCCCCAAGCGCATCGAAGCCCGAATACCATGGGAGCTCGTGAGGGCATGCGACACGCCAGGGATCGAAATGCTGGCCATGAACGCCTTCACGGCCCAATGAAAGTCGCCAAACACGAGCGTGTTGAGGATCGCGAGCTCCGTGATGCGGTCTCGATTCTCGACCGCCCAGTGAAGGCCCACCGGGCCTCCAAGATCGTGCACCACCAGGCCGACGCCCTCGACGCCCAGCTCGCTCAGGACGCCGTCGATGATCTCGTTGAAGAAGCCGAACCCGTAGTGGATGTCGGTCGGCTTATCGCTCTGACCAAACCCCGGGAGGTCGACCGCGATCGTGGTCCGGCGAGCCCTCAGGGCGGGACTGATGTTTCTGTAGAGCCCGGAGTGGGTAGGCCAGCCATGAAGAAGAAGGAGAGGTGGACCTTCGCCGTCGATGACGCAGTGAACGGAGCGACCGGCGACGGAAAAGGTGCGCTGCGTAGGCATGCTCGGCCTATATGGGTGGTTGCCCATTTATGCCACCAAATAAATGGGCAAATGCCCATTTATGCCTATGGACATCGACGAGTCGCCCTACGGGTCGGAGCACCGCGTGGGCCGCACGCAGCGATGAGCACACGAGGGGAGAAAGACTCAGTGGAGACTCACTCGCGGAGCAAGAGGCGGTCGGCGCCGCCGCGGCTCGCCAGGTATAGGTCGAGGTCCCCATCGCCATCGACGTCGACCGGCTCTACGTCGAAGCCGTTTCCCACCGCCGTGGGGGGAAGCAGCGTCGAAATTTCGAAGCGACCGCCGCCGTCGTTGAGCAGGCACCGATAGGGGGCATTGGCCGGGGTTCCAGAGAGCGCATCGAGATTGGCGCTCACCAAGTCCAGGTCCCCGTCCCCGTCCAGATCCACCGGCTCGATGTCGAAGCTGTTGTCGTCGTCGCTTGGGAAGGTAGGAGCGGCCTCGAAGGTGAGAGATTGGGTCTGAAGGAGCAGCTGGTTACTCCGAGTCACCTCCGGTCGGAGAAAGCGGATGTTGGCGAGGGCGAGATCCAGATCGCCGTCGCCGTCGGCGTCGAGAAAGTCGATCTCCCGAGTTTCGGCGTTCGAGGGCAGAGATACCGGACGCCCGAAGCGATCGCCCTCCCGAAGGAGCACGTAGGAGGCGTCCTCGTTGCCCACCCCGAGATCCAGGTCTCCGTCGCCGTCCACATCGGCGAGCTCGAGGTCCTGGGTCCGATCGTCGAGGCTCGGCAGTCGCTCCGCGGTCACGTCTACGAAGCGGTCCCCGCGCCACGCGATGGCCGTGTTCTGGCCGGCATTTCCGATGAGGACGGTGGGCTCGGGGGCGCCGGGATCGAGAATGGCGGCGTTGCTCACGCCCAGAACGGGGATCCGGTCGCTGGCGTCGATGAAGCGGTCGCCCTCTGCGAGATAGAGCTCGTTCACCCGATCGTCTTCGGAGGCGAAGAAGAGGTCGAGGTCCCCGTCGTCATCGAAGTCGGCGATGACGACGTCCTCGCTGTCCCTGCGGGCCTCGGGAAGGCGGTCGCTGGCGTCCGTGAAGTGGCCTTGGCCATCGTTCAAGAGCAGCCGATTTCTCTGAAACTCCGTGGCGATGACCCCGTCGAGGTCGCCGTCGCGGTCGAGGTCGGCGAAGCGCGCGTCCATCGAGAACCCTCCGAGCGTCGTCGGCAGATGGGTCTCGGTCACGTCGCGATAGACGATGACGGGAGCTCTTCCGGCATCGAGGGGTGCCGTCCCTCCGTCCGCGGCCATGGTGTGTCCCGCGTCGCTCGACGAGGAGACGGGAGGTCCTACATCGACGCCTGGAGTGGGAGTATTGGCCCCGCTGCAGGCCCCAAAGACGAACGAGAGAAGAAGAGCCGACCGAGGCGGATACACTTCTGGAGTATAGGGGAACCGCCTTCACCGCCTCCATCGTCCGTGCTCCGGTCCGTCTCGTCCGAGGCTCGCCGAGTCGGGTCACATCTGTAACCGGCCCCTGATTTTCCCTGGGGTCTCCCCGGCGCCAACGCTCTGCGTTATCTAGAGCTCTAGGGCTCGGGAAGCCCGGAGGAGGAAAAATGGGGATTGATGGAACGATGCTGGGGAACATCCAGCGTTGGGCGAACGCGCGCCCGGACCGACCGGCGCTGCACACGCTCGCTCCCGACGGGAGCTGGAGCATCACCACGTGGAGGGACTACTGGCAGAGGGTCCGCAGCGTGGGAAAGGGGCTGGTGGCCCTGGGACTCGAGCCGGGAAACAGCGCGGCTATGGTGGCCAAAAACCGTCCCGAGTGGGTCATCGTTCAGCATGGCATCACCGCGGCTCGCGGTATTCCATGCCCGATTTACACGACTAACCTGGCGGACCAGGTCGCGTACATCGTCGATCACTCTGAGTCCGAGGTGATCTTCCTCGATGAGCACGCTCAGCTAGAAAAGGTTCGGGATGCCCAGTCCCGGGGCAAGGCTCAGGTCAAGTTGATCATCACCTTCGACGATCTGGGGGTGGCTGCCGACGACGTCATGACCTTGGCCGAGCTCGAGGCGAAGGGCGAGGCCGAGGTCGACGATGCCGCTCTCGAAGCGGTGCTGGACGGTATCGGCCCCGAGGACGTTGCGCTTCGCGTTTATACTTCGGGCACGACCGGAGTGCCCAAGGGGGCGGAGCTCAACAACGAAGGCATCAGCGCCGTGATGAGGGAGACCGTCGACTTCTATGCGCACCCGCTGCTCGACGAGCAGCAACGCAACGTGAGTTACCTGCCCCTCTGTCATGCCGCGGAGCAGATCTTCACCAACTTCGTCTCTCTCGAGGTGGCCTCTGAGATCTACTTCTGTCCCGAGCTCGAGCAGCTGCGGGACTATCTCGTCAAGGCTCGACCTACTTTCTTCCTCGGCGTACCGAGAGTCTGGGAAAAGTTCGAGGCCGCGCTGCGCGCGCGCCTCGGTCAGGCCTCCGGGCTTCGCAAGAGCCTCGCGAACTGGGCCCTCGGGGTGGAGGAAGCGGCCATCCTGGAAGGAGCGCGAACGGGTCGAGAGGTGGGCGGGTTTCAGCGCAGCCTCGCTCGCAAGCTCGTGATCTCAAAGATTCAGGGGGCTCTGGGGCTCGACGCCCTCAAGTTCGCCATCAGCGGCGCGGCGCCGATCTCAGAGTCGACCCTTCGTTTCTTCGCCTCCCTCGGGATTCTCATCCACGAGGGATACGGAATGACGGAGACCTCGGGCGTCGCCACCGCGCAGCCCTATATGGAGGCGCGCTTCGGTACCGTAGGTAAGGTCGGCAACCTGGTGGACGCTAAGATCGGGGAAGGCCAGGAGCTGCTCCTCCGTGGCCCCAACATGGTGCGCAGCTATCATAAGCTCCCGGAGAAGACGGCCGAGCTCTGGACCGAGGACGGTTGGATGCGCACTGGGGACATGGCCTCGATCGACGAGGATGGCTTCGTGAAGATCATCGGCCGGGTAAAGGATCTGATCATCACCGCGGGCGGAAAGAACGTTGGGCC
The DNA here is from genome assembly GCA_039819565.1 of Myxococcota bacterium. Classification (GTDB taxonomy): domain Bacteria; phylum Myxococcota; class Kuafuiibacteriia; order Kuafuiibacteriales; family Kuafuiibacteriaceae; genus JAHQVK01. The sequence continues at coordinate 15,657 of JBCBRU010000102.1, read as the reverse complement.
GGGGGAGATGGAGAATCACCTCCTCGGGATTATTGGGGTGGGTCAGGCGGTGGCCATCGGCGACCGACGTCCCTATATCACCGCATTGCTGGTGCTGGACCCAGATACGCTCCCCAATCTGCTCGAGGCGGCCGGGATTACCGAGAGCCTCACGATGGATGCGGCCGCCACCGACCCCCGAATACGGAAGTATCTCGAGGCCGAGGTCGAGGCCCAGTGCAACGCGAACGTCGCTCGCTACCAGCAGATCAAGTACTTCCACGTCCTGCCGACCCCCTTCTCCGTAGAAGGGGGCGAACTCACCCCTACGATGAAAATCAAGCGCAACGTGGTGAGTGAGAAGTATGCCACCGAGATCGAAGGTCTCTACCAGACGGGCGCCGCTCCGGCGGCGACCCGCGCCTCCGCCTAATGCGGACCGGAGTCACCTACCTTGACGTGAACGCCAGGGGCGAAAACTGCCTCACCACTCATGCCATAGGTCGAGGTCCTTCCGAATCTTCTCCGAGCGCGCGCAGCGCTGAGCTTCGTCCGCACTGAGTTTGAGCCCCCGGTCTCGCATGAGGACGCGGAGGGCCTGAGTTCGCAGCACGGAGAGCTCCTTCTTCCGACTGCTCGGTTTGACCGCGGAGCGTGTCTTCACGTCGGTCTCCAGGACCCGACCGTCCCAAAAGAGCTGCTCGACCACGAAGGACGCCGAGAAGAACGAGCTGAACATTCGGGCCCACTCCCGAGTTGGAGGGGTCTTGGGTAGAAGGTGGGGCGGAATCGAAGCCCTCCGTTGGCCGAGCCACGCGAGGGCACCTTCGTGCGTACGTAGATGTCTCACGTCCTCCGGGGAGAGGAGTTCAGGGCGCTTCATGGCCTCGCTGGCGAGCCAGATGACGAGTGCATAGGTTTCTCTATGCAGCTCGATGCGTTTCTCGATCTCCTCGTGCGTCAACGTCGACCTCCCTCGTCCGCCGAGATTTGATAGTCTACTGCGCTCAGATCTGCGCGCGAGGGCGTATCCCGCGCCCCAAACGCGGTAGACCTTCGACCCGCTCCGAGCCAGGAGAGCGCGAAGCCTTGGGGCGTCGCCCCTCCCCGAATCTGGCCACTTCGCGGCGGGCGGGCGCACGCTGCACTTCACCTTTCCCGAGCGCGGTCCGGCCTTGGGTTTCCGACTAGATGCGGCCCGGGCGCGGGACCTGGCCTTTGTGAGGGTTCCGAGCTCTCCCTGATAGATATCTCTGGTCGAGCCCTCTCGAACCGAAGGGCTCGCAAGCTCAACGTTGGGGTCTCGCGCCGAAGCTTCGTGTGACGCGCTGGTTGGCTTCCCTCTTCGAACGTGGGACCTCGGCGCCATCGTGGGCGACCGCCTCACCGTCGCGCTCTTGACCCTCGGGCGGGTGAGGATGGTTCTCGTCGGGTCCGGCCTGATGGGCAGCATGCAGCTGCTGGTGCCTCTGACCGAGCGTGCCGTGGCGTGGCAGGCATCGCCCACCGCCACGGCCACCGCGCCCGTGGCGGTCTTCTTTCTGTGTGCATGACCGCCGGCGCCGCGCGCAGCGGTCCGTACCAGACTCTGGTCCTCGAGGTTGCTCCCCCTGCCCGCCGAGGGGCCGTCTCCGCGCTCCGCAATGGCGCGAGCCAGGTGGGAGCCGCGCTGGGGGCCGCGCTCGGGGGATTCATATGGGGTGGGCTCGACTCTCCCTACGGGGTCATCTGTTGGGTGGCCGCGGCCGTGACTTTCGGTGGCGCCTTCACCCTTCGAGCCCTCGTGGGTTCGGAGCGCCCTCAGTCGCAGGTCTGGCGGCCGAGCTCATCCTGCGGCGACTCCGTCCGGTGACAGGCGGCCCTCCTGATCATCCGGGAAGAAAGATCGTGGAGAGGTTGCAAGTGATGGCGGCTTGCTGACCCGAAGTGGCGACTCGGGAGCGAACGTAGACGGTATGGGTACCCGCAGACACGGGGAGCACATTGTGAAGGGCCGCCGCGTTTCGGGGTTGGCGGTTGGAGGTCTGCCACGACATCGTGAGCCAAATGCGCCCGTCGACGGCCGAAGGGTTGAAGGTGCTCCCGAGGCCGATGCCGATGTAGCCGTCCACTTCTCGAGTCGACGTCGAGCAGGTTTCGCACTTGTAGCTACAGGTGGCGATGGCGAGGAGGTTGCCCGCGGTGGGCACCGTTATCGAAGCCTGAACTAGGGTCTGCGCGGTGTTGCCGACGACTCTCTCTGAGTTGCGCTGCCCGACGCCCCCGGCGAAGAGCGCGGACATGTCGAGCTCGGAGGTGCCGATGGCGTTGGCGGCTATGTCGTTTGCGGTGAGGGAGTTGTCGGCCACCTCGGAGGTGCCGACGGCGCCTTGGGCAATCTCGTCGGCGCGGACCGCATCCCGAGCGATCTCGGCCGCCCCGATGGCGCCGGTGGCTATGTCTCCTGCGAGGAGGGAGTTGCTGGGGATGTTCAGCGCCCCGCGGACGGTCAACGTGCCCTCCACCGTCATGTTCGAGGCGTTGGCGGTCCAGGCCGAGAAGGGCACCGGCTCAATCGCCTGACGACCCGAGAAGGGAATGAAGGTGTTGGTGGCGTCCCGGATCTGGAGGGCGAGGAAGAGCTCGTCGCCGTCGCGCACCGCGTTGCCCACGCTCGTGCTGGCGGCGCTCACCTGCGTGCCCTCGCCGACGGCGAGGGTGAACTGACCGTCATAGAAGGTGACCGTTTGCTCCTCGGCGTAGAGGAGCTCCGTGCTCGCGGTGCTGGTGGCGTCGCCCCAGAGCTCTATGCGGAGCACGTGGTCTCTCGACAAAGGTTGGTTATCCAGCATGAGGAAGCCCTCGTAGGGGATGGTGTAGCCGTCGCTGAACTGGTCGCTGGTGGCCGGGTTTCCGTCCCCGGCGAAGGCGAGAGAGGCGGGGAGGGCCATGGCCCACGCCAGAGCGCCCGGGCTGAGCCGACGAGCGAGGAACCGGATACTTCGGGCGATCGTTTGGGGGGTCATGCTCTGGAGCCGACGGAGCGGCCAAAAACCCGCCACGAGAGTCGTCCCGCGCAGGGTCTCTTGGCGGAGGGTCACCCCCTGTCGACCGAGGCTCGCGCCTCCCGCGCCCGCTCTCGGGTCGAGCGATGTCGCCCTTCCGTCTTCGATCAGCGTGCGGCGGAGCCGGCCCTCCGAAGGCGAGGGAGGTGGCGGGTTTTTGTTCGGCCCGTCGGCTCCTATCCAGCGGGCCCTCCCGCCGGATTCGACATGAAGACTCTCAGCACTCCGATCATCTTTTCTGCCCTGCTCATCGCGGCGGGGCTCTCTGCCTGCGACGGCGGCGGAGGAGGTACGACGACCCCTCCCGGAACCGGCGAGGGCTGCACGCCCGGCACCACCACCGGCTGCGGAGACGGGGAGGTCTGCTCCTCCACCGGGGCGTGCGTCCCCGAAGACACGGCCAGCGGTCGTCTCGTGATCTCCTCGAGCGAGGCTCGAGCCTGCGAGATCCTCCTCAGCTCTACCGCCCCGATCGTCCGCGCCACCTACGGAGCGGGGGTGGAGGGGGCCTTCCGCGCTCGGCCTCCCCGTTTCGCGGTCGCCGTATCTCAGGCCGGCAACTCGGCCTTCGCCGCGGATGCCATTCAGCTTGCCGTCGAGGGTGACCCCTCGGCGGTTCAGGTGATGTCGACGACCTGCTACGGCGCCAACGGCGTGCCCCTCGCAGGGGCGACCGCGAGCGTTCAGTAGCTCGGCTCGCACAACCAAAGGAAGACTGTCATGCGTCGGCTCTATCTCGTCCTCTCGCTCTTCTTCGCCCTTCTCGCGGCCTGTGACGGCTCCGCCTCGGACTGCGAGCCGGGGTCTGCGGAGTGCGCCTGCTTACCTTCCGGCGAGTGTAGCGCGGGCTTGTCCTGCGTGGTCGGTGCGTGCCTCACCCCCACGTGCCCCCTCGGTACCGAGGGGTGCGCGTGCCTCAACGAAACCTGCGGTCAGACCGCAAGCCAGGAGCCGCTCAGCTGCACGGCCGGAGTCTGTCAGCTCGAGGCCTGTCCGGCGGGAGCGCCGGGCTGCGCCTGCCTCAACGGCTCCGGATGCCGAGATGGAGCCGTCTGTATGGATGGCCTCTGCAAGGTTCGGGAGTGTATCCCTGGATCCGAGGGCTGTGACTGCCTCGCGGGGGGCTGCAACGTCGGCCTCAGCTGCGCCGGGACGGTGTGCGTGGACGAACGCGGACGCATCGGCGGCGCCTGCTACGACAACGGAACTTGCGACGCCAACGCTCGCTGCGACACCGCGGCCTTCCCCGCCACCTGCGTGTATTGCGATCTCGGGACCATCGGCTGTCAGTGCGACGCCAACTCATGCCTCCCGGGGTTGAGCTGCATGAACGGGCTCTGTACGGGAGATCCCGAGATTCAGAACCGCTCCGTTCCCGCCGACCCCCAGTGCCACACGCCCTGCACGGAGAACGTCACCCTCGCTGACGGCACCACCCTCTACTGTGACGCCGATGGGCTTGTCCCGGGCTGCCTGGACGGCTTGGTGTGCCAGGAGGGTGAGTGTACCGAGGCGGGAAGCAGCCGGAAGGTCTGCGTGGCGGACGCCCAGTGCCCCGACTTCATGCAGTGCATCCGAGGCTACTTCTACTCGAATTGCGAAGTGGACACCGACTGCGAGGACGGTCTCGGCTGCCACCTGAAGGTGTGCCGCCAGTCGTGTGCGGCCGGCGCCGACGACTGCCCCGACACCATGCTGTGCGACGCCCCGGACGGCGAGCTCGGCTACTGCATGCCCCGGGCGAGCGAGAGCAATGAGGTGACCCCGACCACCCCGGGCCGACTATCGGTCAACCAGACGGACCTCCGCTTCTCGAACGTGAGCCTCGTAAAGACCTTCGACGTGGTCAATGAGAGCGACGAAGCCATCCGGGTGACTCTGACGAAGTCGGAACACATCTTGGTCGACGACACCGGGAACACGGAGACCAAGCGGCTGAGCGAGATGGGCAGCTGCTCGAGCGCCGACTGCCCACTGTGGTGGGTCCAGATGGGCCCCACGGGGGACATCACCGCCGACAACCAGACCGTCTTCACCGCGAACGCCAACTGCGCGCGGGACAACAGCTGCCCTCGGATCACGGTGCGTCTCGCCCCCACCGGGGTGAGCGCGGTCCGGTGGCGCGGCGCCGTTCAGCTCGAGAGCGAGCTCGGTACGGAAACCATCAACCTGAGCTACGTCGCTCGGGCCGAAGGGCAGTGGGCCGGCAAGATGGTTTACTTCGCGAACTTCGAAGACCAGGGCATCGACACCTCCCCTCTCGGGACGGGGTGGCTCGACCGCGATCGCGCCACCATCGAGGGCCGCTCGGCCAACGAGCTCGAGGTCACCAACGGCCTCATCAAGGCCTGGGGCGCATTCCGCAACGGCAACATGGGCGGGGGCTGGCCGGAGATGGCCGCGATCCTCGAGGCCACCGAATCTGAGCAGTGGCGGTGGCCTTCCGTGGTCGACGAGTGCACCGCGGTGGGGGGCGCCTGCTACCTCTTCAGCGATGGCGCCGTGGGCGGCTTTCCCCGCACCTACGTGGACGATCTCCTCGGGGAGCCCATCCCTGCCGGCTCGACGGTGTTTCCCATGGCCTTCAACGTCTACAGCCCGGATCCCACCAAGCCCACCGAGCTGAAGGGTCGGGTCGCTTCCGAGGAGGCGCTCCACTATCCCGGGAACCCAGCCGTCACCCTCCGCTTTGCTGCGGATCCGGGGGATGACGCTTCCTGCGCAGCCGACGTGCAGGGGCACTGCGTGGTCTTTCTCCAGACCGCGACCAACGCGTTCGAAGAGGACGGCCTCGAGCTCGAAGTGGACGTGGGAGCTCGCTATCCGAAGCGGCCCGGCCAGACCTGCGTGGCCGGCTTCGCGGAGCGAACCCTCCCCTGGCTCGTTCCCGGCTTCGAGGAGGGCACCGAGACCGTGGCCGGCTTCCCCAAGCAGAAGTGGTGCGTCGATCTCAGGCTCCCCAACTTCAAGAATCCGATCGACGATATCCTTCCCGAGATTCAGGTCGAGAACCGATCCTTGGCTCGGGGCAATCCCATCCCGAACGGGGACGTGATCCGGCGGCATGTCCGCCTGCTGGACGGGGCCATGATCGACCAGAGCCGCATCTTTTTGCTCTTCCGGGAGACCTATCCTTCCTTCCTGGGCGGGGAGAGTCTCAAAGCCTACGGGTACATGATCCTCGAGCGGAGGCCGGTCGACATCGATCGGGCCGACGACAACGGAAACAGTGTCCCCGATGCCTACGAAGGGGCTTTGGCGCCAGGGGCGAATGAGCTGGTGGATCTCGCCCCGAGCACCGAGCTGACCTGCTCGGCCGAGGTGCTCGCGGATCTCAACCTGAACCGTCTCACCACCAACAGCGCCCCCATCGCGGTGGCTCGCCTCATCAACGGAGGGACCGGCACACGGCTCCCTCTTCCCACCGGCACGGTGGCCGGATGCAGCAACGGGACCCAGGAGGAGGTCCACTATCTGTGCGAAGAGACGGGCCTCTTCAACGGAGGCGCGGACAACGTCTCCTGCTGGGGCAGCGGGGGCTTCAACAACCACGACGGCTGTAGCTCCGCCCGCGACGGGGTGTGCTCGGACGGCGGAGCGGGCTCCAGCGGAGCGAGCTGCGCCTTTGGGGCGGACGCCACCGATTGCGGCAACCGCTACCGCGACAGCCGCGTCGAGTGTCCTCTCGAGAGCAACGTCACTTTCTTCACCGCGCCCACCTCGGAGCATGCCCGCATCACCGGCCACGCCTGCCAGGACACCGGCACGTGCGGGAGCGTCCTCAGCAACTGGTCCCGGTCCGGAGCCGTCGTGACCCAAGTGAACCCGGTGTGGAACTGCGACGGCGGGGCGTCGAGCTGCGACGAAGACCCCCTCGACCGTAGAGCGGGGAAGGTCTTCTATCCCGCGAACGCCACCGACGTCGGCCTCACCGCGCTTCGGCCGGCGCTGGCCGACGCGTTCCGCTACCGCACCCGCTTCGTCAACCGGGAGGGGACGAGCCTGGGATTCACCCCGAGCGTGTGCCAGCCGATCGCGAACGCGGTGCCCTACTGCTACGACCCCGAAGAGATCGAGGCCATGCGGGCCCGGACGGACTGCCTGCTCCACATCTACGAGACCTACTTCGACGACGCCGAACGGGGAGGGGCGTCGGACGACACCCTCTACACCTATCTCGAGGAGAGCTTTGCGGTCAGCCCCGCGGTGCCGGGAGAGCGCTCCCGGGAGGGTTTCGAGAAGCTCTACTCGGAGCTCCTCATCATGCTCGGCGATCAGTCCTATACCAACGCCTTCGAGTCTCGCTTCGACCTGGCCGGGATCGGTACGGCGGGCTTTCAAGGGGCCGAGTTCGAAGACGACGGCATCAACGTATCCGGCATCGCGGGCTACGAGATGTTCACCCTCCATCAGGCGGTGCAGTACTACTCGATGGTTCTCGACAGGTTCTACGGCATCAGCTCCGTCATATCCGCCGCCCTCGACTCGGGTACCGTGGGCTCACGGTCGAATTTCCTCTCCTCGGATACGGTCACGGTGTACTTCGACCGGCTGATCCGAGCTTCGACCCAACGCTCTCGGGCGTGGGCCGAGATCGCCCGGCGCTATCAAGGTTTCAACCGGGCGGACCTCGCCCGGCGCGTGGCCACCCGGGCCTACAATGCGACCTATCTCGAGTCGATCGCCCTTACCAACACCATCCTGAGGCTCTACGAGCTGTCGGAGGGCGCGAATCGTCCCGAGCTCCTCGTGGCCCTGGAGAAGGCGCAGCAGCGCTACTCGATGGCGCTCCTCGATCTCTCCAACGTGTACCGAAGCATCACCGACGACGTGAACATCCTCGGCTTCGCGCCCGACTACGTACCTTTCCCGGCCCTCGGGACGGGCGGTGCGAACATCGATATCAATGCGTTCGAGCGCATCTATCAGTTCACGCAGAACAAGCTCGAGTCGGCCCGGCGTCGCGAAGATGCCGCTCTCGCCCAGACGAGGGAGTTCGACAGCGACGACGCGAGCTTCCAGGCCGAGCTGACCCGCCTCAACAGGACCTACGAGTCTCAGCTCAGCGAGATCTGCGGACTCTTCACCGGGGTCGACGGCAATACTTATCCGGCCACCCGGCAGTATGCGTACCTCGACGATGTTTACGCGCTCTACGGTGACCCCTGCGGCTACGTCGGCAACGGCTCCATCCACTCCGCGATCGTCAACCTCGACATCGCGCGGGTCGAGGTCCAGCGGGTGATGCGAGAGATCGACAACGTCTACGAGCGGGCGCGGATCCAGCAGGATCGGGTCGACGCGGTCTGCGAGATCACGAATGGTCTCGCGCAGCTACGCTTTCAGACGGCCAAAGGAAGCTTCTCCATCGAGGAGGATATTCTGAGAAGCCAGGAGATCCTAGAGGCGGTCCAGAAGGGGCTCCAGACGGCATCCTCGGTGGCTCAGACCCTCGTGTGTGAAGGGCTCTCTTGTCCGGCCGCGGTGGTGGCCTCGAAGGTCGTCCTCGCCACCGGGGTGGGGGAGCAGGCTGCGGCTCAGGTGCAGCAGGCCGTGGCCCGAGATCTCCGGGAGGAGAAGGCGGAGCTCGAGAGCGCGACGGCTCTGGCCGGGGACCTCTCCCAGTGCGAGATCGCTCAGGCGGAGCTCATCGGCGAGACCCGCTCCATCATGCTCAGCCTCCGCGAGCTGGAGCTCACCCTCCTCGCCGCGCAGCTTCGGATGACCCTCGCTCTGTCCGAGGCTTCGAAGCTGAGGGCTCAGGCCGAGCGCATCCAGCTCGAACAGGAGGAGGCCATTGGTCTGGCCGTCAACGTTCAGGCCGCGCGCAACAACCCAAACGTGCGCATCTATAGAAACGACGCGGTGCTCAACGCCGAGCTGTCGTTTCAGGACGCGCTCCGGGAAGCCTACCGCCTCACCCTCGTCTACGAGTACTACACGAGTCAGTCCTACGCAGCTCGGGAGCAGCTGTTCCTGACCCGCATGGTCTCCTTCGGGGACTACAACCTGGATAACTATGTTGCCGACCTTCGCAACGCCTTCCTCTCCTTTGAGGAGCAGTTCGGGAATCCGGACCTCCGGGTGACCCAGATCTCTCTGGTCGACGACATCCTGCAGGTCCCGAGGGTCGACGATCAGGGGCTGGCCCTCAGCGCCGACGAGAGGGCGGCCCGGATGCGGGAGCGGATCCTCAACCCGCGCTTCCTGAACCGGGATGGATACATCTCCCTCCCGTTCTCCACGCGGCTCGAGGAGGTCTCGCCGATCACGAGGAACCATAAGATCTTCTACGTGGAGGCGAACGTGGAGGGGAATGACAACGGTGACTTCATCGGACGGGTGTATCTCCAGCAAAAGGGGACCTCGTCGGTGCAGACCATCGCGGGGGGGCAGAGCTTCTTCCGATTCCCGAACCGGACCGCGGTCATCAATCCGGCGTTCAACGCGCAGCGACCGGTGGAGCTGTCGTCCTCGACAGAGGTCTATCGGAGCTATCGGCTCCGAGATCTCCCCCTCGTGAACGACCACTGGGAGCTGATCTTCAATCATCGCGACGAGGCCGCAAACCTCGACGTGAACCTGAACGAGCTCACCGACATCAAGCTCTACGTCTTCTACACGGACTTCACGGTCTACTGAGCCCGAGGTCGGCACCCTGCTCGGGGTGCCGGCCCGTCCTTGATGTCAGTGATGTTGCGCCCAGCGTTTCGTGTTGCCGAAGAATCGGAGGCTCTTGCCTCGGATCGGGTGCCGTCTGAGTCTCGGCGAGGCGCGCCCGGAGGACGCCGTGGAGCGCATCCACCATCGCCTCCAGCCTGTCTCCGGCGCGCCCGACCTCTTCAGTTTCGGATGCACTCGCGCTCATGCATACGCGACCGCGGGGGCGCCTGCGCGACCTCGACCGCATCGCGACCGAGGCCCTCAAGAGGGCCCCGCGCAGGAACCTGAAGAGGGTGGATCGTGACCTCACTCTCCACGCCATCGAGGTCAGCACAGAGCCTAGGGCTGACTCATAGCAAGGGTTGACCGTTCGGCCTCCGGGCCACCGACATCGCCTCGCTGGGAAGAAGGGCGTGGTGGCCACAGCGGTAAACTTTCCATCCTCCTGCACCATCTTTGGGTCAACGGTGCGGACTATCGCCGACAATGGGAGGTACCTCCGACAGGGGACTAGATCCCACGCTCCTTTCGCCGATTCAGCATCGAAGTGAGACGGCACATAGAGGAATGGACGATGCTGCGGGCGCGAGATGGGCTTCCCGAAGACAGATGGTCCATTCAGTCCGAGGCTTCCTGAAGGCACTGGGTCGGCGATGCCCACGAGCTCCACGACCAAGTTCACCGAGGGTGTCCGCGAGAGCTGGATGAGGAGCTGTTCCCTGTCTTGGCGGAGCTCCTCGAAGTCATCGACGTCCATTCTGAGAAGAGCCGCATCCTGGATCAGGCGGTGGAGGACGCGTGTGCCCGCTACCCGGCGACGTCGCGGCTGCGGCAGACCTCAGGGGTCGGAGCCACGACGGCGCTATGCTACGTGCTGACGCTCGAAGATCCTCGCCACCTCGGTCGGAGTCGGGACGTGGAGAGTTTCTTGAGTCTCCAGCTCAAGCATCTCCTCGTGTACCTGGCGAGAAGGCCGATTTGAAATGCGCATGGGAGTCCTGCGGCATCTTTGTTCGTAGCCCTCAAGGAAGAACGGCCACCGCCCTGGCGGTGGGAAAGAGAAGTCAGGTAGAAGACGATTGCACGGTGGGCCTTCTCATGGGACTCCGTTGCACCTGACGGGGCCGGCCCTGCAGGTAAACGTATTGTGTCCGGCAGACAGGTACGCGCATGCCTTTCCCGCTCCCTGAAGACCAGATGACGGCACTTGAACTCGAGCTTGGTCGACGTTTTCCGTCGGCCTACCGGGTGAAGATGCTGCGTGAAAACGGAGGTTCAGTCGTGATCGCTGGAGAGCATTGGCATCTTTTCCCCGTTGAGAATCGGGAGTCCCGGAAGCACATCTCGCGGACCTGTAACCACGTCCTCAAGGAATCACGTTTGCTTTGGAGCGGGGGTCTTCAGTTTCCCGAGTTCGCGGTCGCAATCGGCGAGAATGGGAGCGGGGACTACCTCTTCCTTCGGTTCTCCGAGGTGGATGAGGCATGTTATCGGTCGGACTTGTGGATCTGGCGACTTCGGGGTGGAAGGGTTGAGCCGTCCGGCCGCGTGGATGAAGTCTTTGGGACGGTCGGGTGGGAGTAGCGAAAGGCTCAGCTGCCGAGCCATCCGTAGCACGACGGGGCCACACCCCAGAGGGGTGATGTTTGGTAGGGCCCCGCAGGTGAACGCCACGGTATTCGGCACACGAGACCGACCCGTTGATGGATAAGAGGGGAAGATGGCAGGCGGAGCGAAGATACGAGTTCACCTCGCTGCTGGAATCATGGCCGTTCTTTGGAGTAGTCGAGCTTCCGCATCTTCGCTTGGGGAGGAACCCGAATTGCTCGCCGTATCACTGGCCGTCGTCTCTGTTGCAGTTGTCGCGGCGGAGGTCGTGCCGCTCGTCGCGCAGTTCCAGAAAGATGAGACGGGCCAGGTGGACCCAGGGTGGAGCGGGGTTCAGTTGGGCATTGGAGTTTCCCACCTCGTGCTCGGTACGATCGCTTTGGCCGAGGAGAGCTCGAGGCGTCATGACTCGGGCATAGCTGTAGGCCTGGGGGCCTTGGGCTTCGGCATACTGTGGAGTGGACTTGGCGCGTACAACTTGCTGGCCTATGAACGAGACGAGTCGGAAACCAGGAGCGCGTTGCCGACGGCGTGGGTCAGCCCATCCGGAGCGCCGTTCTTTGGCCTTACTGGACGATTCTAGGACTGGTTGATCGACGAGCCGACGCCGTGCGCCCGCGATCGCGGAGCTGGGTGAGCAGACGTTCGATGGACGTGGTCGGCAACAGGTGCCCCGCCGCGGGGCTGCAGCCTTCACGAGCTCTGGCCTCACCCTCCGCGATGTCCGGTCTCGTCCCCCGCGGCGTCCGTCCTCCCCCGAAGTGCCCGGACTGGTCCTCGGCGCCGCGCTCTCCGCCCTCCTCGACGCCGCGCCTCCTTTCCGTGGCGGGTTTCGTGGGGAGACCGCGGCTCATCCTGCATGAGCTCTCCTCCATCCTCCCCGACGGCCAGGAAAGTCGTTCTGGCCATACTCAATACGTTCCTCGTCGTCTTCGCGTTTGTCCTGAGCGGGTGCGATTCGAGCCCCGAGGCGGCTTCCTGCACGACCGCGGCCGAATGCTCCCCGGTGGGCCAGCTTTGCCTCGACGGGGTCTGCACCGCCTGCGAGGCCAGCTCCAGCTGCGAAGCTACGCCGCTCTATGCGGCCCAAGATCTCACCCAGTGTCGCGAAGGTCTCTGTACGGCGTGCTCCCCGGGGCTCGTGGGCTGCGGATGCGTCGAAGGCGCCTGTACGACCGGTGAGTGCGTCGGAGGGACCTGTACCGACTGCACCCGGGGCGAGCCCGGCTGCGTTTGCCTCGAGAGCGGAGACTGCAACGCGGGGGCGACCTGCGGGACGAACGGCCTCTGCGCGGCGTGCCCGGTGGGGGAGGCCATGTGTGCCTGCGGGCCGGACGAGAGCTGCGGCGAAGGGCTCGTTTGCGAAGCGGGCACCTGCGTGGCCGACACCTGCGTGGACGGCGCCGTCGACTGCCCCTGCGGCCCGCAGGACACCTGCGACGCCAACCTCTATTGCGATGCCGAGTCGACCTGCCGGACATGCTCGAGCGACATTGCGGGTTGCCCCTGCGACGCCGAAGGCCAGTGTGGAGGCGACAACTTCTGTAACGCCGAGGTGGCTCCCGGGGTCTGCGAAAGCTGCCCTGCGGAGGACAAGCCGGAGAGCTGCGGATGCACGGCGGACGCGCAGTGCGGCGAGGGGCTTCTCTGCGACGACGAAGCCTTCGCCTGCCGCGCTCCCCAGTCCTGCGACGACCTCACCTGCCTCCCCTTTCAGGCCTGCACCGAGGCCACCACCGCCGACCCGGCCCAGGACGCGTTCTGCGTCCCGGAAACCTGCGTAGCTGGCTTCGTATGGGATGCCGCCACCCAGTCCTGCGTTCCCCTCGCCACCCCGAGCTGCTTCACCGCCGGAGGTGAGCCGACGTCGGCCGCTCTCGCCTGCGAGGCCGCAGGCCGGGTCTGCGTCGACGTGAGCGGCGGGACCACCTGCGTCGCCACCTGCGAGACCCTCGGCTGCGGGCTCGCGCGCCGAAGCTGCACCCCAGGAGCCACCACCGCCGACGACGCGCAGTGCGGCAGCTGCGAGCCGGGCTACGCCGATGACAATGGGACCTGCGTGCTCAGCGGCGCCACCTGCGCCGGCGCCGCCGGGATCCAAGCCCAGTGCGACGCCCTCTCTCGAAGCTGCGTCGACGGCCCCAGCGGAGCGTTCTGCGGTGACTGCACCGACGGCAAGGCTCGCGACCCGCGCACCGGCCAGTGCACCGAGGTCGAGGCCTGCGGCGAGACCCAGTGCTTCGACGGGGAGTTCTGCCACTACGCCCAGGACGGTCGTCCCCCCGAGTGCCGCCTCCGATGCCCGGCCGGCCAGGCCATGACCGAGTCGGGCCAGTGCGTCTCCTGCGGGGCTCTTTCCTGCGGCAGCGGCGAGATTCACGGGGCCCTCGTCGAAAACCAGTGCGTGTGCGAGGCCGACACCTTCTGCGCCTACAACTCCGACTCCGGCCCTCGCTGCCAGACGAGCCCGTGCCCCGCGGGGCAAGCCCGCTCCGTGCTCGGCGGTGCCTGCACCCAGTGCAACGTCACCTGCGGAAACAGCGAAGGCGAGGGGGATCGCGTCTGGCCCTGGCGAAACCAGATCGGGAACTGCTTCTGCGAGACCCAGGACGACTACTTCATGCCCACCGGGGGTACCCGACAGGCGACCGCGTGCGACGCGGATGGAGACGGGTGGATCAACTTCATCGCCGAGAACGCCTACCAGTCCGCGCAGCAGGGGCCGAGCGGGGGCCCCGATGCAGCGGTCCTGGCCAACTTCCGGTGCGCTCGTCGTGAGGTCGATCGCATCCGGCTCGTCAACGAATACGGCCAGCGACGCGACGTGGGGCTGTGCGGAAGCGACGGCGTGGTCCGGGACTGGGCCCCGGGCGATCTCCCCACGGAGTGCGCGGCGGGGCCGATCTCGGTGACCCTCGCGGAGAGCGCGGAGCTCGAAAGCGACAACGCGATCGGCTCCGAGGACACCGTCTTTCCAGCCTTGGGGGGCCGCAAGCTCCGAGCCGCGGAGCTCAACATGTTGACGAAGGCCTGCGTGACTCCCGAAGCCGACTTCAACGCCAACATGGTGGCGGACCTCGCCGAAGAGCAGGTGCTGGATCGCGCTCGCCTTCCCGGCTCCACCGACGCGGAGCTTCTCTTTCGGGCGGTGAGTTACTTCGTCGAGACCCACACCGGACGATTCTTGTCGTCGGGCTCCGGGACCCGGCCGGGGCGCTACATCATCGAGGAGCGCTCGCGCTGCGAGGCCGACTTCCCCCTGACCTACGACAACGCCGCCGCCGACTACTGGCGAGGGTGCACCCGCCGCCGGGAGTCCAGCTTCGACACCGCCAACCCCTTGGCCAGCCTCAACAGCTTCGACTTCTCGCAGTTCAGCTGCGACGCCAGCACCGGGAGCTGCGATCTCCTCCCCCCCGTCACCACCGGGGCGAGCGCGGACGGGGACGCGGTCGAGGACTCCGACGTGTGCGCGCTGCGGGCGGCAGGGCTCGTGCCCTTCGCGCCGGTGGCGGACGACGGAACCCACCCCGGCGACACTCCGTGGCGCGGCATGAACCACGCGAGCCAGTTCAAGTGCGCCCGCATCGGCACCGGCACCGGCAATCAGTACGTCGCGGCGAGCGTCCTCGGCGGAGCTTCCACCGCCCCCGAGCACGATTTCAACCAGTGCTCAGCCCGCGCCTGCGCGGGGCAGGCGGGCTGCGAGGAGTCGACGAAACAGGACGCGGACAGGACGCAACCCTCGGTGCCCAACATCGACTGTAGCTTTGCGTCCGGGACGGGCGTGGCGGTGGACTCCGTCGGCTTCGTGTCCTCGCGGTTCACCCAGGCCACGGAAGCGACGCCGTACACCCGAGGATGCGTCAACGAGTCGGCGGCCTTCCCCCAGCTCTGCCCGGGCTACACCCAAAACCCGGACGCGGTGCTCACGTCGGCCAACCCCGCCCTGTTTGGCAAGCTCAGCTGCGGATGCGGCGCTCAGTACGGGGGGCTCAGCTGTGAGTTCGCCTGCCCCGTGCGCGCGGGGGCGGCCATGAACGGCAAGCTCCATTTCGGGGGGCCGATCATCCCCGGCCTGACCGCGGCCGAGGCGGCGGACTACGGATGCATCACCGCGCCCGGTCAGAGTGGGTTTGGGGGCTACTGCACCCAGTTCGTGGCCGTCCCCAACCAATTCGTGGGGGGCAGCCGCGGGTACTGGATGTGCGGACAGCCGAACGCGGCCCGGCCAGCCGGGGGCGGAAACGACCCCAGCCAGACCGGCCAGGCTTCGGGCGGGGGGACCTACACCCTCAGCGGCGTGGTTCCAGCGACGCCGGTGCGGCGGGGGCTTCACACCTCCACCGCCACCGACGCCTGC
>JBCBRU010000101.1:0-19276 GCA_039819565.1 Myxococcota bacterium | reverse complement strand
TGGGCGTCTTCAAGGACGTCGTGCCCGGTATAGGGGTACTCGCAAATGCGAGCTGGACCTCAACCGTAGCGCCGCCGTCGCCAACCTCATGACTGCGCGAGGGATGCATCGCGCGGCTCAATAAGCGGTTCGGCTCTCTAGTCCCCTATCAGGACTAACTCCTCGCCACAGGGGTTCTGACGTTTTGAGGCGGAGTCCTCGTGGGCCAGGGGCGTGCCGCTCCGCGGGGAGTTGGGTGAGTCCCAGCGACTGACGTCGCAGCAAGTGCCACGCGGGAGCCCGGAAGGGCGGAAGGGCGGCCGTAAGCCGCGGTGCGGGCCGGGTCGGCGAGGGCCCGCGTCAATCGATCAAGACTCCTGTGGCGAGGTTCTAGCGTCGAGCCGGCACTCTTTGGGCAGGAATCGGCGCATCTAGGGGCAGGTCGAATACTTGGGGTTGAGCACATCGGTGTCGAGCCGACGGTAGAGAGCGAAGTTGAGAGGGTTGAGGGGCATGGCGGCGGTTCTCCAGGCTTCGAGAGATTCGGCCAAGCTCGCGTCGGGCCCAACCGCGGCGGCTCCGACGGTGTCCGGAGTGCGGTGCTGGAGATAGGCGGGCCCATTTTCGAGCCCCACATGCCTTCCGCAGCGGGGCCCGAACACGCCCGTGACGCGTGACAGCACAGAGCCGCTCAGCTCCTCCAGGGTAGCCCTCATGATGCGGACGAAGTCACCCTCGTCGGTCCGCGGCGGGAGGAGGCCGGGCCCCTTCCTGAGACAAGCTCCATTGTCGAGCGGCTCCAGGAACACGCGCCCCACCAGCGGATCCTGTAGATCGAGACGGAGGAAGACGGGGTGACTGAGGAAGGGCGTGAACGACACGGCCGGTGGCGGGTTGACGGGTACCCTCTCACCGTCGCTGAGAAGCGAGGGCATGAGGCTGCACTCCCCGATGCGCCCTAGAGGCTCGAGATGGGCGCGACAGCTCTCGTCCACGAAGGCGTCGACGTCGTCGTACCAGCCTCCCCCCCAGCTCTGAGCCTCTTGGGAGAGCTGATAGTTCCAAAAGGGAAGGTCCGAGTTCCCATCGCAGCCCAGGTCCACTTGGATGTCCTCGGCCGCGAGCTGGGTTTCGCTGGGGCGAAGGTTCGCGTCGAGCACTACGCGCTTGGGGATCGTGGAAGGGACGGCGCTCAGAAACCAGTCCGCGTTCATGATCGCGCCTTTGGCTCCCGCAGAGGTGCCGGTGAACCACACCTCTTCGGCGTGGTCCAAGTCCGGGATGAGAGCGCCCTGACTCGCCCCATGAGACTCGTCGTAGTCGGGGACCCAGGCCGGATCTGCGCTGTCTTTCTTGAGCATGGTACGCACTGCTTCCATGATCTGGTGGCCGCGGTGCTCGACCGAGAACCTGGGCCCGGGGGCGAGAAGCCCCCCGTAGGAGGCGTCTCCTCGTCCCATCCAGCTGTCGGAGCTGCAGTAGTAGAAGAAGACATGGGTCCAGCTGGCGAAAGGGTTGTTGCTTCCCGGGCTGTGAATCCCGGCTACGCTCCCCAGCTCGGGAACGTCGAGCACACCATCCCCCGTCCAGTCGGTGCTCATCTTGTTCGCGCTATAGATCGCGCCTTGGTCCCCGCACCACCGGTCTCGGCAGTCCTCATAGTTGTCGCAACGCCCTCCCCCTTGGACGTGGAACATCCAGCGGTTGTGCTCCGCCACGCCCGTGGCAGGGTTGGTGCGGCCCCTGCGAACATAGAAGACGGCGGGGCTACCGTCACCGCACACGGCCTCGGGAAACTCCGTCGTGTCCACGGTGACGCGGCGAAGACAGCCCCGAGGGTTGGCGAGCCCGCAGGTCTGGACCTGAGATGCGCCACTCGGAATGCGGTTTCCGCCCGAGGGACACCGACGGGCAAAAGTGGAGGCAGGGTCCGCGTCGGGCCAGCCAAAGACGGTCGAGAGGTTTCGAAAGGCGGGAGTCCCTCCGAGCGCTCGAGCGCTGGTCTCGACCTCGGCGGTGTCTACCCCACAGGCGAGGCCCAAGCTCGCAACGATGGCGGTTCGGATGGTGACGTCCACCGAGACGGGTATGCGGGAAGGGCGATATTCCTGACGCAGCCCATACCCATCGGCGGATCTTGCGCACCCCGTCACGCGCTCGCGTCAACGAGGACGGGGGGCTGAAGCTCCGCGGCTTCGAGCCGAAGCACCTGTTCGCATTGATCTCCCGATGTCCTCTCATCGTCCTCGTGCTCGGCGCCGGGGCGGCCTTGGGATACGGCTGCCGTCCGCCCGATGCTCCCCCCGCAGAGCGCCGCACGGTAGCCCCTCTGCGACCCATCGCGGCCCGAGAGAGCGCGGAGTTGGTGCCCCTCTTCGCGGCTTCCGGCGGGCGACTGGGCGAGGAGGTGGCCCTCTCGGATGATGGACAACGCCTCGCGGTGGGCTCACCCGGCCAGGCCGTGGGCGGCATCGCCACAGGAGCGGTGTACCTCTACACGCGGACCGCGACCGGCGGGTGGACGCTGGAGTTCACCCTCAACGGGCCCGGCTCCTTTGGTGGGGAGGCCTTCGGCCGCGCTGTCGACATCAACGGCGACGGCACCCGGGTCGTCGTGGGTTCGGGCGAAACCGGCCTGACCGGCTTCGCTCGACAGGGCGCCGTCTACGTCTTCGACCGGGTGAGCCCGACCTTTTGGCAACTATCGACCACCCTCTACCACTCCGCGCCCGAGGCCGGCGACGAGCTTGGGATGTCGGTGGACATCGAACCCACCGGACGCCGGCTCGTGGCCGGAGCCCCCCACGACGACCGAAACGGAGTGGTGGACGCGGGTTCGGCGCGGATCTTCAGTGAGACGGCTGGGGTGTGGACGGAGGAGGCGATCCTGGCTCCGAGCACCTCGGTGGGCACCGAGTGGGGCCGCGACGTCGCCCTTTCGTGGGATGGAAACTTCGCGGTGATCGGCGGGCCGAACGCGGGGGTTCAGGGTCAGGCGCAAGTCTTCCGTCGTCAGCCCTCGACGGGCAGCTGGACACTCGAAGCGACCCTGACCCCGCCCGCTACTTTCGGCTTCGCAGACTTCGGCTCGACCCTGGCGCTGTCCGCGGACATGACCCGGGCCGCCGTGGCAAGCCCCACCACCACCGCGTCTACGTCGGTCCGGTACGGGTCCCTTGCCATCTATCGACAGGATCCCCTGGGCGTATGGACCTTCGAAGCCGAACTCCTCCGCTCCGGACCGCGGGTGGAGGATGCTTTCGGGGCTTCTATCGCCCTCTCCTTCGCGGGCGATACGCTCCTGGTCGGTGCCCCCGCGGTGGATCCGCTCGGCGTGGTCGACGCTGGCGCCAGCTATCTCTTTACGAGGACCGGTACAGCGTGGAGTAGCCCCGTAGAAGTATCTGCGCCGAGCCCCGGAAGCGGAGACGCCTACGGCGAATCGGTCACCCTTAGCCTAGACGCCACCCTTGGTTTTGTGGGTGCCCCCGGCGATCAGACCATCAACGGACCCCGGACGGGGAGTGTACGCCTCCTCAACCTGGGCGCTCCCGCCGGCGACGCGTGCACCGCCGACGCGGCCTGTATCTCCCGGAGCTGCGTGGGGGGGATATGCTGCGACCGCGAATGCGACGGTCTCTGCGAGGTGTGTGCCGTCGCCGACGGCGGATCCGAGGACGGTCGATGCGGACCGATCGTAGCGGCCGCTGCGTCCGTGATCTGCCGGCCCGCTCACGGACCTTGCGACCTCGCGGAGCGATGCGTGGCCACGTCGACCTCGTGTCCGGCCGACACCCTGGCCTCGAGTCGCACCGTGTGTCGACCCAGCGGAGGCGCCTGCGACTTCATCGACTATTGCACCGGGACCTCCACCACCTGTCCTCCCGACGACAATCGGATCTTGCTGGGATCGGTGTGCCGCTCCCCCGTGGGGGCATGCGGGGTCCTGGAGAGATGCGGAGAGGGTCCCGTGTGCCCCGAGGACGCGAATCTCCCCGCCGGCGCCCGCTGTCGAGCCCCTCGCTGCGACGGAGACACCGCGGTGGCCGCGGAGTTCTGCACCGGAGACTCGGAGTTCTGCGCCGACGAGACCCGTATCGAATGCGCACCCTACCGCTGTCTGAACGGCGCGTGCATGACGTCTTGCTCGTCCGATGGGGACTGCTTGGGGGCGACCTACTGCCGGGGCGACGGGGTTTGCGCGGCTCTCCTCGCCACCGGAGAAGCTTGCGAGCGTCGCGACCAGTGCGAGAGCCGCTGGTGCGTCGATGGCTTCTGCTGCGGCAGCCGCTGCGACGAGCAGTGCGAAGCCTGCAACGTAGACGGCGTCCAGGGAACATGCTCCCCCATCGAAGGCGCCCCGAGGGGGAGCCGAAGCCCGTGCGCAACCGATGGCTCCGCCTGCGGGGGCGCCTGCAACGGGCGCCTTCGGACCGAGTGCATCTATCCTGGCTCGAGCCAAGGCTGCCGCGAAGCGAGCTGCTCCGCGGGAGTAGCCATCTTCGCCGCCCGCTGCCGCGGAGACGGCACCTGTCCCGAGCCGACCCAGCTCGACTGCGCCCAGCTCAGCTGCGATGGTGACACCTGTGCCTCCGATTGCGGAGGAGACGAAGACTGTTCCGAGGGCAGCTACTGCCGAAGCGGCATCTGCAGCCCCCTCGAGCCCCTAGGAGCGAGCTGCTCACGCAATGAGAGTTGCGAGTCGAGCTTCTGCGCGGATGGCGTGTGCTGCGACTCCGCCTGCACCGAGCAGTGCGCGAGCTGCGCCGAAGCGGGCACCGAGGGCACCTGCCAGCCCCGCGTCGGCTCCCCTGTGGGAGACCGACCGCAGTGCGAAGGAGGCAACGAAGAATGCGGAAGGCGATGCGACGGGGTCACCCTCGACGGTTGCGTCTTCGCGCCCCCGGGCCTTGCCTGCGGCCAGATTTGTGTGGCCGACACCGCAGCTGCCACACCCGGACAGTGCGACGGCGAGGGGAGCTGCACCGGCTCCGAGAGGATCGACTGTGGTCGATACCAGTGTCGGGCGGGGAGCTGCCCCAGCCGGTGCCGGAGCGACGACGACTGCAACACGCCAGAGAGCTTCTGCGACGGCGGCACCTGCGAGAGCAGCTGCCAGAACGTCGGTGGGAACCCGTCCCTCCTGGTGCTGCTCCTCTTCGGGGCGGGATGGCTCCGGCGGCGGCAACGCCTCAAACCGGAGCGCTGAAGCCGGTTGGCGCTCACGCGCCTTCCAACCTACACGAGGAGGCTTAAATGATGCGAACACCGCCAAGGACGAAATAGCCTTGGCGCAGGAAGACCCATGTCGTTCAGCATCAGCGCATTCAGAACCCACTCCGTCGCCTTTGAGGAGACCGTTTCCGTTGGCAAGAAGGCCTCCGCGGCCTTCGAAGAGACGGTCTCCGTAGGAAAGGCGTCGGCGTCCTTCGAGGAGACCGTCTCCGTGGGAAAAGAGAGTCCGGTGGCCTTCGAGGAGACCGTCTCCGTGGGAAAAGCTTCGGCCTCCTTCGAAGAGACGGTCTCGGTGGGAAAGAAGTACTACATCTAGTCCCGCGCCCAGCGGCTTCCGGACCTCCGGCTCGGCCCGAGGCTCGAACAGGGTTTGCGGGATGATCTCCGGCTTCAGAGCTGGAGGCCGTACTGAATCTCGACGTAGTGCGCGATGCGATCGGAGGCGCCCGGCGTACCCTCGAACGAGACGAAGTGATCGCTCCCGGGGATGAAGAGGGCGTAGAGGCCCCGCACCGTCATTCCTTTGGTGAGTTTGAAGATCACGTTGAGATCTCCCTCAACTCCAGCAAACGAGGACTGACCTTCGAACGTCTCGGGACGCACGAACCCGTGGAGGTCGAACTTAAACAGGAAGGGGCCGGTCCCGTACTTGGCGTGGATGACGCCAGAGGCGATGTTGGACCGGATCCCGATGATATCCATCAGGCCCAGGAACTTGTGGGTGGTAGGAAACAGCTCGTCCCACGACTCCAGGTTGTCGCTCGTACGATCGTCCCCTGAGGCGAAGAGCACCTCGGCCGAGAGGCGCAGCCCGGGGGCGGCCACGAAGCCAACCTCGAGGTCGGCGTGGTACGCGAAGACCTCCGGATTGTCGCCCGAGCTAAGCCGTCGCCGTCCGAACTGAAGGCCTGCCTCAGCTCGCAGGTCGATGATGCCGAGCTTCTGCAGAAAACGAGCGCCTGCGGTCATCTGAACCGCCGGGCGGCCGCTCGCGTCGTCCGCCACCCATATCTGCGAAAGAAGATAGGGCTCGAGCACCGTAGCCCCGGAGATCAGGCCCCCCAGGCTCCCGTAGGCCCCCGCGAAGAGGAAGTCCCCCCCGAGCACACTGAGGTTGCCGTTCGAGAGCCCGTCGCCGAGCACCGTGAAGAAGCCGTCCACCCATGTGTTCCCGCTTCCGACCCGGAGTCGCGCCCCGTCGAAGGAGCGCGCGGTCTGGTGCCATCGGAGATCTCCGATGACCACGGCGTCGCCGTAGTTCATGGCGAAGTGGCCCACGTCCAAGCGAAGCTCGGGGCCGATGAGGCTGAGGTAGCCCTCGTAGATCCCGAGCGTCGGGGTGGCTACGGTCCCCTGGAGGTTTCCCCAAAAACCGCTCGCTTGAGGGGTGAAGACCACCTTCGTAGAGAAGCCCGAGTTACCGATGGCGAGAGGCTTCGAGACCAGGCTGAGGCGGGCCCGATACACAAAGAAGTCCCCCTCCAGAAAACGGGCGCGAGACCGGCCGAGCTCATCGTATCCATCGCGGAGCTCATAGCGAGTCCAGATGCTGACTCCCGCGTCGAGAGGCAGCTTTCCCTCGGCGACGGTCGGCGCCGACTCCTCGGCGTGGGCGGTGGTCCCGACAAGACTGGTCAGTAGCAGGAGCCCTAGAGCTCCTCGGGGCAGATGGATCTTCACGTCATGCTCACTTTCTCGGTAGAGGCCGAGACGCGTGACCAACTATTGTCGGGCCACGCCCTCGCCTCGTCTTTCATGCCATGCATTGATGGCCAGGAGGAGGAGGGGTCGGCGCTTTTCAAAGGGAATACCGTCCCTCTTCCACTCCTTCCGCAGCTGCGCGGCGATAGATAGCCAATCATCCAGACTGCTCGGAAGAAGCCACTCCAATCCCCGACGAATGAGGGCGGTCAGGGCCGGGGAGCGCGCGTTGCTGGAAATGGCAAAGGTGAATCCGCTCCGCCGAACTACGCTGCCGAGGTAGACGTCGGCGTGCTTCAAGTCATCGACGGCATTGACGAAGAGACGGAGACGGGAGGCTTCCGCGGACACCTCTCGATTCACGGCGGGAGGAGCTGCCGCGACCACGTACCAAGCCGCATCGAGGTCCCCCGCCCGGAACTCCCGACGCCGTAAAGTCACCTTCGCGGCCGCAACCTGGGGGAGGATTTCGGGGGCGATAACCGTCACATCTGCTCCCGCATCCAGCAGGGCCGGGAGCTTCTCTAAGGCCATCTTTCCTCCGCCAACGATCACGACGGTCTTGCCCCGGAGCTTGAGGAATACCGGGAACACGTCGTGGGGGTCAGATGCGTCGGTCATGGCGAGAGCCAGGGCGGCGAGCCTCTCGGGGATGGCCCGCAGCGCTCTCCAGATGAACCGCGCAGGCCTTGTAAGAAGGCTCGCGGGAGTAGGGATCGAAGCTCGCCAGGGTGAGCTGATTGGTCTCGGGATAGTGCATGGGCATGAAGACCTGGCCCGGAGCCACCGCCGGCGTCACCACCGCCTTGACACGAACTCGGCC
Source organism: Myxococcota bacterium (assembly GCA_039819565.1). Lineage (GTDB taxonomy): Bacteria > Myxococcota > Kuafuiibacteriia > Kuafuiibacteriales > Kuafuiibacteriaceae > JAHQVK01. The sequence continues at coordinate 11,538 of JBCBRU010000101.1, read as the reverse complement.
TCGGCGCGACCGCACGATCACGGAGTCCCCAGACACGACACGGAGGGCTTTCGCGTCGGTCACGTTGATCTCAACGTAGGCTTCCTCCGGGGCTAGCGCCCGAAGCACTTCGGACTTCGAGGACCGGGTTTGCGTGTGCCACTGGCTCGTCGACCCCCGCCCGGTCAAAAGCGTCGTGGGATAGCGAGAACACGGGGCCTCGGGGAGCTTTCGCGGCGCTTCGAACTCGAACAGAGCGCGCCCGTTGGGACGAAAGAAGCGACCATCCTCGAACAAGCGGCGCTCGTGGCTTTCGAGCTTCTCGCCGGGTCGAAGCGGCCACTGAATCCCTCCCGCTTCCTCGAGCTGACGGTACCCGTCGATACCCGTGAAGTCACAGGGCTGACCGCCCGAGAGCCGGCGCAGGATGTCGAAGACGGCCTCGGGGCTCGACCACTCTCGAAAGAGGTCCCCGACGCCCCAGTACTCAGCGAGCAGCTGAAAGATATGGAAGTCAGCCAGCGCCTCACCGGGGGCCTTGCGGAGCTTGCGGATACGCTGGATACGGCGCTCGGAGTTGATGAAGGTACCGTCCTTCTCCCCCCAGCCGGCGGCGGGCAGCACGATGTCCGCGAGCTCCGCGGTCTCCGTGGTGGTGTACATGTCCTGCACCACGAGAAGGTCGAGGCGTCCGAGCACGTCCCGGAAGTCGGGCTGACTGATCCAAGAATGGGCAGGGTTGGTGGCGATATACCAGAGCGCCTTGGTGCGTCCGGAGAGCACGCTCTCGAGGATTTGATCGTAGGCGTCGCTGGGCTGAGCAGGGATGCGCCCCACCGGAATCCCCAGCTCCGCGGCCACATGGGCCCGGTGGTCGGGGTTTTGGAAGTCCCGACCGCCGAGAAGGTTAGTGGTGTTGCTGAAGATCCGGGAGCCCATGGCGTTGGCCTGTCCGGTGAGAGAGCACGGTCCGGTCCCCGGTCTCCCGATGTTCCCCGTCATGAGGCAGATGTTGATGATCGCCTGCGCGACCCGAACCCCCTCGAAGCTCTGGTTCACGCCCATGGTCCAAAAGAACGCCACCCGCTCACCGGTGGCGATGGTCTCCGCGAGACCATCGATACGCTCTCTGGGCAGTCCTGTGCGGGTGAGCAGGTCCTGCTCGTCGAGCTCGGCGAGGAAGCTCACGAAGGCGTCGAAGCCCTCAGTGTGAGCAGCTACGAAATCGCGATCTACGGCCTCGAGCTCGAGCAGCCGGCGCGCCACCAGATAAAGGAGCGCGAGATCCCCCTTTGGCGCCACGGGCAGATGCTCGGTGGCGGCCATCGCCGTCTCGGTGCGCCGGGGATCGATGACCACCACGGTAGGATCGTGGGGATTCTTGAGCACTCGCTCCCACAGAATGGGATGAGCCAGGCAAGGGTTGGCCCCCACGAACACCATGACCTTGGCCAGCTCGAAATCGGCGTAGGTGAAAGGGGGGCTGTCGAATCCCAAAGACCGCTTATGAGCCACGACGGCGGTGGCCATGCACTGGCGGGTATTGCCGTCCCCGTGCACCAGCCCCATGCCGAACTTGGCGAAGGCCCCGAGAAAAGCCATCTCCTCCATCGGGATCTGGCCAGTGCTGAGGAAGGCCACGGATTCTGGACCGTGCTTGTCCAAGATGGCCTTCATCTCGGTGGTGAAAGTCCGAGCGGCGTCGTCCCAGGACGTTTCCCGAAGGCGGCCTTGGCGCCGTACGAGGGGGCGGGTGGCTCGATCCGGGGCTTCGAGCACAGAGAGCGCCTCCCATCCCTTGGGGCAGGCGCGGCCCAGGTTGACGTGCCCCTCGGCCCGAGGCGCGATGTTTACGGCCTCACCGTCTTTCATATGAGCTTCGAGGACGCATCCGGTTCCGCAGAACCCGCAGGCCGAGCGCATCAAGCCCTCGGGGACGAGCCGGCGGGGGACCTGACCGATACCGCTCGGCCCCGGAGAACGCTCGAGCTCGGTTCCCAGAGGTCCCGACCGGGTGTGAAGAAGGCCGCGCAAGATAGGTAGAGAAGTCACCGAGTCTCTCCCGGCATCTTCGGGGCGGCCGCCGCCACGAAGAAGAGGTGTGCGTGAATGAGTTCTGCGACCAGCAACGCTACGAACAACAAGACGGCGCTCACCGCCCCGGGATCCATCTGGGAGCTCAGATAGAAGAGAGGGGAAGCGACGCCGGCGACGCTCCCCAGGACCCATCGGGGGATGAGCCACGAGCGAAGGGGTCCCACGAGGAGCCGGGCGGCGGCCCGATGCGGCGACTCCACCCGGTGAGCGAGGGCCCGCAGGCTCCCCAGCTCGAGCAATAGCTTGGCGCTCGAAGCCGCCAGCAGCACCGTCAAAGGAGCTTGCAGTCCCTCAGCCCCCGCGAGAGCTCCCACCAGGAGGTGCGTAGCGGCCCCGAGGATGAGAGCGGTGGCGAAGAACTTGAGCGGTGTATCCAGCCCCTTCCAGGTCGGCCGTCCCGTGCTCTTGTAGATCATCGCCGAGGTCAGGATGCCCACCAGCCCCATCCCCACCGTGAGGATACGGAGGATTTTCTGCCAGGCCGGAGGAGCGCCTAGCCAGGACAGCCCCACCGACGACACCGCCAAACCGGCGAAGAGCCCGAAGGCCAGAATCTCTCGAGACAGCCAGCTCCGCCGGAGGCCTAGGATCGCGCGAAAGGCCCATTGCGGCCGTCCTAGGTGAAGAGTGCTTGCAGCGAGAGCAAGGAGCGCGATGGCGGTGGTAAAGGGCGTGAGGGCTTCCTCGCGCAGGGGCCAGCCGCTCTGGAGAGCCAAGGCTCCCACCGATAGCTGGGTGAGGGTCAACATCACCACCAGGGGCGGATGCCCCTCCCGGGGCTCGACATCCGCGAGGTCCACGGCTCGCGTGTTTCGAGGGCGGACCTTTCTCGATACGTACTGGGTGCTGGGGAGGGTCAGGGTGGGATCCGGCGCCCCGGGAACGAGGTTTCCGATAGTGAGGTCGTCCAGAACGTCTCGCGTCGACACCACGGTGATCGAGATGGCGTCGTTTGGACATCCCTGGACACAAGCCGGAGCCTCGCCCTCGCCAAGGCGGTCACTGCACATATCGCATTTGCGAACGATACCCTTGCTGGGGCTGAACTTCGGTACCTCATAGGGGCAAGTCAGCATGCAGTAGCGACATCCGATGCATTGATCATCGAGGTGGCGGACGATGCCGGTGACAGGGTCTTTCTCGTAGGCGTGCACCGGGCAGCCGTGCATGCACGCCGGCTCCAGGCAGTGATGACAGGCGGTGGTCACCGTCTGCCGGAAGGGCTCTCGGGTCGTTCCCCCCACCAGCGACCCTACGCTTCTCCACATCTCCCCGTCTTCGAGACCGTTGAGGCTGTGGCAGGCCGACACGCAGGCCTTGCACGCGGTGCAAGCGTCGAGGTCGACCGAGAACGCATACTGCTCGCCCTCCACAGGTGGTGAGACCGGGAGCAGCTTGCGATAGGTGGGCTCGAGCCGATGCGACTCGGTCTCGTGCCAGTCCGCGAAGACCTCGACTGCGGATGGCTCGGCCTGCGCGCGAAGAAGCTGACCGATGATGTCCGGACCTTCCGAGGGGGAGGGTTCGGAGGCGACCGGGGTCACCGCAATGACACCTTCGGTCACGAGCTCACCTCCAGGAGGATCTCGATCCAACCTTCTCCGTCGATGCGAGCCCCGAAGGTCTCCAGGCGCACGTGGGGCTGATCGAGGCTCTCACCGCTCTCGAGGGCGTAGGACTCTTTATAGATGGGCGAGGACACCTTCAGGACTCCACCGCGGTCGCCCACGATGCCCCTCGATATGACGCCCGCCCCGGTCACGGGATCGACGTTGTCGAGAGCGTAGACCTTCCCGTCGACGACGAAGGCCGCGATCTGACGGCGACCGAATCGAGCGGCCACGCCGGTGTGGTTCGGAACTTCGGCGGCCGGACAGACCCGCTTCCAGGCCCGCTCGGGAACGGGAGTCACGAGATCACCTCCAGCCCCTTCCGCTCGTGGGGATAGGCAGGCCGGCGTTGCTCTCGCTCTCGCACGTAGGTGAGGTTGTCATCTCCGTTGTCGTCGTTGACGAAGGTTCGGAAGCGACGCAGAGCCTCGGGCGAGTCCAGGACCTTTTTCCATTCGCAGGCGTAGGTATCTACGAGGAACTGCATCTGCTTCTCCAGCTCCTCGCCCAGTCCCAGGCGATCGTGGACGACCACGTCACGAACGTGATCCAAGCCTCCCTCGAGACCCTCGATCCAGCGCGCGGTGCGCTGGAGGCGATCCGCGTTGCGGATGTAGAAGATCAGGAAACGGTCGATGTATCGGATCAAGGTCTTCTCGTCGACGTCCGTAGCGAGAAGCTCCGCGTGGCGCGGGGTCATGCCCCCGTTGCCGCCGACGTAGAGGTTGTATCCTTTCTCGGTGGCAATGACCCCCACGTCCTTGCCCTGAGCCTCGGCGCACTCACGGGTGCACCCCGAGACGGCCATCTTCAGCTTGTGGGGGGCACGGATGCCGCGGTACCGCTCCTCGAGGCGGATAGCCAGGCCGACGCTGTCCTGCACACCGTACCGACACCAAGTATCCCCCACGCAGCTCTTAACGGTGCGGAGGGCCTTCCCGTAGGCGTGGCCCGATTCGAAGCCAGCGTCGACGAGCGCTCGCCAGATCGCGGGGAGCTCGTGGAGCTGAGCACCGAAGAGATCGATACGCTGGGCCCCCGTGATCTTTGTATAGAGATCGAACTCCTCGGCCACGGCGGCGATCGCGGCCAGCTTGCGAGGAGTGATTTCACCTCCCGGCACGCGGGGCACGACGGAGTAGGTTCCATCCCGCTGCATATTGGCGAGATAGTAGTCGTTGGTGTCCTGGAGCCCGGCGTGGCGCGGCTCGAGGACAAAGTCATTCCAGGTCGAAGCGAGGATACTGGCCACCGCTGGCTTGCAGATCTCGCACCCCTTGCCGCCTCTGCCGTACCGGGCGTGGAGCTCCTCGAAGCTCTTGATGCCGGTGACGCGCACGGTCTCGTAGAGCTCCTGACGGGTTTGCTCAAAGTGCTCACAGAGGCTTCGATCGATCTCGATGCCCGCCTTCTCGAGCTCACCCTGCAGAAGAGAAGTGACGGAGGGGACGCAGCCTCCGCAGCCGGTACCGGCGGAGGTGCAGGCCTTGAGCGCGGGTACGGTGTGGTGCCCGTCCCGGACCGCGGTCCTTATCGCGCCCGCGCTGACGCTGTTGCAGGTGCAGATATTGGCCCCATCGGGGAGGGCGTCCGCGCCAAGAAGATCTTCCGCGCCGCCCGCGGGGACCAGCAGAGACTCCGGAGTGCCCGGAAGGGGAAGGCGCTCAGCCGCCATCACCGAGAGGGTTCCGAAGGCTTCGGCGTCCCCCACCAGGATGCCGCCAATGAGATGACGCCCCTTCTTGTCGACGACCAGCTTCTTGTACACCCCCTTCACCTCGTCGCTCAGGGAGAGGCTGCGGGCGCCTTCGGTCTGGCCATGGACGTCGCCGAAGCTGGCCACGTCGATACCTAGGAGCTTGAGTTTGGTGGGTTGAGGGCCCCCGCTGAATCCCGGTGCCTCCTCTCCGATGAGCCGAGCCGCGACGACGTCCGCCATCTGGTTGGCAGGTCCTACGAGGCCGTAGAGAGTCCCGCGGTGGGAGGCGCACTCTCCGATGGCGTAGACGTCGGGCAGGCTGGTTTGACCGAAGTCGTCGATGACGAAGCCTCCGCGGGGTCCACGCTCGAGGCCCTCCGTGCTGTCCGCGAGCTCATCGCGAGGCCGTATTCCGGCCGAGAACACGATCAGGTCGGTGCGCAGGGGCGCGCGGTCCGCGAGCTCCAGCTCGAGCCCCGGGGACGAGCGAGAGATGCGCCGAGACTGAGCCGAGACGTGCACGGAAATCCCGAGGTCTCCGATCTTCTGGGCTAGAATCCGGCCCCCGGCAGCATCGACCTGAGCCGGCATGAGGTGGCCGGCGAGCTCCACCACGTGGACCTGAAGACCGAGGTTACGGAGGGCATTGGCCGCCTCCAAACCGAGGAGACCGCCGCCGATGACGGTACCCACCTTCGCCCCCTGGGCGGCCTCTCGAATCGCCTCGAGATCCTCCAAGGTCCGATAGACGAAGCAGCCCGGAAGAGTATGACCGGGTACCGGGGGCACGAAGGGCCGGGAGCCGGTGGCGAGCACGAGCGTGTCGTAGGCGAGGCGTCCCGTCGCGGTCTCCACTTCCTTGTCGGCGGGATGGATGGCCTTCACTCGGGTCTCCAGCCGGGTCGACCAACCCTGTCCGTGACCAGGGTCTTCGGGCTGGAGAGCCAGTTCCCCGGCCGTCAAACCTGCGAAGAAGTTACTGAGGTGAACGCGGTCGTAAGCAGCGCGTGGCTCCTCGCCGAGGACCACAACCTCTAGATGAGCATCGGAGGCTCGACTCAGCTGGACCAGGAGGCGATGGGCCGCCATCCCGTACCCAGCCACGACGACGCGGCGATGGGGAGTCCGCTCCATGTCGCCGACGGGGAGCAATCAGCGAGCCAGACGAGACCGCCTGGAGGGCCTCTTCGTACTCCTACGAATTCGTGCGACGCAGCGCGTTAGCTACGGATTTGTCGGTTCAGAAGCGTTTGGTCAGTAATTTCGAAGTATTGACCTGTGGACAACGAAGCCAGCGACGCACTGTGTGACATTTTCGTAGGGACGGGAAGAATCTGCCGAGGCGGAAATGTGCCGGAAAACGGCCAGGTTCCGTGATGCCGCGCAACTTGGTCTCTTGATTGCTGGCTGCCGTCTCATGGCAAGCGCTCAAAAAGCGACTCGGATAGAGCTGTTCAACCTCGGCACGGTGCAGATGCGGACCTTCCATCTGACATGGTTGGCCTTCTTTCTCTGCTTCTTCGGATGGTTTGCCCATGCCCCGCTGCTGCCCGCGACGATCGGTCCCGACCTCGAGCTGACCAAGGCGCAGAAGATCACCGCGTTCATCGCTTCGGTGGGGGTGACGATCCTGGCTCGGCTCGTGATCGGCGCCTTCTGCGACAAGTATGGTCCACGCCGAAGCTACGTGGCCCTACTCATCTTCGGGGCGATCTCGGTGGCCGGGTCGAGCTTCGCCTACGACTGGCCGACCTACCTCTTCTCCCGCCTCTGCATTGGAGTGATCGGAGCCTCGTTCGTCATCACGCAGTACCACACCAGCGTGATGTTCGCGCCGCGGGTGGTCGGCATCGCCAACGCCACCACCGCCGGGTGGGGCAACCTGGGTGGCGGCGTGGTGCAAGCCGTCATGCCGATGGTAGCCGCGGCCATGCTCTCCTTGGGCATCGCGAGCTCAGAGCTCGATAAGTGGCGACCGGCGATGTTCGTGCCCGCGGTGATCATGCTCGTCGTGGCCTTTCTGTATTGGACCTTCACCACCGACTGCCCGGCCGGGAACTACTCTGATCTCCCGGATCAGCGCCCTCAGAAGCGAGAAGGCGAAAAGGGCCTGTTCTGGACCGCCTGCCAGGATCCGCGAGTGTGGATCCTCTTCCTCGTCTACGCGGGCTGTTTCGGGATGGAGCTGTTCGTGAACGGTCGAGCCGCTGCCTACTACCAGGGCCGCTTCGGACTGGCGGAGGCCAGCGCAGGACTCATTGCGAGTCTCTTCGGGCTCATGAACATCTTCGCCCGCTCGGCCGGGGGCTACCTGGGAGACCGCTTCTCGCTCGCCGGAGGGCTGAAGGGACGCGTGCGATGGCTAGTGATCGTGATGGTGGTGGAAGGCGCGTTGCTCATCGTCTTCTCGAGGATGTCGGTACTCCCTTTCGCGATCGGAGCCATGGTGGTCTTCTCGCTCTTCGTGCAGATGGCGGAGGGCGCGACCTACTCCGTGGTGCCATTCATCAACAAGCGCAGCCTCGGTGCGGTGTCCGGCATCGTGGGTGCCGGCGGAAACTTCGGAGCGGTCTGCTACGCGCAGTTCCTGTTGCGGTCGGGGATCAACCTCGAAGACTGCTTCTTCTACTTCGGCTTCGTAGTCATGATCATCGGCGTCCTCGGCTCGACCGTGCGCTTCTCCGACGAGGACGAGAAGGCCGCCATCGACGAGCAGAAGGCCCTCGAGGACGGGGGCTCGCTAGGCACCGGACCCGAGCTCGCGACGGCGGGAGCCTAGGTAGAGATGCGGCCCGAAGGTCAGACGGGGTTCGTCTCCCTCGTGGGGGCGGGCCCCGGCCGCCTCGAATACCTCACCTTGGGGGCTCTCCGTCGAGTCGAGCGAGCCGACATGATTTTTCACGACGCGCTCCTCGACCCCGAGCTGCTGGCTCAGGCCCGTCCTGGAGCGGAGGTCGTGAACGTCGGCAAGCGAGCGGCCTGCGCTCGCGCCGCGAAGCAAGACACCATCCTTCACCTCATGGTGGAGGCAGCGCGCAAGGGAGCCTACGTGGTCCGACTGAAGGCTGGGGATCCTTTCGTGCTCGGGCGGGGGGGCGAAGAGGGCCTGTACCTTCGGCAGCAGGGAGTGAGCTTCGAAGTGGTCCCGGGCCTTTCGAGCGCACTTCTGGCCCCTCAGGTGGCGGGCATCCCGGTCACTCATCGAGGTTTGACGACGGGATTTCTCACCGTTTCGGGGCACCATCTCGATGGCTTTCGAGATCTGGTCCTCGGGCTGACCCCGATGTCGGTCACGTTGGTGGTGCTGATGGGATTTCGAAATCGAGACGCGCTTCGCGACTGCCTTCTCGAGCTCGGATGGCGAAGCGACCTTCCCCTGGCCCTCATCGCCGGCGCCGGTCAGGCGCCTCAGCGGGTGGGGCGAAGCACCCTGGGTCGGCTGGGCCTCGAATCGGAGTTCGATCCTCAGGGCGCTCCGGTCACGATGGTGATCGGCTGGACCGCCGGGCTCGAGATCGCCTCGGACCTCGAGACGCCCACCGGGGCTAGGAACGCGAGATCGGCCGCCGCCGTTTAGCCCTGGACCCCGCTGGATCCGGTTGACGGCCTCCGCGGACCACAGTGACCTCTCATCGTGAAGAGATGGGTCCTTTTCGCCTTATTGTCATCGGTCGCCTTCGCCTCGAGCGCAGCGCCGGCGAGGGCGTCTTCGTTTTGCGACGGCCAGCTCGAGCTTCGCTCCAAAGCCTCCCCGCGCCAGGTCGTGTTCACCCTCAGAAACCGGCACGACGGCGACACGCTGCTTGTCGTCACCCGGTGTCGACAGGACCTCGAGGGAAAGGAAGAGGTCGCGGAGAGAACCTGGCGAGTACCGCCGAAGAGCCTCTTCCCTATCTTTAGCGTCTCGCCCGAACGCGCTCCTCGCTGTTCCGTGGTGAGCTGCCGCAAGGCGGAAGACTGAGATCTCAGACCGAGGGCTCGGACCTACTCGACCTCCACCGTGATCGTGGCGCTGAGCTTGGGGCCGTAGGAAGCGTGGATGCCGTCGGCGAGCTGGAGGGTGAGCTCATGCTTGCCCTTGGGCAGCTCGACCTCGGCCTCGGTCTGCCCCTTCCCGTAGTGAATGTGGTTTTCGTCCGCGGGCACGATGGTCCCAATGGCGATCGGCCCCTTGTTGATGATCAGATGGTGGTGGCCGGTGGTCTTGTCGAGCGGATCCTCTCCGGCGGGGCGGATCTTCATCCCTTCGAGGCCCATCTTGATCTTCACGGGGCTCTTCACTTTGGCGCCATCCTTGGGAGCTAGGAAAGACACCTTGCGCTCTCCGGTGGCCGGAACAACCTTTACTTTTACCGTGGCGGCGAGGTCCGGCCCGTAGGAGCGATGAGCTCCGTCGGCGAGCTGCAGAGTGAGAGTGTGCTCACCTTCGGGGACATTCACATAGGCGGTGGTCTGTCCCTTGCCGTAGTGGATGCTCTTGTCGCTCGCCGGCACCACCGTCCCCGCGGCGAGCCCCTCGGGCTGGTCGATCAGGACGTGGTGATGCCCGCTGGTTCGATCGTCGACGTCCTCCCCGGCCGGCCGCACCGTCATCCCGGACAGGCCCATCGCCACCGCCACTTCCGGGAACACCGTCGAGCCATTCTGAGGAGTGATGAACTGAACGCTCCCCTTGGGCGCCGCCGGAGCCGAAGCCGGCTGGCTCGCGGCGGCCGCTTTGGGGGCTGAAGCCGGAGCCGCGGGAGGCGCCTTAGCCTCCTCTTTGGTCGAACAGGCTAGGGCCGCGGCAGGGAGGAGGGTCGTGAGGAGGAGACGTCGCATGCCTCGTCCCTAGTGGATTCCCGACCGGATGAGAACCCAATCGATGCCCCATGACCCGAAAGCGTCATCCTGAAAGGCGGAGGGGCCAACCTGGCCCAGCGTTCAGTGAGGGGAGAAGGAGGAAGGGAGGCGCGCTCGCCGCCTCGGGAGCCCGAGACGGCGAGGACCAAGCCTACAGCTCGAAGGAGAGCTCGGCGCGTCGGTTGAACTTACGCACCCGGTCGATGTACCCGATGCGCTCGTTCAGACCCGCTCGGGCCCGGCGGAAGCGGTCGCAGGCGTTCGCGTCGCCGCTCGTTTGGCAGGCCTGCTTGGCCGGTGTGTACTCGTTGTTCACGAAGCTCTCGGCCTCGGCCAAGATGTTCGACCCAGCGCTCCAGTTGCGGAACTTGCCCTGTCGCACGCTGCGCGCGTCACCGTAGTAGGCGGGGAACTCCTGGTTGAGGATTCCGCCTTCAGCCAGCGGCTCGATGACCGGGGCCCGATAGGTGATGCTCGTCTCCGGATCCGTGAAGGTCTGCACCGTCACCGAATCGGGGTAGTCCACGTCTTCCGGCGTGCCCTGAATCGAGATCTTTGCCATGCGGTAGTACTCCGGCGCGTAGTCGTTGACGGAGCTCCAGTTGGCCAGAGCCCAAGCCAGCGAGTAGTACTGCAGGCTCCACGTCCAGGCAGGCTCGATTTCGGGGTGGTCCTCGGTGCCGTCCCGGTCGAGATCCTCCTCGAGCCACTGCCGCACCGACCCGCCGTCAGCGCGGTTCTCGTCGAAGAAGGGCATGTAGCGCACGAAGGTTTCACCGGTCTCGTCGCTCACCACACGCGACCGGTAGCCGTTGTGGTCACCCGACACGAGGGCCGAGAAGCGCTGCAGGAGGGGGTCGTTGAACACCCGGAGATAGCCCAGCGAGAACGCGCGCCGGTCGAAGAGGTCCGAGAGGTCCCGGACGAAGCGACCGGACGACGAGGTCAGCTGCTGGATGGCGGCGAGCTTGGTGTAGTAGTCGCCGATGCGGTTGGCTTTATAGAAATACTCCTCCGTCCAAGAGTTGTCGTAGTAGCGACCTTGGCCGGCACCGAGTCCCACCGTGTACGCCTGCTCGCAGACCTGATCCGGGTCCTGCTGAATGCGATACACGTTGTCCGTCCCCAGGCAGTAGGTGCCCGGCTCAGGGGCCTGGATGACCCGCTCGAGGAAGTTGATGCCCTCGTACATCGCCTCTTCCCAGTCCTCGTAACGAGGCGCTCGGAAGGCCGACTGCCGCGTGAACAGGTAGTACCGGTACACGTTCGACATGTGGAAGAAGCGCCGCGCCATCAAGCGCGCCATGTACG